>JAQUAD010000027.1 GCA_028687425.1 Sideroxydans sp.
CATGCAACAGCAAAGTTGCGCCGCCGAACACGGTGATGATGCCCAGGCTCACCCACAGCATGGTATCGACCTTGCCGTGATGGTATTTCACCCAGGCGACCTGTACGAAGGTGGCGGCGATCGCTGCGGCGGTGGCAGCGAATACGCCCGCCACTTTGAACACGATGAAGAACAGGATGACCGGGAACAGGTCGAACAGGATCTTCATGTGCGATCCAGTGCCAGCGAGGCGGAATTGAGGCAATAGCGCAGGCCGCTGGGAGCAGGGCCGTCTTCGAACACGTGGCCCAGATGCGCACCGCAGTTGCTGCACACGACTTCGATGCGTCCCATGCCGAGCGGATCTTCGTCGCTGTATTCGACAGCTTCCTCTTCGATCGGCTGCCAGAAGCTGGGCCAGCCGGTGCCGGATTCATACTTGGTCTCGGAATCGAACAATGGCGCGCCGCAGCACACGCAGCGGTAGGTGCCGATGTCATGGCAATCCCAGTATTCTCCGGTGAAGGCGGGTTCGGTGCCGCCCTTGCGGCAGATCTCGTATTGTTCGGGCGTGAGTTGTTCGCGCCATTCTTCATCCGTTTTGTCGATGTCGTTCATTTGTTGTCCGCCAGTGAGAGTTGGATGCCGGGTCGTGCACTCATGCGCAGGAACCATGCGGCCAGGTCGGGGTGTGCGCCGCGCCAGTCGCGTCCGGGTTGACGCAGGTCGAGATAGGCCAATGCGCTTACCAGCGCCAGATCGGCCAGCGTGAGTGCATCGCCCTCGCACCAGTCGCGCGTGCCGAGCTGCGCGGCGATGTGCTGCAAGGTATGCGTGATGGCATTGTTATGCAATTCGAGCGTGGCAGCGAGCTGCATCTCCTGCGGGCGCAATACTTCGTTGCGCACCACGATGGCCGAATCCATGATGCCATCGGCCAGTGCTTCCCAGCGCCGCACCCGCATGCGCGCCAGCGCATCGTTGCGCGGGATGAGGATGGGCGTGTCGTTGAGCGTGTCGGCATATTCCGTGATCACCACGGAATCGAAGATGCATTCGCCGTCGTCGAGGATCAGCGCCGGGATGCGGCCCAGCGGATTGACGCGATACACCTCGCTGTTCGGATCGCTGGGCGGGTCGACCACATAGTCGTGCGGCAGGTTCTTCTCCAGCAGCACCAGACGTGCTTTGCGCACGTATGGGCTGGTATTGGAGCCGATCAGTTTCACAGCACCTCTCCGGCGTGATCCGCCAGACGCGAACGTTCGCCGCGTTGCAGCGTGACATGGCCGCTGTGCGCCCAGCCCTTGAAGCGGTCCACCACATAGGTCAGGCCGGAACTGCCTTCGGTCAGGTAAGGCGTATCGATCTGAGCGATGTTGCCCATGCACACCACCTTGGTGCCGGGGCCGGCACGCGTGATCAGCGTCTTCATCTGCTTGGGCGTCAGGTTCTGCGCTTCGTCAATGATGAGGAACTTGTTGAGGAAGGTGCGGCCGCGCATGAAGTTGAGCGACTTGATCTTGATGCGCGAGCGGATCAGGTCGCGCGTGGCTGCGCGTCCCCATTCGCCGCCTTCGTCGCTGGACTGGTTGAGCACGTCCAGGTTGTCGTCCAGTGCGCCCATCCAGGGTGACATCTTCTCTTCCTCGGTGCCGGGCAGGAAGCCGATGTCCTCACCTACCGAGACGGTGACGCGGGTCATGATGATCTCGGAATAGATCTTGTGCTCCAGTACCTGCATCAGACCGGCCGCCAGGGTGAGCAGGGTCTTGCCGGTACCGGCCTGGCCGAGCAGGGTGACGAAATCGATCTCGGGGTTCATCAGCAGGTTCATCACGAAGTTCTGCTCGCGGTTACGTGCAGTGATACCCCAGATGGCGTTCTTGCTGTGCGTGTAATCGGTCAGCGTGAGCAGGGTGGCGGTGTCGTCCTTCTGCGCGGCGACCACGGCGTAGAACGGGCTGTCCGCATTGTCCTGATAGACGAACTCATTCACCATCATGTCGCGGCACAGGGGGCCCTTGATGGTGTAGAAGGTCTGGCTGGCTTGCGTGCCCGACTTCATGTCCTTGCCGTGCGTCTCCCAGAAATCGGCAGGGAGTTCGCGCGTGCCGGCATACAGCAGGTCGGTGTCTTCCAGTACCTTGTCGTTGAAATAATCTTGTGCCGACAATCCCAGTGCACGCGCCTTGATGCGCATGTTGATGTCTTTGGACACCAGTGCGACCTGACGCTTGGGCTGATGCTTGTGCATGTGCGCGACCACCGCCAGGATGGCGTTGTCGGCCTTGCCGTTGGCCAAGTTTTCCGGCAGCTCATGCGTGATGAACTCGGTCTGCAGGTAGAGGCGGCCGGTAGCATTCTTGTTGCCCAGCGCGTCCAGTGCCACGCCTTGCTCGATGGTGTCTTCACTCTGGCTGACCAGGTTGTCCAGGAAACGGCTGGCCTGACGCGCGTTGCGGGCGACTTCGGTCATGCCCTTCTTGTTGTTGTCCAGTTCTTCCAGCACGAACATGGGCAGGTAGACGTCATGTTCCTCGAAACGGAACAGGCTGGTGGGGTCGTGCATCAGCACGTTGGTGTCCAGCACGAACAGCTTGGTGGTTTTCTCCGGCGAGGTTTTGCGGGCGTTCATGTTTTTCCTTATAGAGATTGAACGAATGCAAGGACTTCCTGTGCGTGGCCGTCTGCTTTCAGGCCGCGCCATTCCTTGCGGATAACGCCCTTGTCATCGAGCACGAAAGTGCTGCGCTCGATACCGCGAACATCTTTTCCATACAGCTTCTTCTGCTTGATCACGCCGAAGATATTGCAGGCGACCTCTTCGGCATCCGACAACAACTCGAAAGGCAAGGTGAACTTGCTCTTGAAATTCTCGTGCGACTTGATGCTGTCACGCGAGATGCCGACGATCTGACAACCGGCCTTCTGGTATTCGGCATACAGGTCACGGAACTGCTGCGCTTCGGTGGTGCATCCCGGTGTGTTGTCCTTGGGGTAGAAATAGATGACCAGGGACTTGCTGCGGATGGGATGAAGTTTGAAATCGGTACCGCCGGTGGCGGGCAGGGTGAAATCGGTGACAGGCTTGTTTGGCATTCAATACTCCGTTGGATGGCCTGCATTGTTGTCAAAACGGCGGCATATGGCAAGCGCACACAAGCAACTTTATCTGTGCTACGTTGCTGCCCCGTACAAATCGCACGACACAGAGGATGCAGGACGAAGATTACATGCGCGAGGCATTGGCGCTGGCCGCACAGGCCGCACAGGCAGGTGAAGTGCCGGTGGGCGCTGTGGTGGTGAAGGACGGCGAGATCGTCGGGCGCGGATTCAATGCGCCGATCACGCGCCACGATCCTTCCGCGCATGCCGAGATGATGGCGTTGCGCGATGCCGCGCAACGCATCGGTAATTATCGATTGGTGGGTTGCGAGATGTTCGTCACGCTGGAACCCTGCGTGATGTGCGTCGGCGCCACCTTCCATGCCCGCATCGCGCGCGTGGTGTACGGCGCGAAAGAATCCAAGACCGGCGCGGCGGGCAGTGTGTTCAACCTGTTCACCGAGCCGCGCCTGAATCATCATGCACGCATCGAAGGCGGTGTGCTGGCAGAGGAATGCGGCAAGATACTCAGCGACTTCTTCGCCATGCGCCGCACCCAGCAAAAGTCACAATGAAGATCCGCATCCACATTCCTTCCCAGACCTTGCAATTGTTCGACGACCAGGGCGCGCTGCTGCAAAGCTATCTTGTCTCTACCGGCGCCAACGGTGCAGGCGAGGAGAGCGGCAGCTTCTGTACGCCACGTGGTCTGCATGTCATCCGCGCCAGGATAGGTGCGGGGCAACCGGTCGATACCGTGTTCGTGCGTCGCCGTCCGACCGGTGAGATCTACACGCCGGCACTCGGCAAGGCACATCCGGGACGCGACTGGATATTGACCCGGATATTGTGGTTATCAGGGCTGGAACATGGTTACAACCGCGGCGGAAGTTGCGATACCATGCGCCGCTACATCTACATCCACGGTACGCCGGACGAGGTGGAAATGGGCAAGCCGGGTTCGCATGGCTGCATCCGCATGCGCAACGCCGAACTGCTTGAACTGTTCGAACGCGTGGCTACCGGGACGCAAGTGGAGATCGTTGCATAACGACATAGGAGGCGAGGATGAGCAATCCTTTCACAGTCAGTCTGGTGTCATGGCACGACGGTGAACCTTTGCTGCGAGCGATACGAGAGGCAGTGTTCATCCGCGAGCAGGGTGTGCCGGAGGAACTGGAGTGGGATGAGTTCGACGAGACCTGTCGTCATGCCCTGGCGCTCAGTCTGTCCGGCGAAGCGGTCGGTTGCGGGCGCATCCTGCCCAACGGTCACATCGGACGCATCGCGGTGATGCAGTCGTGGCGCAAGCAGAAGGTCGGCACTGCGCTCATGGAAGCCTTGCTGGACGAAGCGCGTTCGCGCAAGTACCCAGCGGTGGATGTCGATGCGCAAATGCATGCCGTACCGTTCTATCAGAATTTCGGTTTCGCTACGGTGGGGGAACAGTTCATGGATGCGGGATTGCCGCACATCAAGATGACGCTGGAACTCGCGCCGGATTGAAATCCTTCATTTCCCGTCCAGATACTCCGCATCGCTGAAGTTTTTTACCGACTCCGGCTGGAACACGGTGAAGGCCGTGATCAGCATGCCGGTCATGAATGCCTCGGTCAGCATGATGATGGGGGCGGCGATCAGGTAGTGATGCTGTATCTCGCTCCATGTGTAGTGAGTCAGCAACAGCAGCAACAGACATGTCGCCGCCACATTGAGCACGATGGAGAATCCCGCGCAGAGGAAACCGTTCCACAGCACGTAGAAGAACAGGTTCTTCGGCAGGTTGCGCTGGCTGAAGCGTAACAGCCATTCCGTGAACAATGCCGGGACGGCGATCATCAACAGACCGTTGATGCCGAGGGCGACGTAGTCCGCGCCGCTGCGAAAGAAGGATGCGATCATCACCAGCGTCAGGCTGATCACGGCGACCGGCCAACCGAACATCAGCACGAACAGCGTTGCGCCCAGGATGTGGAAATTGACACCGGGGCGTATGCCCGCATTGAACTGCCAGAACACGAACGCACCGATGACCAGACCGACCAGTGCATTGGTCATGCTCTGGTTGTCCAGCAACTGTCGCCAGTCGGCGTGCTTCAGCGCGCGATAGATGAATGCCGCGAACAGCAGATCGAACAGCCACAGCCAGTCGGAAGTGAACAGGGTGGCTGGCAGGTTCACGGCAGGGCGTAGGGCAGCGGTTCGAATTCAAGACGCGGGCCGGTCAAGGCACCGAGGTGAACCGGGAAGGCATCTGCAGCTTCGGTCTGTGCCACCACCAGCATCTCGAACCCGCCATGCGCGGCTTGTGCCGCATTCACCACTTCGCCGCAGTGCTGCGCCGGATCGGCGGCGCTGAACACCTTGTCGCCGGGTAGCGGTGCGCTATCGGTCATCACGCGTGCCAGGTACATGCGGCGTTTCGCTTTGCCCAGATAATGCATGCGCGCCACGACTTCCTGCCCGGGATAGCAGCCCTTCTTGAAATTGATGCCGCCGATGAGTTCGAAGTTGACCATCTGCGGCACGAATGCTTCCTGCGTCTGCGGCAGGATGAACGGGATACCGGCGCGGATATCCAGCCAGTCCCAGCAGGGAGAGCCGGCAGGCGTTGCAGTGGCAGCCAGCGAGTTCCATATCTCGCCGGCACGCGCGGCTGGGGCGACGATCTGCATGCGGCGCGCATCGCGGCGGATCAGTGCGGCATCGTTTGTCTGCGTCACGCTCATGCTGTCGCCCGGCATGTCTGCATACAGAGCCTGCAGGGCAGACAGCGCTTTGTCGCCGCTCAGCCCGATGCATACCTGTTCATCGCTGATGTCGGTGATCTTCACTTTGGAACGCAGCACATACATCGACAGTTTCTTGCGCATCGCTTCGCACAGTCCGCGCGGCATCTGCAGGATGTAGGCATCGTCCTGTTTCCAGATCAGCATGCTGGCCAGCATGCGTCCCTTGGCATTGTTGAAACTGGAAAGTTGTGAGCGTCCGTTGTCGACATCGCGGATATCGTTGGAGAGCAGGTTCTGCAGGAAGCCCTGCGCATCTTCACCCGTTACCTGCAGCAGGCCGAAATGCGACAGGTCGCACAGGATGTCGCCACGCTCAGCTGCTTCACGCTCCGCCGCAGCGTTGCCGAAATCGTGCAGCACGCCTGCAACGAGGTTCGCCTTGTTCGTCGTCAGGAAATCTTGCCAGTCTGTGTTCATGATCGTGTCCTGTTGGAATCGTTGCGTAATGTTACCGTGAAGCGGAGTGTTTCGGCTAAACTCTCGCGCCATGAAATCCTTGTTGCTGCTTTTGCCTTTGCTGTTGCTCACCGCCTGTGACGGCGCGCTGTGGAACTCTCCTTACCCTGCCGATGATGCCGGCAAGTCCATTCTCTATACCGCCTTCACCGAACGGCCCAAGCATCTCGACCCGGCGCAGGCCTATAGCGAGAACGAATACGAGTTCCTGGCGCATATCTACTCGCCGCCGCTGCAATACCATTATCTGAAGCGCCCATATCAACTGGTGCCGCTGGCCGGCAGCGACATGCCGCGCGTGAGTTATTACGATGCGCACCACAAGCAGCTGCCGCTGACCGCGCGCGATGCGCGTATCGCCTACAGTGTGTACGAGATCCGCATCAAGCCCTATATGCGCTATCAGCCGCACCCGGCACTGGTGCCGGGCAATCTTTATCTCAAGGAGCGAGACCTGGAAGGCATCCATGGCCTGAAAGATTTCGCTGCGCAAGGCACACGCACTGTCACTGCGGAGGACTACGTCTATCAGATCAAGCGCCTGGTCCATCCGCAATTGCATACCCCCATTGCAGGCGTGATGATGGAATACATCGTTGGTCTCAAGGAATATGCGGCCGCCTTGCAGGCTGCGAGCAAGGCGCAGCCGGATGCATACCTCGACCTGAACGCCTATCCCTTGCCCGGCGTGGAAGTAGTCAATGCCACCACTTACCGCATCACCGTCAAAGGAAAGTATCCGCAGTTCGCCTACTGGCTGGCGATGCCGTTCTTCGCGCCCATGCCGGAGGAGGCGGTGCGCTTCTACGCGCAACCCGGTATGAAGGAACGCAACCTCACGCTGGATTGGTGGCCCATCGGCAGCGGACCGTACTATCTTTCCGAGAACGACCCGAACAAGCGCATGGTGCTGACGAAGAACCCTTACTACGACAGCGAACGTTTCCCGAGCGAAGGCGAGGAGGGTGATGAAGCCGCGGGACTGTTGCAGGATGCAGGCAAGAAATTGCCGTTGATCGAGCAGGTCGTGTTCTCGCTGGAGAAGGAGACCATCCCGTACTGGAACAAATTCCTGCAGGGCTATTACGATGCTTCCGGCATCAGTTCGGACAGTTTCGACCAGGCGGTGCAGATCAGTGTCGGCGGTGAGGCGAATGTCAGCGACGCGATGCAACAGCAAGGCATCAAGCTCTCCACCTCGGTCGCCACTTCCACCATGTACACCGGCTTCAACTGGCTGGATCCCGTGGTGGGCGGCGATACGCCGCGTGCCACCAAGCTGCGTCGTGCCATCGCAATCGCCGTCGATTTCGAGGAATTCATTTCTATCTTCGCCAACGGTCGCGGCATCGCCGCACAGTCGCCCATCCCGCCCGGCATCTTCGGTTATCGCGCAGGTTGCGAAGGGATCAATCACTATGTGTATGACTGCGTGAACGGCGAAGCGCAGCGCAAACCCATCGAAGCAGCGAAGAAGCTGCTGGCGCAGGCGGGCTATCCGGATGGAGTTGATGCCCAGACTGGCCGACCGCTGGTCCTGCACTTCGATACCACTGCCACCGGCGTTGGCAACAAATCGCGCCTGGACTGGATACGCAAGCAGTTCGACAAGATCGGGGTGCAACTCGATGTGCGCAGCACCGACTGGAATCGTTTTCAGGACAAGATACGGCGCGGCGACACACAGATGTTTTTCATGGGATGGAACGCGGACTATCCGGACCCGGAGAATTTTTACTTCCTGTTGCACGGCCCGCAGGGCAAGGTGAAGTTCAGCGGCGAGAACGCCAGCAACTACAGCAGTCCGGAGTTCGACCGTCTGTTCGAACGCGTGAAAAACATGGAGAACGGCCCGGAACGTCAGGCCATCATCGACCGCATGCAGGAGATCCTGCGCCGTGATTCGCCGTGGCTATGGGGCTACCACCCCAAGAACTATGTGCTGCAGCACGGCTGGCTGCACAACATCAAACCCAACATCATGGCCAACAACAAGCTCAAGTATTGGCGCGTGGATGCCGCGCATCGTGAACAGAAACGGCACGAGTGGAACAAGCCGGTGTACTGGCCTTTGCTGCTTGGTGCAGGCCTGCTGGTGTTGTTCGGCTGGTTGATGTGGCGAGCGTTGAAGAAGAGGGAACAGTAATGTGCTTCATTACCACTTTAGCGCTTTCCTTCCCGCCAGATACCCGATCAGTCCCACCATTATCATCGGCAGATAATGCCACTGCAGTACATGCAGGATGGAGTCGTTCACTTCGTACAAACGCAACCAGATCGCGCCGACGCTGAACGCAGCGAGCAAGGCGAAGCTGCCTGCCCAGTGAGGATAGGTGCTGGCATAAGTTTGCAAGACCCAGAAGGCCAGCGCGGCCGGGATCAAGGAAACGAAGGTGATATCCAGCGTGCATTCGAAACTGTGTACCGGGAATGGTGCCGGGGGCGTATCGGTCAGCCAGGCGAAGGTCATCAGCAGCATGAACATGGCGACAAAAACCGCCGGTGCATAAACGAGCTTGCGTTTCTGGTGCAGATCGGGGAAGGCGAGCAGGGCGGAACCGAAGGTGGTAGCGAGCAGGATAAGCAGCAACAACAACAGCTCTGCGACATACAACGGCTGCTGTACAGCTTGCGCCAGATCCGGCCGCAGTCCCGAGGCGGCTAGTGCGACGAGCAGATAGATCAGCGCAGTGCCCGCCCATTTCAGGCTCAGCACCCACGGTGACGGCGCGGGGCGGATGGTTGTCGCCTCGCTGCTCAGTTGTTGCACCAGTTGTTCGATGTCTTTCATTTTTCTTCCAGCCTTTGTCTTAAAACTTTGTAGGCCCGATGGGCGGCGACTTTCACCGCCGATTCATTCATACCCATCTGCTGCGCGGTCTCTTTTGCGGTGTAACCCTGCTGATGCATCAGACGCAGAATGGTGGCCTGCTTCTCGGGGAGTTTTTCTATCTCCCCGCTGATGGATTCGTAACTGATGGCGGTTTCGGTTACATCGTCGTGCAATATGTTCTCCAGATCGGCGATGTCATCGGCGTGCCGCAGGTGGTCGGCGTAGTGCATGCGCAGGTGATCCTGCAGGCGGAAGTGGGCGATGGCGTACAGCCAGGGCTTGAAGGGGCGCCGGCCGTCGTAGGTGTGGCGCGCCTTGTGCAGCGAGATGAGTATCTCCTGCAGCACATCATCCACCTCGTGCTCGAAGCGCAGACGTTTGGACAGGAATGGCCGCAACAGACGCGCGGTTTCTCGCAGCAGCTCGGCGTAGGCCTGCTTGTCGCCCTGCAGCGTTGCGCGCATCAACTGTTCCAGATTGGATGAAATTTGTGTCATGCCTTGTAACTATTTTTTCGTCCGTTACGAATCAAGGGGTGCACGGGGCAGAAAGTGTACCCGTGTATGAGGATACCACCCGGCATCGCTCGTCATATCGAACTGAAATCAAAAAGGAGAAACTCATGAAAGCAATGCAATCGATGATGCTGGCACTCTGTCTGGCGGCTTCCGGCAGCCTGGCACAGGCCGCGGATGAGATGGGGCATGGTGCGATGGAGATGAAGAAGTCTGACACTTCCATGGAGCAGGGAACCATGCGTATGGAGCGCAAGGAAGACAAGATGATGAAGCAGGACAAGATGATGAAGCAGGGCAGCATGGAGAAGAAGAAAAAGCTGACCGAGAAAGAAAAGAAGGCGATGAAGAAGAAAGAGCTGAAGGAAAAGAAGATGAAGAAAGAAGCAATGATGAAGGAAGAGAAGATGGAGCATGGCTCGATGCAGCGCATGAAGTAAGCGTGGTTGCCGGTCGTGGCAGGGGCCGCGGCCGGAACGATGCAACGATCAACAGATAGAGGTGATCCCATGGACAGACGCACATTCATTTCCTTGGCAGCAGGCAGTACAGGCTTGTTGCTGCTGCCCGGTCTGGGGCGGAACGCGTTCGCTGCTGCACGCAGTGACAAATTGATATTGAGCGATGCGGAATGGAAGCAGAAGCTGACGCCGCAGCAATATGACATCCTGCGCAAGGAGGGAACAGAGCGCGCATATACCAGCGCGCTCAACGATGAGAAACGCGCGGGCATGTTCCTGTGCGTCGCTTGCGAGCAGCCCTTGTTCCCTTCGCGCTTCAAGTTCGACAGCGGAACAGGCTGGCCCAGTTTTTACGATGTATTGCCCGGTGCGGTCGAGACCAGCACCGACTACAAGCTGATCTACCCGCGCACCGAGTATCACTGCTCGCGTTGCGGCGGCCATCACGGTCACGTGTTCGAGGACGGCCCGCGACCCACCGGCCTGCGCTATTGCAACAACGGTGCTGTGCTGAAGTTCGTGCCGGAGAAAGGCTGATATGAATACGCTCGATATCGGACTGGCGTTCCTGGAAGGGCTGGCGCTCATCGTGTCGCCCTGCATCCTGCCGGTGTTGCCGCTGGTACTGGCAGCCTCGGTGGATGGCGGCAAGCGCAGACCGTACGGCATCATCGTCGGTTTCGTGCTGGCGTTCAGCCTGTTTGCGGTGGCGGCACGCGAAGTGGTGGCGCTGCTGGGCATCGATCTGGATGTGATCCGCGATGTATCGCTGGTGCTGCTGGCGCTGTTCGGTCTGGTGCTGCTGTCGGAGAAATTGTCCGCACGCTTCAGTGCGCTGACGCAGGGCGCGGCGAATCTGGGCAACGATCTGGCAACAGGCAAGGGCGAGGGCTTCCTCAGCGGCATCGGTATCGGTGCCTTGATCGGTCTGGTGTGGACGCCGTGCGCGGGGCCCATCCTGGCTGCGGTGCTGGTGCAGGTGATCCGCCAGCAAAGTGATCTGGCCGGGAATCTGGTCATCCTGTCCTTCGGCATCGGCGCGGGCATTCCCATGCTCATCATTGCGCTGACCGGGCGCAAGTTGATGAGCAAGCTTGGCTTTCTGACACAGCATGCGGAAGCGGTGCGGCGCGGCTTCGGAGTGCTGATCCTGGCCTCGGTGGCGTGGATCGCCTCTGGCGTCGATATCGAAACGCTATTCATGCCCTCCCAACGCATTGAGGTCGCGCAGGGCGAGCTGAAGCTGGAGCACGGTTTGCCCCAACCCTATGCCGCCCCCGAATTCGTCGGCATCGACAACTGGCTCAATTCGAAGCCGCTCACTATGGCCGGTTTGAAAGGCAAGGTGGTGCTGGTGGATTTCTGGACCTATTCCTGCATCAACTGCGTGCGTACTTTGCCTTACATCACCCGTTGGGATCGCAAGTACCGTGATCAGGGGCTGGTCATCATCGGTGTGCATTCGCCCGAGTTCGAGTTCGAGAAGAAGACCGCCAATGTGCAGGCCGCCATCGCGGAGCACGGTATCGAGTACCCGGTCGCGCAGGACAACCGGCTCGATACCTGGAGCAATTTCGATAACCGCTACTGGCCCGCGCATTACCTGATCGATCGCGAAGGCAAGGTGGTCTACACCCATTTCGGCGAAGGCCAGTATGACGTGACCGAGAACAACATCCGCTACCTGCTGGGGCTGGGCGAGAAGGTCGCGCAGGCCGCCGACGAAGCGCCGGCTTTTGCCGCGACGCAGACGCCGGAGACGTATCTTGGCTATGCGCGCGGGCAAAACTTCGAGAGCCCGGAGGACGTGGTGGCGGATGCGTCCCGTCGTTACAGTTTTCCGACGCGCCTGCAGGACGACCACTGGGCGCTTGCGGGTGACTGGCAGATCGGTTCGGAACGTAGCGTCTCCGCATCGGCGGGTGCCCAACTGAATCTGAATTTCAATGCACGCAAGGTATTCCTGGTGCTGGGTTCAGCCAGCGGCAAACCGATCGAGGTGAAGGTCAGTTTGAACGGGAAGGCACCTGCAGGCGCTGCCGGTAAGGATGCTGCGCAAGGCAGCCTGAGGGTGCAGCGCAACACCCTGTATGAGTTGATCGATCAGGGTGAGATGCGGCGCGGTGTGCTGGAGATCGAAGCGTTGCAACCGGGGCTGGAGATCTACGCTTTCACTTTCGGGGCATGAATGTTTCAGCCGTGGGATTCTTGCCAGGCCTTCTGTAGCGTGTCGGCGAACACCTCGACAGGCTGCGCACCGGCGATGACGATGCTCTCATCGATGACGAAGCAGGGCACGCCGGTGATGCCGAATTCCGCAGCCCGCTCTTCATCCGCGCGTACCGCGTTTGCATAAGCATCGCTTTCCAGCACGGACAGCGCCTCCTGTTCGGTGATGCCGAACTCGGGCGCGAGTCGCGCCAGTGCATGGATGTCGCCGACCGCAAGCGACTCCGAGAAGTAGCCCTGCATCAACCGTTCGGAGGCGACATCGTCCAGCTGGCGGCTGGCGGCGAAGTGCAGCAGGCGATGGGCGTCGAAGGTGTTGCCGGGACGGGCGTTCTCCAAGTGGTAATCGAGCCCGACGTGTTTGGCGGCCTCGGTCACGCGGTCGTTCATGGCGGCGGCTTCCTGCAGCGTGACGTGATATTTCTCGGCCAGCATCTCGTTCAGTGTGCCGCTCGGGTTGCGTGGCGAGCTGGCATCCAGTTCGAAGCTGCGCCAGATCACCTGCACGCTTTCCCAGTGCGGGAACTTTGCGAGTGCCATCTCCAGCTTGCGTTTGCCGATATAGCACCACGGGCAGATCACATCCGACCAGACCTCGATCTGCATGACGTCACTCCTGTCTCAATAGTTTGAAAGCATGCGTCCATTCGTTGTGAAGGAAGCCGGGGATGCACCATAGCATGCACAGCGGTTCGATGGCACGTGCCGCTTCCGCCTTGCCCATGTCGGCGACATCCCAACCGAACTGGTCGAGGATGGCCAGCACCGGCTGCTTGGCCGCGTCGTCGTTGCCGCAGATGAACATGGTCGGCCGTCCCTTGAGTTGCGGATTGACCATCAGCGCATTGCCCACCGAGTTGAAAGCCTTGATGAAGTGCGCATCGGGATATGCGCGCTGCAATCGTTCCAGTTGCGATTCGTCCAGACTGGTATAGAACTTCAGCACGCCGTTGACCGGCGCTGCATCGGCGATGGGGTTGGTCGTGTCGATAACGGTCTTGCCGGTGAGATTGGCCGCGCCCGCCAGACTCAGCACGTCGAGCGCCGCCGAGCCCTTGACTGCCAGTACCACCACTACGCCGAAAGCGGCAGCCGTGGCGAAGTCGGCGATACGTGCTGTGTGATGTATTTTCTGCCAGTCTGCGAGTTTGTCCGGGTTGCGTGTACCCAGCGTGACATCGTGGCCGTGCTTGAGCAAACCGCCGGCCAGTGCTTTCGCGACATCTCCTGAACCAAGGACTCCGATCTTCATGATGATCTCCTTATCTCAGGGCGCCGAATGTACGACGCAGGGAATAGAGCTGCCTGACTTTGAAAAACATTTTCTGCTTCGTACCGGTGTTTGGCAATGCAGTGTTTACCGTACAATACCGCTGCCCATGATCGCTTATCTCATACGCCGCATCCTCTACGCCATTCCCATCCTGATCGGGGTGAACCTGCTCACCTTTGCACTGTTCTTCGTGGTCAACACGCCGGACGACATGGCGCGCATGCAACTCGGCATCAAGCGCGTGACGCCGGAAGCCATCGACAAATGGAAGCAGCAGCGCGGTTACGACAAACCGCTGTTCCTCAATACGGCCGCCGATAGCGCCGGGATTTTCACCGACACTATCTTTTGGCACAAGTCGGCCAGCATGTTCGTCTTCGATTTCGGTTACTCGGATGACGGTCGCAGCATCAGCTATGAGATCGCGAAACGTATGGGGCCGAGTCTGGCGATCGCACTGCCGACCTTCCTCATCGGACTGGTGGTGTATGTCAGTTTCGCGCTGTTGATGACCCTGTTCCGCGCAACGGCATTGGACATGGCAGGGGTGGCGCTGTGCGTGCTGCTGATGTCCATCTCCGGCTTGTTCTACATCATCGGCGGCCAGTTCCTAGTCAGCAAGCTGTGGCATCTGGTGCCCATCTCGGGTTATGCAGGCGGGCTGGATAGCTTCAAATTCGTGGTGCTGCCCATCATCATCGGCGTAGTTGGCGGGATCGGTTCCAGCAGCCGCTGGTATCGCACCATCTTCCTCGATGAGATCGGCAAGGATTATGTGCGCACCGCGCGTGCCAAAGGCTTGTCCGAACTGCGCGTGTTATTCACCCATGTACTGAAGAACGCGATGATCCCCATCCTCACCGGCGTGGTGGTGGTGATCCCACTGTTGTTCATGGGCAGCCTGCTCACCGAATCGTTCTTCGGCATCCCCGGTCTGGGCAGCTACACCATCGACGCCATCAATGCGCAGGATTTCAGCGTGGTGCGTGCGATGGTGTTCCTCGGTTCCGTGCTGTACATCGCCGGCCTGATCTTGACCGATCTTTCCTATACGGTGGTCGATCCGCGGGTGAGGCTGTCATGAGCTTCATGCCCGTCATCCTGTGGAGCGATGCGCTGGTGTTCCTGCTGATCGCGGCGATCGTCGCGGCAGCAGTCCATGTGCGCAAACGCGAGCACCTGATGTTGCCCTGGAAGCGTGTGGCGCGCAGCAGCGTGGCGCTGGTGTCCATGCTGGTGCTGTCGGTGTTCCTGGTCATCGGGCTGCTGGATACCTTGCACTATCGTGCCGCATTGCCGCAGAACGGCAGCGAGAAGGTGTACTCGCCCGAGGTGCTGAGCGCATTCGATGCACTGGTCGGTCCTTTGCGCACACATACTGAAAAGACCTATTCGGCCCCGTTCGCCCTGCATCTGTATGCCAAGGAAAGCATGCGCGATGCGCAGGACAATGTCGTGCGCGAATATCCCAGACTGCAATACGGCGGCACGCATCTGGCAGACGAAGCGGAGCGTGACATGGATGTGCTGCAGAGGGCGCTGGTCGGCATGCTGGCAGGAACTCTGGCCGGGGTGATGCTGTCCTGGTTGTTGCGTCGTCGTTACACACAGCCTGCACTGACCATCGCGCTGGTGTTGCTGGCAGCGCTGATCGGCACGATCATGAATCTGTCCGCTGCCTATCACGTGCTGGGTACGGACAAGGTGGGGCAGGACGTGCTCTATCTCTCTCTGAAGAGCATACGCACCGGCCTCATCATCGGCACGCTGACCACGCTGGTGACTTTGCCGCTGGCCTTGTTCCTCGGTGTGGCGGCGGGATATTTCCGTGGCTGGGTGGACGATGTCATTCAATACATCTACACCGTACTGAGTTCGATCCCGAGCGTGTTGCTGATCGCAGCGGCGGTGCTGATGATGCAGGTGACCATAGATACCCATCCGGACTGGTTCGATACCTCGGCGTCGCGTGCCGATATGCGGCTGGTGGCGCTGTGCCTGATCCTCGGTCTGACCAGCTGGACCGGGCTGTGCCGTTTGCTGCGCGGCGAGACGCTGAAGCTGCGCGAGATGGAATACATCCAGGCTGCACAGGCGTTCGGTGTGTCGTCAATGCGCATCCTGTCGCGACACATCATGCCCAATGTGATGCACATCATCCTTATCGCGCTGGTGATGGATTTCTCGGCGCTGGTGCTGGCCGAGGCGGTGCTGTCCTACGTCGGGGTCGGCGTCGATCCTTCCATGATCTCATTCGGCACCATGATCAACGGTGCGCGTCTGGAGATGGGGCGCGAGCCCATGGTGTGGTGGTCGCTGGCCTCCGCCTTTGTGTTCATGCTGGTGCTGGTGCTGGCAGCCAATCTGTTCGCCGACGCAGTGCGTGATGCCTTCGATCCGCGGCTGAACCGGACGGAGGGGCAGGCATGAGCAAGCTGCTCAAAGTCGACAGGCTCACTACCCGTCTGCGCAACGGTGCCAACATCGTGGATGGCATTTCGTTCGAGATGGCCGCCGGCGAGACTTTTGCGCTGCTGGGGGAGTCCGGTTGCGGGAAATCCATGACGGCGCTGTCCATTCTGAAACTGCTTCCGGATGGTGTGGAGAACAGTGCCGGCGAGATACGTTTGGGCGACACCGCGCTGGAGCGGCTTGCCGAACGCGAGATGCGCGAGATACGCGGCGGCCGGATGGCGATGATCTTCCAAGAGCCGGGTCTGAGTCTGAATCCGGTGATGACGGTGGGAGCTCAGATCGCCGAGGTGCTCGCGCTGCACAAGGATATGTACGGCGATGCAGTGCTTGTGCGCAGCATCGAGCTGTTGACGCAGGTCGGCATCCCGGATGCCGCGCGCCGCGCACAAGAATATCCGTTCCAGATGTCGGGCGGCATGAAGCAGCGCGTGATGATTGCGATGGCGTTGGCCGGTGAGCCGCAGTTACTGATCGCCGATGAGCCGACCACGGCACTGGATGTGACGATACAGGCGCAGGTGCTGCAACTGTTGCGCGAGACGCAGCAGAAGAGCGGCATGGCGATGCTGCTCATCACCCATGACCTGGGTGTTGTGGCGGAGAACGCGCACCGCGTGGGTGTGATGTATGCGGGGCAGATCGTGGAACTGGCGACGCGAGAACAGTTGTTTGCCAAACCCTTGCATCCGTACACGCAGAAACTTTTTGCCGCCTTGCCGGATGCGCAGCGCAATGGCCACACGCTGGCGGCGATACCCGGCAATGTGCCGCCGCTGGGCAGCATAGAGCAAGGCTGCCGTTTCGCTCCGCGCTGTGACCGGGCCTGGGCATTGTGCCGTGAGCAGATGCCGGAACTGTTTGCAGTGCCAGGCGGGGCCGAGGTGAGGTGCCATCTGTATCAGGCAACGGGAGGCGGGAAAAACAGGTCGGCGACTGCAACGGAGCTTAAGCAGACGGCGCTTGCTGCCCGTCCTGAATCTAATAGCCAGAATCCCCTGTTGCAGGTCGAAGACCTGAAAGTCCATTTCCCGATCCGCAAGGGGTTGTTGCAGCGCGTGGTCGGGCAGGTGAGGGCAGTCGACGGTGTGTCGCTCTCGATCGCCCAGGGCACTACGCTGGCGCTGGTGGGGGAATCCGGTTGCGGCAAGACCACGCTGGGCAAGGCCTTGCTGAGATTGAATCAGCCAACATCGGGACAAGTGTATTTCGAGGGCGCGTTGATCGAGGGTGATGCGCACCGCAACATGATGCAGATGGTGTTCCAGGATCCTTATGCTTCGCTCAATCCCAAGATGCGGATAGCTGAGATACTGGAAGAGGGTATGGCTGCGCTGCACATCGGCAACGACAGTGCCGAACGACAGGCGCATATCGATGAATTGCTGGACAAGGTCGGGCTGGCGCGCGACAGCAAGTGGCGCTATCCGCATGAATTCTCCGGCGGGCAACGTCAGCGCATCGCGATTGCGCGAGCATTGGCGGTATCGCCCAGGCTGCTGGTCTGCGACGAACCGACCTCCGCGCTGGATGTGTCCGTGCAGGCCCAGATCCTGAACCTGTTGCGGTCCCTGCAACAGGAGCTGGGCCTGAGTTATCTGTTCATCACGCACAATCTGGCGGTGGTGGAGTATCTCGCGCAGGAGGTGTGCGTGATGTATCTGGGGCGTATCGTGGAACGCGGTACGACGCAGGAAGTGATGCGTGCGCCCAGGCATCCATATACTCAGGCGCTCTTGTCGGCCGTTCCTCGCATCGATGGTGCAGGCAGGCAATATGTCAGTCTGGGAGGGGAGCAACCCTCGCCGGCTAATCCGCCGCAAGGCTGCCCTTTTGCGCCGCGTTGCCCGCAGGCAATGGCTATCTGCAGCGACAAATTCCCTGCCATGACCCATGCCAAGGGTGGCACGCACGGTGTGCGTTGCCATCTGTATTCTGCTGAGCCAAATTGAATTGACAATTGCGCCATGCAGGCATAAAAAGAAAATGCGATGTCAGGACGAAGGAGTTGTATCTGACATCCGGTGTTGTTCCCTTTCAACCAATTTCGAGGAGTGGATCATGAGCATGAAAGCGGGAAATTCAGCCTACGAGGTCAGCAAAGAAAAACTGGCGAGTGACATGCGTGCAGTGGTGGCGGATGCTGAGGAATTGCTGAAAGCGACAGCCGATCAGGCCGGTGAGAAAGCTGCATCTTTGCGCGAAAGAGCCAAAGCGAACTTGGCTGTGGCCAAGGCCCGCCTGGAAGAGGCGGAACATGCGATGCTGGAACGCACCAAGGTCGCTGCCAAGGCGACGGATGAATACGTTCATGACAATCCATGGCAAGCCATCGGTGCAGCGGCCGGTATTGGCTTGCTGATCGGGATGCTGATCGGACGTAGCCGCTGATCCATGCCGGAATCGGATGGATTGTTCGCCTCGTTGAAACGGTTACTGGGCACCTTGCTCGCTATCGTTTCAACCAGGCTGGAACTGCTGGCGAACGAATGGGCAGAAGAGCGCATGCGCTTGGTACGCATGCTCATGCTTGCCTTGCTTGCAGTGTTCTTCGTTTGCATGGCGGTGGTGTTGTTCAGCATTTTCATCGTTGCCATGTTCTGGCATGACCATCCGCTGTTGGCGACCTCTCTGCTAGCCATGTCCTTCTTCGTGATGTCTGTTGTGTGTGCACTGTCGCTGCGGCGTTTGCTGCATCAGCGCCCGGTGTTGTTCTCGGCCAGTCTGGCCGAATTGCGCAACGACCGACAGGAGCTGGGAGCGTCAGATGAATAAGCGTTTGCTTGAGATACGTTTACGACGGGCTGAACTGCAGAATCTGATCGCAGAACAGCGCGGGCAAATCGCAGAGTTCGGCGAGCGCTGGCAAGGCGTTTTTCGGCTGGCGGACAAGGGTTTGGTCGTGCTCCGATTCTTGCGTCATCAACCGTTGCTATCAGGCATGTTGACTGCGCTGCTTGTCAGGCGTCGGCGCGAAGCCTGGAAATTGGCGCGTACCTCTTTCGGGCTTTGGAAAGGTCTGGGGATCTTCCGCAGTTTGGCCAACAGATGGCTGCCGGCAGGTGAATCGACTCAGCGTTGATAGCTGGTCATCTCGTGTTTTTTGCTTCCGCGCTTCACCGCCACTCTCACTTTGCTGCGGCTTGACGAGGCACGGCGCGAACTGCCGGGCAGGATAGTGAACTTCTGTCCTACGCGCAGGAAGCTGCGTCCGTTGTTCATGGCGATCAGGCTGCGCTGGCTGATGCCGAATTTGCGCGCGATGCCCGAGATGGTGTCGCCCCTGCGTACCACATATCTGAATCCAGACATCTCCTGCACGGCGGTGGCGTGCATATTGAATGGCGTGAACTCGGTATCGCTTTCCTCTTCCTTGGCCGGCACCAACAGGGTCTGCCCATTGCTCAGTGTGGCGTACTTGGACAATCCATTCGCCTTGCGCAGCTGATCCAGCGTCATGTCGAAATTCTCGGCGATGTCGGCGAATGCCTCGCCTTTGTCGGATTCGTATGCGCGCCATGACACCAGGCGCTGGTCGCTGTTCTTGAGATTGTTGCGGAAGGTCTCTACTTTATCCGCCGGCAACAACAGCACCTCTGCCTGATCCTGCAGAATCACCGGCCGGTTGTGACCGGGATTCAAGGCCAGGAATTCCTCGAGGGAGACTTCCGCAAGCTCGGCTGCGACCTTTACATCCATAGGTTGGGATGGGGTGACGGCTTCGAAATAGGGGCGATTGGGAATCGCCTGCAGCGTCAGGCGATAACGTTCAGGATCGCTGACGATGTTCTTGATGGCGAGCAGCTTGGGGACATAGTTCTGTGTTTCGCGCGGCATCTTGAGATGGGCGTAATCGGTGGGCTTGCCGCGACGGCGGTTGCTGGCCTGGGCCCGTGCGACAGCATTTTCTCCCCAGTTGTAGGCAGCAACACCGAACTGCTTGTGCAGTTTTTCCAGATAGTCGAGCGCGCCATTGGTGGCGCCGATGATGTCGCGCCTGCCGTCGTACCACCAGTTCTGTTCCATGCCGAAGTGTTTGCCGGTGGACGGTATGAATTGCCAGATGCCGGATGCGCTGGCGACCGAGTTTGCGCCCGGGTTGAATGCGCTTTCGATGATGGGCAGCAAGGCGATCTCGGTCGGCATGCCGCGTCGCTCCACTTCCTCCACGATATAGAACAAGTAGCGGTTGGCACGTTCGCTCATGCGCAGCACGTATTCTGGGTGGCTGGCATACCATTTTTCATGACGTTTGATGAGCCGGCTATTCAATGGCTTCATGGCGAAACCACTGCGGATGCGTTGCCAAACATCTTCGTCCGGCAAGGCTGAAAGTTCGGGACTGCTTGCTTCATCAGCGATCGCTGCCGACTGAGTCGCATCCTCAAGGATGTATTCCGGTGCAACGATCAGTGCTTCCCGGATCGGGGCCGGGGGTTGGGTCAGGTCGATAACCGGTTCAGTGGTGAGCTCGGTATCGGCGACAAGTGCCAGCTTGATTGCGGGATCGCTGGGGGGATTTGTATCTTCCGCTGCGTGAGCGGAGGAAAGGTGGATCAGCAGTAAAGATAGGAACAGCTTGCTAAGTCGCACGCGCGGCTTTCTGTGGATTTCAAGTGCGAGGATGGTAGCTGAGGGCATGGGGTGCGTCAATGCAGAACAGGGTTGCAAAAGCGCGCCGATTCGGCGTTTTGGAATCGCCGGGAGATAAAAAAGGCCGGTATCGGATACCGGCCTTTTTTCTTTACTTAACGACTTCCTTCAGCTGTTCCAGAATGGCCGGGTTTTGGTTTCGGCGTAACGCCCGCATTCGCGGGCATTAGCCTGCACCGAAATCCTGTTCCTCATTATCGAACAACTTCTTTAAGTTGTTCGAGAATCGCAGGATTTTCCAATGTGGACACGTCCTGGGTGATCTCTTCGCCCTTGGCGATGGCACGCAGCAGGCGGCGCATGATCTTGCCGGAACGGGTCTTGGGCAGGTTCTCGCCGAAGCGGATCTCGTCCGGTTTGGCGATGGGGCCGATCTCCTTGCCCACCCAGTTGCGCAGGTCTTCCACCAGTTTCTTGGCGGCAGCGGCATCGGCCGGACGTGAGCCCTTGAGCACCACGAAGGCCACCACGGATTCGCCCTTGACCTCATGCGGCTTGCCGACCACGGCGGCTTCTGCCACCAACGGGTTGGCGACCAGCGCGGATTCGATCTCCATGGTGCCGAGGCGGTGACCGGACACGTTCAGCACGTCGTCGATACGGCCCATGATCCAGAAGTAGCCGTCGGCATCGCGGTGCGCGGAGTCGCCGGCCAGATAGGCGCCCTTCATTTCTTCCGGGAAGTAGCTCTTCTTGTAACGCTCCGGATCGCCCCAGATGGTACGGATCTGCGAAGGGAAGGGCTTCTTGATGACCAGGAAACCGCCGTGTTCGTCGTGCACTTCGTCGCCGGCTTCGTTGACGATGGTGGCCATGATGCCGGGCAGGGGCAGGGTGCAGGTGCCGGGCTTGATCGGCATCGCGCCGGGCAGCGGGGCGATCATGTGGCAACCGGTCTCGGTCTGCCACCAGGTGTCCACGATGGGGCAGCGGCTCTGGCCGACGGTCTCGTAGTACCACATCCAGGCTTCTGGGTTGATCGGCTCGCCCACGGTGCCGAGCAGGCGCAGGCTGGACAGGTCGTATTGCTTGGGCAGGTCGCCGCCCAGCTTGATCAGCGAGCGGATCGCGGTCGGCGCGGTGTAGAAGGTGGTGACCTTGTGATCCTGGATCATCTTCCAGAAACGGCCTGCGTCCGGATAGGTCGGCACACCTTCGAAGATGACCTGGGTCGCGCCGATGGCCAGAGGGCCGTAGGCGACATAGCTGTGGCCGGTGATCCAGCCCACATCGGCGGTACACCAGAAGATGTCGGATTCCTTGTAGTCGAACACCCATTTCAGCGACATCATCGCGCCCAGCAGATAACCGCCGGTGGAGTGTTGCACGCCCTTGGGCTTGCCGGTGGAACCGGAGGTGTACAGCAGGAACAGCGGATGTTCGGCGCCTACCCATTCCGGTTCGCACACGGAGGACTGGCTGTTGAACAGGTCGTGCCACCAGACTTCGCGGTCCTCGTCCAGCTCGATATTGGCACCGGTACGGCGGTAGACGATGACGGTGTGCACACCTTCGCAACCGCCCAGCGTCAGTGCTTCATCCACGGCCGGTTTCAGCGGCATGGCTTTGCCGCCGCGGAACTGCCCGTCGGAGGTGATGACGGCAACCGCCTGTGCATCGGTGATGCGCTCGTGCAGGCTCTTGGAAGAGAAGCCGCCGAACACCACGGAGTGGATGGCGCCGATGCGGGCGCAGGCTTGCATGGCCACAACGGCTTCCACGCTCATCGGCATGTAGATGATGACGCGGTCGCCTTTCTTGATGCCGCGCGATTTGAGGCCGTTGGCGAACTGGCAGACGCGGCCGTGCAGCTCTTTGTAGCTGACGTTGGTGACCTGGCCGTCATCGGCTTCGAAAATGATGGCGGTCTTGTTCGGTTGGGTCGCGAGGTGTTTATCCAGACAGTTGTACGAGACGTTCAGCTCGCCGTCTTCGAACCACTTGTAAAAGGGAGCATTGCTCTCGTCCAGCGACTTGGTGAAGGGCTTGTGCCATTGAATGGTGTCGCGTGCCAGATTGGCCCAGAAACCAGCGTAGTCTTGTTCAGCTTCGGCGCACATCGCCTTGTAAGCATCCATGCCAGAAACGTTTGCCTGCTTGACGAAATCGTCGGAAGGCTTGAATACACGGTTCTCATGCAACACGGATTGGATGTTGGACATTTGTTTCTCCCTTGATGTTGATTGCTATATTCCTGCGATCTGCTTCAGGTCAAAGCCCCATTTGGTCGGGTCTTCTGCACTGACGATACTTTCCTGCGAACGTCCCAAGTCTAGCATTTCAGGCATGATCGGTTCGTTGGACTTGGTCGAAAAGAAGATTTTGACGATAGGTGTGAGCAGGCTTTTTTCTGTTTGCTCCATGACTATAGCGAGTTTTCCTGACTTGAGCCTTACTAGCGTGCCCGAAGGGTAGATGCCGATGGTTTTGACGAAGGCCTGGAATATTCGCTCGTCGAAATGGCCGGTGCGCCATTCGGCCATCTTGCGGATGGTCTCGGCCGGCTCCCAGCCGTTCTTGTAGCAGCGGTTGGAGGTAAGGGCATCGTATACGTCGCACACCGCCCCCATGCGGGCGAACAGGGAAATCTGCTCGCCGCCCAATTTATCCGGATAGCCCTTGCCATCCATGCGCTCGTGATGGTGCAGACACACATCCAGCGCCGTGGGAGTAATGTCGCTTGAACCTTGCAGAATCTCCCAGCCTTTGCGCGGATGTTCCTTGATCATCTCGAACTCTTCGTCGGTCAGCTTGCCCGGTTTGTTCAGCACTTCCTGATCCACCATCATCTTGCCGACATCGTGCAACAGGCCGGCCAGCCCCGCTTCCCTGAGGTCGTCATCTTCCAGTCCCAGCTGTTTCCCCAGTGCGATCATCAGTGCGCAGACCGCCACCGAATGCATATAGGTGTAATCGTCCTTGGTTTTGAGGCGCGCCAGATTGAGGAAGGCTTCCGGGTTGCGGGTGATTGATTTGCTGATTTCCTCCACCAGGGGCGCGGCTTCGCTGACCTTGATGGCGTTACCCATGCGTGCTTCCTGGAACATGGAGGTGACGGCGGCTTTGCTCTTTGCCTGCAGCTGGCGCGCGCGCGCGAGTTCCTCGTGCAGCGAGACGCGGACTTCAGTTTTGGGCTTGGCTTTGGTGATGCGATCCAGCTCGGCGGCGATCTCCCGTTCGGCCTCTTCATCCGTTACGGCGACAACGTCGCCTTCGACATCCAGTCCGCGCGACGGATCAATCCATACTTCCTGGATGCCGCAGGTGCGCAAAGTATTCAGGTCGGCCTCGGAATCCAGCAGGAAGGATTTGCGCCAGAACGGGTGATCCATCCAGCTGCCGCACAATTCATGGATGAACATGCCGATCTTGATGTTTTGTACCGGAATCTTTTTGCGCATTGATGAATAAGGTGCATCGGCAGAATTGTTCTGTGCGAGATTCTACAGCACTCGATGCACTATCAAGAAATGCGCCGCAAAGGCCGCCGTGTTTCCGGTTAGTGCGGTGAATGTTCTTCCGTTGCGTTCGGCCACAGCTGATGGGCGTCCAGCAGCAGTCGATAGCGGGATTCGTTGGCATCCAGCCGTGCCAATGTCTCGGTCAGCGTCGCTTCCAGCGCCTGGCGTCTGGATATCAATGTTGTTTCCAGACTGCTTTCTCCCAGACTGTAAGCGCGGGCGACCAGGTCAGCGTTGTGGCGCAAGGCACCGGCCGCCGTGCCGGCCTGCTGCCAGATCGCATAACTGCTTACCGCATGCGTATAGGCATTGAAGATGTCGCCTTCCACCTTGCGCTGCAGTGCCTGCGCCTGGTCGGCGGCGATGCGGGCCTGGGCGGCGGCACTGTCGGCATTGGCCGAACGGGCGCTATAGCCTAGCGGGATGGAGACATACAGCCCGGCGATGCGTTGTTTGCGATCGAGCAAGGATGTGTATTTCAGGCCGAGCGTGGGGTCGGGCAGACGGTCGGCACTCGCGCGATCGGCAAGTCCGCGCTGGTAGTCCGCCTCTGCCTGGGCCAGTCCGATCTCATGATTGTGATCCAGCATGATGTCGTGCCAGTAGCTGAGCGGCTGGGTGATGGCTTGCGGTTCCGCCAGGGATGGGCTGGCAGGCAAGGGCAGGGCGGCGAACTGACGTTTCAGTTCATCCGCGGCCAGTGCGGCGCGCAGTTTCGCCTGCTGCATGGAGACTTCCGACATCGCGGCGGCGGCGTTGACCTGGTTCAGTTCCATGCGCGGCGCATCGCCGGCCTTGATGCGTTTTTCGGTGATGGAAGCCTGCTGGCGCAGGATGTCCAGCTGTGCCTGCCATTGCATGACCTGGGCTTGTTCGCGTTGCCAGGCGAACCACAGGCGCAGCAGTTGGCGTGAAGCTTCATGGCGCGCATCGCCCAGGGCATGCTGACCGCGGGCAAGGGCTGCCGTACCGATGTCGCTGTCTATCCACACCTTGTTGGGCAGACGCAGCGGGCGTTCGATGGCCACTTCCCAGTCGCGGTAGTCGTTCTGGGTCGTGCCTTCCAGCAAACGGTCACGGTATGCCGCACCATGCAGGGTGAACTCGTACTCGCCGGTGTCGCGCTTGTATTGTTCGCTCTGCTCGATCTGCATGCGTGCCTGAGCATTGAGCACGAGGATGTGCTCATCCAGCGCGCGATCCACCTGGGCATGCGGGGGCAGGTCGATTTCCGCATAGCTGAAGGATGTACAGAGGCAGAGGCTTGCAGCGGCCAGTGCATAGCTCGGGAACTTCATGCCAGCCTCCCGAATTCGAGTACCGGCACCAGCCAATAGGCGATCTCATTGTTGGGTTCGGCCTGTTTCAGGTGGGCGATCAACAGTCTCGCATCTTCCAGATTCATTACCGAATCCAGTTGTACACGCTGCGAACGGCCGCGCACCTGCTCCAGCATGCTGGGCAGTTTCTCTTTCTGGCTGCCGCCTTCAATATGCTTGATCGAGAAGCCGCGCACCCAGTCCGGGTGAGAGAGCAATTCATCCACCAGCCGCTCTTCCAGCGATTTGTGGCAGACCAGCGTCAGACAACAATTCATTTCTTTCATGCTTGCACCTTGGTTTTTTCCAGGCCGAAACGGCGATACAGAATGGGCAGCATGATCAGCGTCAGCAATGTCGAGCTGATCAGGCCGCCGGTGACGACGATGGCCAACGGTTTCTGGATCTCCGAGCCCGGGCCGGTGGCGAACAGCACCGGCAGCAGGCCGAAGGCCGTGATGCTGGCAGTCATCAGCACGGGACGCAGACGACGCTTCGCACCTTCGAACACCACATCTGCCAGCGACAAGCCTTCATCATGCAGCTGGTTGAAATAGGACACCATCACCACGCCGTTCAATACCGCGATACCCAATAATGCGATGAAACCGACCGAGGCGGGAACCGACAGATACTCGCCGCTGATCCACAGTGCGAACACGCCGCCGATCAGGGCGAACGGGATGTTGGTCAACACCAGTGCGGCCTGGCGCACCGAACCGAAGGTGGCGAACAGCAACATGAAGATCATGCCCAATGCGACCGGGATGACCACGGCGAGCCGTGCGGCAGCACGCTGCTGGTTCTCGAACTGGCCGCCCCAGGTCAGGCGATAGCCGGGCGGCATGTCGATTTTGGACGCGACGGCAGCTTTCGCTTCATCCACGAATCCGACCAGATCGCGTCCGCGTACATTGCTCTGGATCACCACCATGCGCTGGCCATCCTGACGATCTACCTTGACCGGGCCATCCGCTCTTTCCAGTTTGGCAACGACGGAAAGCGGCACGGCCTGGCCGTTGGGCAAGGGCAGTTTGATGGCTGCGAGCAAGGCCGGTGATTGGCGGACCTCGGCCATGCCGCGCATGATCAGCGGTGTGCGTCGAGCGTCCTCGATGACCGTGCCCAGTTGCTGGCCTTCGATCTGGCTGCGCAAGGCCACGCCGATGTCGTCCACGTTCAATCCCATACGTCCAGCGGCCAGCCGATCGATGATGATGCGGTAGTACTGCACACCGCTGTTCTGCACGGTGTACACGTCCTCGCTACCCTTGATGCCTTCCAGCACTTTGACGATCTTCTCGGCGCGGTCATTCAGGGTGGCCAGGTCGGTGCCGAACAGTTTGATGGCGACATCGCCGCGAGCGCCGGTCAGCATCTCCGATACGCGCATGGCGATGGGCTGCGTGAAACCGTATTCGATGCCGGGGAAGTCATCCATCACCTTGCGGATGTCGTCGATGATCGCGTTTTTGTCAGGGGTGCGCCATTCCTTCTGCGGCTTGAGCACGAGGAAGTTGTCGGTCTCGTTCAACCCCATCGGGTCCAGACCCAGCTCGTCGGCACCGGCGCGCGACACGATGCCTTTTACTTCTGGCACCCGCGCCAGGATAGCTGCCTGGATGCGTTTGTCCAGCTCGCCTGTCTGCTCGATGTTGATGGATGGCAGCTTGGAGGTCTGCATGATGATGTCGCCTTCATCCATCTCCGGCATGAAGGTCTTGCCCAGCAGCATGTAGACGCCAGCCGTCACTACCAGCAGCGAGACGGCAGTGACGATGACGATGCGCTCCTTGTCCAGTGCGCGTTGCAGCATGGGTACATATATGGACATCGCCTTGCGTACCAGCCATGGTTCTTCATGTCCGGCGGACTTGAGCAGGAAAGAAGCGAGCATGGGCACGAAAGTCAGCGACAGCAACAACGAGCCGAACAGTGCGAACACGATGGTGACGGCGACCGGGATGAACAGCTTGCCTTCCAGTCCTTGCAGCGTCATCAGCGGCAGGAACACGATGATGATGATGGCGACGCCAGCGGCGACAGGGGTGATGACTTCTTTTACGGCACGGTAAATTACATGCAGGTGCGGGATGTGTGCCTTGCGGTGTGCAAGGTGGTTGATGATGTTCTCCACCACTACCACCGCCGCATCGACCAGCATACCGATCGCGATGGCCAGGCCGCCCAGCGACATCAGGTTGGCCGACATGCCGAACTTGCGCATCAGAATGAAGGTGAACAATACCGCCAGCGGCAGGGTGAGCGCGACCACCAACGCGGCACGCAGGTTGCCGAGGAACAATACCAGCAGGATGACCACCAGGATGATGGCCTCACCCAATGCTTTGGAGACGGTGCCGACCGCACGTTCGACCAGACTGCCGCGGTCGTAGAACACACGGGTGCTTACGCCGGCGGGCAGGGTGGGGGCGAGTTCTGCAAGTTTGGCACGCACGCTGTTCACGACCTTCTGTGCATTCGCACCGCGCAGGCCGAGTACCAGTCCTTCTACCGCTTCACCTTTGCCGTCTTTGGTGACCGTGCCGTAGCGGGTCAGGCTGCCGATACGCACTTGTGCAACGTCGCTGACGCGGATCAGGTTGCCATGCGTGCCGACAATGACGATGTCGCGCACATCCTGCAAGTTGCGGATGCTGCCCTCGGCACGGACCAGCAGCGATTCGTCTCCATCGCTGATGCGGCCTGCACCATCGTTGCGATTGTTGGCTTCGATTGCCGCTTGCAACTCGGCAAAAGAGATACCGCGAGCGGATAGCGCGTTATGGTCGGGGACGACCTCGAAACTGCGCGCCAGGCCGCCCAGCGAGTTGACATCAGCCACGCCGGGCAAGGTGCGCAGCGCGGGGCGTATGGTCCAGTCGAGCAGGGTGCGGCGTTCTTCCAGCGAGACGCCATCCCCTTCCACGGTGAACATGAACATCTCACCCAGCGGTGTCGTGATGGGAGCAAGTCCTCCAGATACATCGGCAGGCAGATCGCGCAGCGCATTGTTCAAACGCTCCGCGACTTGCTGGCGTGCCCAGTAGATATCAGTGCCATCGTTGAAGTCGATGGTGATGTCGGCGATGGCATATTTGGAGATGGAACGCAGCACGCGCTGATCGGGGATGCCCAGCATCTCCAGCTCGATCGGGGCCACGATACGCGCTTCGACTTCTTCCGGCGTCATGCCCGGCGCCTTCATGATGATCTTGACCTGGGTGGTCGAAACATCGGGGAAAGCATCAATAGGGAGTTCGCGGAAGGCGGATACGCCGGCGCCGATCAACAACAACATCAAGGCAGCAGCCAGCATGCGCTGGGTCAGCGCGAATTCAACCAGCTTCGATAACATCATTCGTCTCCGCTGTTGTTCATTGCGCTGGATTTCAGCGTCGACACGCCTTGCACGGCGAACAATTCGTCGCCCTTGAAATCACCATCTACCAGGCTGCGCTGGGCACCTTCCAGCTTTACATTGACCTTTACGCTGCGGAATCCGCTGGCGGTCCTGACGAATACGACGGCCTGCTCACCCAGCCGGGCCAGCGCACTGTTCGGGATGTTCCACTGCTTCATGCTATTGCCTGCGGCGGTGATGTTCGCTTCCACATACTGGCCGGGACGGAGGCTTTCAGTCCCTTTATCAATTAGTGCACGTACCAATATAGTCTGGCTGCCGCCGCTCAGGCTGCGGCCGATCGCGGCAACTTTGCCGCTGGCCGAGAATGCAGGGATGTCGATGGCAGCACCGGTCTTGATGTTTCCAGAGCTGGACAGCGGAACCTGTATCTCCAGTCCGAGGGGATTCAGTCTGGCTACCTTGAAGATGGGGGTGGCCGCATCCAGTCGTTGTCCGGAACTGGCCGATTTATCCAGGATGATGCCGTTGATGGGCGAAGTGATGGCAAGCTGGCTGCTCAATTCGCTTCCGGACAGCAGTTGCTCGATCTCCTTTCCGGACATTCCGAACAGTTTCAAAGTCTGCTGGCGTTCGGTCAGCACGGCTTTGGCTTCGTTGCGCAGGCTGCGGGTCGCGCGCAGTCGGCTTTCTGCGATGATGCCATCCTTCCAGAGTTCCTGATCGCGGTTGTAGTTCTCCGCGGTAAGCTGGTATTGCATGTGTGCTTGCAACAGGCTGCGCTGGGCTTCAATGTACGCAGGGCTTTGCAATCTCGCCAATACTTGCCCCTTCTTAACAGAGTCCCCAACGCCTGCCAGCGTCTGTTCAACCATCGCCGGGAGCGGCGTGCTGATGGTGTAGAGCTGATCTCCCGGGATGACAACCTGTGCGGGGAGGCCGGAGATCTCGCCGCTCGCCTGCGCCGGCAATGCCGCCGTCACGATGCCAAGCTTGCTGATTTGTTCTTCAGTCATGGCGATGTCTTGCGCATGGGCGCCGGTGATGAGTTGTGACAGGAACAGGATGGCGATGGCTATCTTCTTCATTGGTTCGAATTCTCCGGTGGGACTCAGTTTTGTGTTCTCAATTAATTTAGGAAGGAAAGGAAATTGACAGAAGACCTTATTTATCCTGCTGACTTTACCCGAACAAAAGTGAGCTATAGGTTGTTTACTGCCGAATTAGTTCCGTGGCTCGATGTGAATTTGTTCACAAGCTTGTTGCAATTATTTTTCGAGAAATTTTCGGGGAAAATCTTGACAAAAATAATCGTGCCCCTAAAATGCGCAGCTCTTCCGGGTCGTTAGCTCAGCTGGTAGAGCAGCGGACTCTTAATCCGTTTGTCGAGTGTTCGATCCACTCACGACCCACCAAACATGAAGGCCTGCAGAAATGCAGGCCTTTTTGTTGTCTTAATGCTTTATATTTATTTTGCAGTGTAGTTTGATGGGTAGAAGGAAGATCGAGTCAACTGCGATCACCGATGATAATCGGCAATGTGTTCGGTTGATTCCAGGTGCTGGAATACGAACTGAAATTCACAGTGGAACTTGCTCATTGCAGGCAAGTTGTTTGCGGGTCAGCTAATTCTTTTGCGCCCCACCATATATGGAAATTGGCTATGCAATATGGAGCGGTCTATATATTTTTTCTCCTTGATGTCCCCACGGTTTTCTACAACAATCGCGGCGGTCTTTCAAACAACACGCAGGGAGCTTCAAATGAATCGCAAGGAACTGATCGACGCGCTTTCCACTAAAACGGGCAGCAGCAAGGCCGATGCAGATCGCAACATTGCAGCTCTTATCGAAATCGTTGCCGCTACCCTGAAGCAAGGCGACAACGTCGCACTGGTTGGTTTCGGCACCTTTGAAGTACGCAAGCGTGCAGCACGCACTGGCCGCAATCCGGCCACAGGTGCGGAATTGAAAATCAAGGCAAGTAAGGTGCCTGCGTTCAAGGCGGGTGCGGGTTTGAAGGCTGCCGTCAACGGTGGCAAGAAATAACTTCAGGCAAATTCCCACGCTTCCAGTGTGAATCACGCCGGGTGGATGCAATGTATCTTCCGTGACAGCAGTTTGCTTTGAATGCGTAGCGGTAGCTCGACAGAGTCACATCAATAAAAAGAAAGGCGCGCGATGCATCACACAGGGCAAGACATGCTATGGCTGATTGGCAGTCTGTCGCGCATCTTCCGATTACCGTTCGACCCGCAACTCATTCGCCAGCAGTTCCCACCACCTTATTCGCGTGTAGCTGTGCTTAATGCACTACAGGCACTGGATTTCAAGGTAGGCGAACGAAACCTGGATACCAAGACACTGGCAACACTGGATCAGCTGCCTTTTCCTGCCGTGGCATTCCTGCGTCCCCCGCCAGCCGAACAAGCAACCGCCAAACCTGAGGCCGAGCAGGAGTCGGCTGCTCCAGAATCTGACGCGCCAGAACAGGAAGAAGCACCACCAATCACAGTTCCCGTGTTGCTTATCAAAGCCAGCGGCGGGCAAGTGCTGTTCTTCCGCGCAGGCTCGGAATCGCCCGAGACCATCCCGCAAGCAGAATTCTTCAAACATTTCCGCACCGACATCTTGCTCATCGCACGCAAGGAACAGAATGCCAGCGAAGGGGAAGAAGCCGCCAGTGCACCGAAGGAAGCCGAGCCGTTCGGTTTTCGATGGTTCGTGCCCGAGTTGATGAAACACAAACGCATCTGGCGCGACGTATTGATCGCCTCGCTCGCCATTCAGCTCGTCGGCCTCGTCACGCCGCTGTTTACCCAGGTCATCATCGACAAGGTCGTGGTGCACCAGACCCAAAGTACGCTCATCGCCATCGCAGTCGGGCTGGTCATGTTCATGATCTTTTCCAGTGCCATGACCTGGTTGAGGCAGTACTTCGTTCTGCATACCGGCAACCGCATTGATGCCGTATTGGGCAGTCACGTATTCCGTCACATGTTGCACCTGCCGGTGCCATATTTCGAGCAGCGACCGACAGGCACGCTGGTCGCTCGTTTACATGGGGTGGAGACCGTGCGCGAGTTCATCACCGGTGCTGCTGTTTCACTGCTGCTGGATTTTCCTTTCCTGCTCATCTTCCTTGCGGTGATGTTCTGGTACAGCTGGCAACTGAGTCTCATCGCCTTGCTGCTGATGTCGCTCATCACGCTCGCCAGCTTGCTCGTGACACCGAACTTGCGAGACCGTCTTAATGAACAATTCATGCTGGGCGCAAAGAACCAGGCTTTTGTTACCGAATACGTGGCCGGTATGGAAACCGTCAAATCGTTGCAGATGGAACCCGTGCTGGTGCAGAAATACGGCGACTATCTTGCGCAATACCTGGCCGCTGGTTTTGCTACCAAGCAACTCTCCAACTCCTTCAATGTCGTGGTCAATGCACTGGAACAGATCATGACGCTGTCCATCCTGGTGGTGGGCGCGATACTTGTGATGCGTAACGACGGTTTTACCATCGGCATGCTGGTCGCCTTCTAGATGTTTGCCGGACGCATGACGCAACCCATGTTGCGATTGGCCAGCCTGTGGCAGGAATTCCAGCAGGCCAACATCGCCGTCAAACGACTAGGCGACCTGATGGATGTGCCGAACGAGCCGCATTCGCTCACCCCAGCGCGTGCGCAGGGCGGGGCGGGCGGCTGCGTGGAACTCAAGGACGTCAGCTTCCGCTACAGCGACAAACATCCCTACCTGTATCGCAACCTATCGCTCACGCTGCAAGCAGGCAAGCTTACCGTACTGATGGGGCCATCCGGTTGCGGCAAGAGCACGCTGGCCAAGATGCTGCAAGGCTTCTACTGGCCCAGCGATGGCAGCATCCTGCTCGACGGTTACGACTTGCGTCATCTGGCGGCCAACGAATTGCGTGCCAACTTCGGCGTCGTGCCGCAGGAAACCCGTCTCTTCTCCGGCACCATCTACGACAACCTGCAACTCGCCAACCCGCATGCCGGTTTCGAAGAGATCGTGCACGTATGCAAAATGGCCGAGATTCACCATGTCATCGAACAACTACCGCAGGGCTATCAGACGCCCGTCGGCGAAAACGGCGTCGGCCTATCCGGTGGGCAAAAGCAACGTATCGCCATCGCGCGTGCCCTACTCAAGCATCCGCGCGTGCTGATCTTCGACGAAGCCGTGAGCAACCTCGACATGCAGACCGCAGAGCATTTTGCAGTCACCATCAACAAGCTCAAGGGACAGGTGACCATGCTGTTCATCACCCACCAGTTGCCAAAATCCCTGCAAGTGGACGAGGTGCTCAAGTTCGGTAAGCAGGAAACGAGTGCGCCTTCCGAAGCGGCGACACCGGTAGCGCATGCAGCACCGATAAGATAGTTGGCGTTTTGCTTTCATCAGCCGACGGGATGATTATCAGGCCCGAATTATTCAGGCCGTAATTCTCCCAATTCATTGAGACTTCATGGAGTTCCACCTCTGACGAATTCCATCAGCCAGGCTTTCCTGATGAATTATTAAGCAATCTTGCAAGCTTGTTACATTTTTATCTATATCTTTTGGCAAAAATATATAGGCCAAAAGATATATTGTCCGGAAGCCTAAACCCCAGTAAGTTCCCGTACGTCGCATAGGGGGAATTCCTGGCGACAAGCGCATCGAAAGATGCGAAACCAACAAAGATAAACTTGTCGAGGAACACCTGTGGCGGCTGCTAAGAAAGTAGCGCGTAAGGCGCGTATTGTCGGAGTAGATCCTCAGGATTTTGCACCCAGCCTGCTCCGGGTTCAGAACCAGCCTCCGGCCCCCTTCGCGCAAGCCATGCTGCGCATTCTGCTGCTCCTGCTCTTCGCACTGCTGCTATGGGCCGCATTCGGCAAGCTCGACATCGTTGCCAGCGCCGAAGGCAAGCTCATCCCGCAAAGCTACGTCAAGATCGTCCAACCATTCGAACAAGGCCTCATCAGCGAAATACTCGTCAGCGAAGGACAGCACGTACAAGCCGGACAAGTCCTCATGCGGCTGGATACCACCCTGTCCGATGCCGACGGCAAAGCTATCGACGCCGACTATCGCGGCAAACAGATCGACCTGCGCCGCATTGATGCCGAACTCGCCGATAGAGAATTCAACCGCGAAGACAGCGACCCGGAAGTTTTCTACAACGAAGCGCTCGCCCAATATCACGCCAACCGAACCGCCTATCACACTGCCTTAGCTGAAGAACGCAGCATCCGCGATAAAGCTCAAAGCGAACTGGCCGCCGCCGAACAAGCCAAGACCAAACTCCTCGAAACCCTCCCGCACTACCGCAAACAAGCCAACGCCTTCAGCGACCTTGCCAAGGACGGCTACGTCAGCAAACTCGAAGCCGCCGACAAACAACGCGAGTACACCGAAAAAGCCCAGGACCTCAAAACCCAGCAACACCTCATCGCCAGCGCCCAAGCCACCCTCAAGGCATCGCAGCGAAAACTCGAACAGATCAGCGCCGACTATCGGCAGCGCCTGCAAGCTGAACGTGCCGACATCAGCGACAAGCTCGACAAGACATTGGCCGAAGTCACCAAACAGCAATACCGCAACGGACTGCTAGAACTAAAAGCCCCGCAAGACGGCATCATCAAAGACGTCGCCACCCACACCATAGGCACCGTCATCAGCCCAGGCACCATCCTTATGACCCTTGTCCCCAAAGACGAAAAACTGCGTGCCGAAGTATGGGTCTCCAACCAGGATGTCGGCTTCATCCATCAAGGCCAGTCCACCAAAGTCAAACTCGCTTCCTACCAGTTCCAGAAATACGGCATGGTGCAAGGCGAAGTCGCCCACCTCAGCGCCGACGCCAGCGACGCCAACCAACAAGGCGCCGGACAAGCCGCCCCACCCAACGCAAAATCCCCCAACGGCCAACCCTACGCCTACCGCGCACTGGTCGACCTCAAAGCGCAGGAACTCATTGTCGACGGCATCAAACATGCCTTGAGTCCCGGCATGCAAGTCACAGCAGAGATACATCTAGGTACAAGAACCATTCTCGAATACCTGCTCTCGCCGGTGATGGGGGCGTTTCAGGAGGCGGGGAGGGAGAGATGAGCTTGACCGACATAGCTCCCTCGCCCTCTGGGAGAGGGCTGGGGTGAGGGCGGGCTTGATGAATTGAAATGCCATTAAAAAGACACAGAGAGGAACAGCATGACCGAAGCAGCAAGCACCACCCAAAGCAAAGCAGCCAAGCAAACCAAAATCAACGGCAACGAAAAAGACAAACCACAACGCATCATCAGCGACCCGAAAGACGTCGCGCAACTGGTGATGATGCGCATCGACCACGTCAACACCAAGAAAGACGAACTCACCATCGCAGTGAAGGGGCTGGCCGATACGGCCAAACAGCTCGTCAGCACCTATGCAAAACAGCAGGCGCAGATCGCCATACTGGTGAAGCGGGTTGAGGAGTTGGAGAAGTCGGTAGGCAAGTAAATCAGGCGGTAGGAAAGAGCAGCAAACAAAAATCCTTTTGGAGCTCGTATGAAAACTGAAGCCAGTCGTTCACTGAAATGGTTGTATTGCCTGACACTCATAGCCGTCATTTTCCCTTCGGGTGTATTCGGTGCAGCCGGATGGATCGGGCTTGCTACAGGCGGCGGGTTGTTCCGTGGTGGAATCATCATGATGCTCATCCTGCTTGGACTATTCATCTATCGTATCGTGTTGGTCGTACGCCATTCACACACATTAAATGCCTTCATACCTGGCGCGCGGATCAAGGTTATGCGCAGATTCGGGATATTTCTGATGGCTGTGGGTTTGCTGGGTTCGTTCGCCATATTCTTGGTGAAACCTATCGCGCTTGGAATTTTCGGGAAACCCGGAGATAGCGGTGTCGCATTCTTTGTAACCGGCATGTACCTCTACTTGCTTTCCAGTGTCGGTTTCCCCGGCTTGCTCATGTTTGAAGCCAGCCGATTATTCGGTTTTGAAGCGCAGTTTGGTGTCGAGGTCGAAGAAGTATCTGAACCCAAGCCTATCCACGCACTAAATATCAAACATCCAAGGAGCGAAGCATGAGTGCATTGTTATTGGCGAGAGATCGCCTTATTACACTTGGATTGATCCTGACGATGGTGGTGAGCATGAGTGCATGCTCAGAGAGCTGGAAAGAAGAAGTGATGCTGCATGACGGCAACAAAATCATCGTAAAGCGTTCGCAAAGTTTTGGTGGCTCTCGTGAACTTGGGCAAGGTGCGCCGATTAAGGAGCAAGAGATTAGCTTTACGGTACCCGGCAATGATAAAGAAATCACTTTCAAGAATGAATTCAGCGAAGACGTTGGGCGAGCCAATTTCACATTACTTGCTTTGCATATCTTGAACGGCACAGCTTACATCGTGGTTGAGCCTCTAGGGTGCATGTCCTACAACAAGTGGGGCAGACCAAATCCGCCCTACGTCATTTTCAAGCACGATGGGAATACGTGGCAACGCGTCACCATGCAAGAGTTACCGCTTGAGTTTAAGGACATCAATCTAGTGATTAACACAAAAAGCCATGCGGATGAATTGGTCGCATCTTCTATTGTTTCAGCGGAGCGTGTTCGAAAGTTGAACAGCAGCCTTACCCAGCCGGAATTCAAAACAATTCTGAAGGAGAACATTGAAAACGCGGGGGGCGAGAGGTGTGGTGAGATGGTTTTTTACAAAGGGATGTGGGTTGGAGTAGGTGATTCTATTGGCAAGCGCATGATGGATCGCAAGACAAAATAAATTTTGAAAAATTTCAGGGAGAAATAATCATGGCTACTCAAATTGACCTCGCACTGATGGCTGGCGCAGCTTATGTTTCCACACGCCCTTTTGATAAAAATAAATTTCCGATACCTGATGGTTGGTTTGAAGTTCCCGCTTCACATGCTAATGACCCTGCTACTGGTTTTGAAGCCTCCACCTTCACCAACGTCAGCGAATATGTCATCTCCTTTGCAGGCACCTACGACAAATCCGCAGCCGACCTAGCCGCTGATGCCAACTTGGGAACGGGAGTTATTCACGATCAGCTCATTCAGGCTGCCGAGTATTACTTGCAAGTAAAAGCTAGCGCACCAGTGGGAGCCAATATCACGCTGACAGGGCACAGCTTGGGGGGCGGCTTGGCTGCTTTGTTGGCAGTGTTTTTTGGTGAAGCAGCAACAACATTTGACCAAGCACCGTTTCGCAACGCTGCAAATCTGGTCGTAGCCACGGCATTGCGAAGTACGTTGTCAAATAGTTTTTCTGCTGCGGAACTGTTTTCGCTGGATAAGTTCATTTGGTCGTTCGATCCATTGGGTGTGGGGTGGTCGAATTACGGCCTTGATGCACGTGAAGCAAATGTCACCAGCCTGAGCGTTCAGGGTGAATTCCTATCTGCAGGGTCTTTGCTCAGAATCGGTACAGAACTTCCTTCACTGCAGCATGGCGAATACTTTGATCCTTTCAGCCTACATTCTCATGCATTGCTTACTGCCTTTTTGCAGAGCGATGCTTTCCGACAAATGACAAGTAGGCTGCCGTCTTTGCTGGACGTGATTTTTGATACAAATATATTTTCTCATCCGACTGATACGGGCGATCAAAACTTCCTTGAGCTCCTCGTCCGCCACCAAACAGGCGGCGTTGATGGAGTGCCTGTGGGTGGTGACCACTTGCTCGATCGCTTCACGACAGATCTAGATACATTGGCAACAGCCGGTGGAAAAAACACCTACCGCGATCTGGGCAAAGCCCTCATCGCCTTTGCGATGGAAAAGTACTACAGCGAAGACCCCGCCATTGATCCCAATGCCCAGCAACAACTCTTCGAAGCGGTAACAGGCGGCCTGCAATTCGACACCACCCGCATCAATGCCAACATCACGCAAGCAAAAGGCTACGCGCAATACTTCACCAGCTACCTCAACACCGATGTGCTGTTCACCGCCGAAGAGCGCAGCCAGATACGCAGCAAGATCGCCGACTTGCACGACTGGAGCGTTGCAGTTGGTACTGGCGGCATGACCGCGACAGACAGCAAGAACAACGGCGCCTTCATGCTGGGCGAAGCCGGGGCAGACAATCTCACCGGCGGGACAGGCGATGACCTGCTCGTAGGCGGACAAGGCAACGACACGCTGGACGGCGGCGACGGTGCAGACACCCTTCTGGGCGGCGCAGATTCGGATACGCTGAAGGGCGGCGCAGGTGGCGACAAACTCATCGGCGGCAAAGGCAACGACACGCTGGAAGGCGGTTCCGGCAACGACACTTACATCTACAAAACCGGCGATGGCTCTGACACCATCACCGACACAGACGGCCAAGGCACGATCAAATACGACGGCACCGGACTATCCGGCGGCATAGGCGGCGACAGCGAAGGCAAACTCCAAAAAGCCACCAAAGCCGGCACCTTCAAGAGCGCAGACGGAAAATACACCTACGAATGGGGAGGCGAGGGGACTGATCTCACCATCAACGGCAACATCACCATCAAAAATTTCCAGAACGGCAAACTTGGCATATCCCTGCTGGAGCGGAAAAAAATCGACACGCCCA
>JAQUAD010000028.1 GCA_028687425.1 Sideroxydans sp.
CATCTGTGGCGGCATACAGGCTGCTGGCGATCTCGCCGGTCTGTACGAAAACGCGGCGCTCGGTTTCGGCAACTTGCTCCGTCACTCTGAAACTTGCGCCGTCCTTGAAGACTTTTACATGATTGCCGTCATTGTCGGTATATCGCAATGCCAGCAGGTTGTGCGCATCGTCAGTCTCAACCAGTAAAGTCCTGCCGACACGCAACTGGCGGAACGAGCGCACCGAAGCGTCGCGGCGCAAGAATTCATCCGCGGCCGGGTCTTGCACATTGACTCGGCGCAACAGTTCGCTGACGGTATCGCCGCGTTGTACGCGGTCATTGCGCCAGAACACGGCGGCTTCAGACGACGGTTCAGTGGCGACAGGCAGCGCAATATTCTCAAAGACACTGTATTGCGAGGCAGACAAGCCGACGGTCTGCGGCATGATGCCGAACGCGGTCAGCACCCCGAGTAACGGCAGGGTGGACAGTGTGATGAACCAGCGCAGCTTCATCTTGTGAGCGTGTAGCAGGGTGTTTTGCGGTAACATTCGCGCTTCCTCGGTGGCGTCACCGGCACATATGCGTAAGGCATTGCGACCGGCTGGCAAAATACGGCGCCACTTTAACAGAAAGCGATACCCCATCAAAATCCGCCCGGCCCCCCGGGCAAGTAACAGACGAGCGGTCATTCGACATGAGTCAACAAGAAATCCTCAATCAAATCAAGCGTGGCAGCGATGAACTGCTGATCGAAGCAGAGCTGGTCAAGAAACTGGAACAAAATCGCCCGCTGCGTATCAAGGCGGGCTTCGATCCCACTGCGCCTGATCTGCACCTGGGTCATACCGTATTGTTGAACAAGATGCGCCAGTTGCAGGATTTGGGACACCACGCCCTGTTCCTGATCGGCGACTTCACCGGCATGATTGGAGATCCTACCGGCAAGAATGCCACCCGCCCGCCATTGACGCGTGAGCAGGTGCTCGCCAATGCCGAAAGTTACAAAGATCAGGTGTTCAAGGTGCTCGACCCGGCCCGAACCGAAGTCGTGTTCAACTCAGCCTGGATGGACAAATTCAGCGCCGTCGATCTGATCCGTCTGGCAGCGACACATACCGTGGCGCAGATGCTGGAGCGCGACGATTTCTCCAAGCGTTACAAAGGCAATCAACCCATCGCGATCCACGAATTCGTCTACCCGCTGGTGCAGGGTTACGATTCCGTTGCGCTCAAGGCTGATCTTGAGCTTGGCGGTACCGACCAGAAGTTCAATCTGCTGATGGGGCGCGAGCTGCAGAAACATTATGGTCAGCCGGCCCAGTGCGTGCTCACCATGCCTTTGCTGGAAGGGCTGGATGGCATCAACAAGATGTCCAAGTCTCTGGGTAACTATGTCGGCATCACCGATACACCGACCGAGATGTTCGGCAAGATCATGTCCATCTCCGACGACCTGATGTGGCGCTATTACGATCTGCTGTCATTCCGCAGTCTGGATCAGATCGCGCATTTCAAGGAAGAAGTTGCGCAAGGCCGCAACCCGCGTGATATCAAGGTAATGCTGGCGCAGGAGATCGTGGCGCGCTTCCATACCCAGAAAGCCGCCGAAGAGGCGTTGGCGGAATTCGAGGCGCGCTTCCAGAAAGGCGTGCTGCCGGACGATATGCCCGAACTCACCGTACAGTCCGCAGACGGCAGTATCGGCATCGCCCATCTGCTTAAACAAGCCAACCTGGTGGCCAGTACTTCCGAAGCGTTGCGCATGGTCGATCAGGGCGGCGTCAAGCTGGATGGCGAGAAGGTAAGTGACAAGGCCCTGCAGATAAAGGCCGGAACGGTCGTCGTGGCCCAGGTGGGCAAGCGCAAATTCGGCCGGGTAACGGTTGCATAAATACAGGTTGTGTGCCGGGGACGAGTTCGGTAGAATCGCGCCCTCGAATTTTTGGTTAAAGGTAGTTTGTCCATGACAACCGTACGTGTTAAAGAAAATGAGCCGTTCGAAGTAGCAATGCGCCGCTTCAAGCGTTCCGTAGAAAAAACAGGTCTGCTGACCGAACTGCGCGCCCGCGAGTTTTACGAAAAGCCGACAGCTGAGCGCAAGCGCAAGCTGGCAGCTGCCGTGAAGCGCCACTACAAGCGCCTGCGCAGCCAGACCCTGCCGCCGAAGATGTATTGATTCAGATTCGCCCGGACGCCGCAATCTTTCGGGGTTGCGGCGTTTTGCTTTTGTTTTGAGGAGTAGAGCTTGAGCCTGAAACAGCAGATCACTGACGACATGAAATCCGCGATGCGCGCCAAAGAGACGGCGCGTCTCGGTGCGATTCGCCTCCTGCTTGCCGCCATGAAGCAGAAGGAAGTCGACGAGCGTGTAGAGCTGGGCGATGCGGATGTGCTGGCTATCATCGACAAGATGCTCAAGCAGCGCCGCGATTCTATTACCCAATACGAAGCAGCTGGCAGGCAAGAGCTGGCGGATGTCGAGAAGTTCGAGATATCCGTGCTGCAAACCTACATGCCGCAGCAAATGACTGAAGCGGAAGTCGCCGCCGCCATCGAGCAGGCAGTTGCCGCATCCGGTGCCGCCGGTGTGCAGGATATGGGCAAAGTGATGGCCATCCTCAAGCCGCAACTGGCTGGACGTGCCGATCTGGGTAAAGTGTCCGGGCAGGTCAAGGCTGCGCTGTCCAAGTAATTTCAACGTCCCGGCATTGTCCGGGATTCAGTGGTTCTCTATCGAGCGGGGGCTGGAGTGATTCCAAAAAGTTTCATTCAGGATCTGCTCAACCGTCTGGATATCGTCGATGTTATCGACCGCTATGTACCGCTGAAGAAAGCAGGCGCCAACTACGTCGCCTGCTGCCCCTTCCATAACGAAAAATCCCCCTCGTTCACAGTAAGTCAGAGCAAGCAGTTCTATCACTGCTTCGGTTGCGGCGCACATGGCACAGCTATCGGCTTCGTCATGGAGCACATGGGCATGGGCTATGTCGAGGCGATTGAAGATTTGGCCAAAGGAATTGGGCTCGAAGTACCGCGCGAAGCTTCCAATACACCTCAACACAAAGTGGCGCCCGACCTGTACGAGTTGATGCAAACCGCATCGCGTTTCTATCGGGAGCAACTGAAAAAAAATCAGCGTGCCATCGATTACCTCAAGGGGCGCGGGCTTTCGGGTGAAGTGGCGGCACGTTTTGGTATCGGCTACGCGCCCGATGACTGGCAGCCGCTCAAAGCGGCAGTAAACAATTATCAGGATGCTGCGCTGGTCGAGACAGGGCTGGTGATCGAAGGTGAAGGGGGCAAACGCTACGACCGTTTCCGCGACCGCATCATGTTTCCCATCGTCAATGTGCGCGGGCAGATCATCGGCTTCGGCGGACGTGTGCTGGACAAGGGCGAGCCGAAATATCTGAACTCGCCGGAAACCACGCTGTTCGAGAAAGGTCACGAACTTTACGGTCTGTATCAGGCGCAGAAAGCAATTCGCGCCCAGCAGCGCGTAGTGGTGGTGGAAGGTTACATGGACGTGGTGGCGCTCGCACAACACGGCGTGGAATATGCCGTGGCGACGCTGGGCACAGCGACGACGCCTTTTCACGTGCAAAAGCTGATGCGCCTGTGCGATCAGCTGGTGTTTTGTTTCGATGGTGACCGTGCGGGGCGAAAAGCAGCCTGGCGCGCACTTGAAAATGCGCTGCCGCAATTGCAGGACGGCAAACGCATCGGCTTCCTTTTCCTGCCGGAAGAACATGACCCGGATTCCTATATACGGCAATACGGCACAGAAGCTTTCGAGCACGAGCTGGATGACTCGTTGACGCTATCCGGTTACCTGCTGCGCGAATTGGCCGCGCAAGTCGATCTGACGACACAGGAAGGCAAGAGCGCATTGGTGAAGAATGCGCAGCCCTTGTTGACGGCGATCACCGCGCCGACCACTGCGCTGTTGCTGCGCAAGGAAGTCGCTGCATTGGCCGGATTGGAGCAAGCAGAACTGGAAGCATTGTGGTCGATCAAACCGGTTGCAGCACCGAAGCGGCCCGCGCCGCAAAAGGCAAAACGCAACACGCCTTCAGAATTGCGACACATGCTGCGTTGCCTGTTGATGAAGCCTGAACTGGCTCGCCAGCTGCCGCGCGATTGGTCGAATGAAGGTGCCGAGGGGGCTGCCATTGCGGCACTTGTCGATTGGCTGCATGAGGGCGCAAACGAAGTCAGCACTGCCGCGCTGATCCAGCATTTCCAGGATACGGAGCACGCTTCGGTTTTTGCGTCCGTGCAGGGAGGAGTCATTCAGCTGGGCGATGATTACGACATTGATGCGGACTTTGCCGGGCTGCTGCGCAATATCCGGCGATCGGAGATCGAAAGTGAGATGGCAACGCTGCTGGCCAAAGGACTGTCCGGAATGAGTCCAGTCGAACGCGAGAAGCTCTCCCAGCTGAGTGATGCATTGCAGCAATTAAAGGCCGGAGTGAGCTAATAACACGAAGCAGGCACGGTAATTGCATCCGGCCAAATGGCCGAGTGGTGAAGCTAACCTTCGGAAAAGTTGAATAAATCTGCTATAATCCGCGCCCTTTTGGCGGTCACCATACTCGACCGCCCGCTAATCAATTTAATTCTGGGAACCGAGCATGGCGACTCAGCAAAAAAACAAAACCACGACTTCGACAAAAAATTCTGCAGCCGAAGAAAAGCTTGAAGCGGCAAGCGCCGGAGCGAAAAGTGCAGGCAAGACTGCCAGCGCAAAAGCCAAGACCGCAGAAGCAACCAGCAAGCAGAGTGACAATTCGCAAGACATCGAAGAGCGTCGCACGCGTCTCAAAGCGCTGATCCTGCTGGGCAAGGAGCGTGGCTATCTGACCTTCGCCGAAATCAACGACCACCTGCCCGACATGCTGGAAGTCGAGCAAGTCGAAGGCGTCGTCAGCATGATCAACGACATGGGCATCTCCGTGTGCGACGTCGCACCGGATAGCGAGTCGATGGTGATGAACGAAGTCGCTCCGCCAGTCGCCGATGAAGATGCCGCCGCCGAAGCTGAAGCAGCAATCTCTACTGTGGATTCAGAGTTCGGACGCACCACCGACCCGGTGCGCATGTACATGCGCGAGATGGGGGTGGTGAATCTGCTCACGCGTCAAGACGAGATCGAGATCGCCAAACGTATCGAAGATGGCCTGAAGCACATGATCATGGCCATTTCCGCTTGCCCGGCGACGATCGCCGAGATTCTTCAGCTGGCGCAAAAGATCGCCAACGAAGAGATGAAAGTGGACGAACTGATCGACGGCTTTGTTGATGGCGAGGATGAAGCCAGTATCGGCAAGGACGACGACAGCGGCAGCGACAGTGATTCGAGCGACGAATCCGATTCGGATGATGATGATTCCGATAACGATGATGAAGACGAAGAAGCGCAGGCAGAGGCCGCAGCGGCTGTAGCGGCTGCAAACCTGGCACAACTGCGCTCGGATGCACTGGAACGTTTCGCCGTGATCAGCGACCTGTTCACCAAGATGGGCAAGGCCTACGAGAAGTACGGCTACCGCAGCAAGCAATACGACAAACTGCAACAGCAGATCTCCGACGAATTGATGCAGTTCCGCTTCTCCGCCAAGCAGGTGGATGCCCTGTGCGACACCATGCGCAAGATGGTGGAAGAAGTGCGCGCCAGCGAACGCGCCATCCAGACACTGTGCGTCACAAAATCGCACATGCCGCGTCCGCACTTCATCAAGTCTTTCCCTTCCAACGAGCTCAATCTGGAATGGGTGCAACGCGAGATCGCAGCCAAGAAACCGTACAGCGAATCTCTGGCTCGTCACGAAGCGGCGATTGTCGACCAGCAGAAAAAGATGGTCGATCTGCAGCAGCGCGTGGGTATTCCCATCGTTGACCTGAAAGAGATCAACCGCCAGATGACCAACGGCGAAGCCAAGGCACGCCGTGCCAAGCGCGACATGATCGAAGCGAACTTGCGTCTGGTCATCTCCATCGCCAAGAAATACACCAACCGCGGTCTGCAATTCCTCGACCTGATCCAGGAAGGCAACATCGGTCTGATGAAGGCCGTGGACAAGTTCGAATACCGTCGCGGTTACAAGTTCTCAACTTACGCGACATGGTGGATCCGTCAGGCCATCACCCGTTCCATCGCCGACCAGGCGCGCACCATCCGTATCCCGGTGCACATGATCGAGACCATCAACAAGATGAATCGCATCTCGCGCCAGATCATGCAGGAAACGGGTATCGAAGCCGATGCCGCCACGCTCGCCATCAAGATGGAGATGCCGGAAGACAAGATCCGCAAGATCCTCAAGATCGCCAAGGAACCCATCTCCATGGAAACGCCGGTGGGCGACGACGATGACTCCCATCTGGGCGACTTCATCGAAGATGCCAACTCGTTGGCGCCGATTGATGCGGCCGTGTTCGACAGTCTGCGCAACGTCACCAAGGACATCCTCGACAGCCTGACTCAACGCGAAGCCAAAGTGCTGCGCATGCGTTTCGGTATCGAGATGAACACCGACCACACGCTGGAAGAAGTCGGCAAACAGTTCGACGTCACCCGCGAACGTATCCGTCAGATCGAAGCCAAGGCCCTGCGCAAACTGCGTCATCCTTCCCGTTCCGAGAAACTGAAGAGCTTCCTCGACGGCGAAGGCTAAGTGTCACGGGCCCTTAGCTCAGTTGGTTAGAGCAGAGGACTCATAATCCTTTGGTCCACGGTTCAAGTCCGTGAGGGCCCACCAATAAACAAAAAGCCTCGTAGTGATGCGAGGCTTTTTGTTTGCGTCGATAACTCACAATATGACCTTAATTGAAACTGAATGGCGGTGAAATTGATGTTCCTCAGCTGTATTAAGATAGGCGCAGTTAATCTCTCTGGTATGTAAAATACTTTTTCTGCTGACTTGATACGTTTACGGGGGATACATGTCGACCGAGTTACTCGAAGAAAAAATTGATGAGCTAATCAGTGAATCAAAAAAATATTCTGGAATTGCCAGACATTACATGTTTGGGGCGGTATGTTGTAAATACATTTTCTTTGATGGTGAATATTCTTTCCCAACTTTCAATAAGTCATTTGTCGACGGTGCAGGCGATGGGGGAAATGACTTTATATTCCGCGATGCTTCAGGGCGATATAGTGATGAGAGGCTTATTATCGTTCAGTCAAAATATTTTGACTCGTTCAATAACGCCTATGACTACGAAAAGGAAGCTAGTAAAGCTATCGATACATTCCATAACTTTGATGGGAAAAAGAATACTGATCAATACAGTAAAAAACTTAGGAAGGTGTACCAAACAGTTCTAGACGATCTTGAAACTGATGCGCCGATAATACTCATTGCTTTTGTATCAACAACAAAGCTGTCGGAGAATAAAAAGAATGAAATTAAAGAGCACTTGAGTGCATTCAATTCTGAGTTTGATTACGAAATCTATGATGTTAATGACATCGAAGCTCATATACGCAGAGTAGAGGAGCCGAAAGAGTATGTTCCTGAAGATGTAATTTCATTTAATAAAGATGAAGGGATGATTCAAACCACTGTTGAGTCGAAAGGTCTGTCCTTGTCGGGATTTGTTGTGAATATTCCAGCAATAGAACTAAAGAGATTGTTTGATAAACATGATGCGGAAGGGGGATTGTTTGCGCAAAACAATCGATTCTTTCAGCCATTGAAAAAAATCGATGACAAAGTAAAAAAGTCTATAAGCGGTAATCCTGAGCTATTTTGGTACAACAATAATGGTGTAATTATTGCGTGCAAAGACGTTATTCAAGATGGAAATAAGTTAAAGCTATACGATTTTTCAATAATCAATGGTTGTCAAACAACGAACCTGCTGAGTAAGACAATTCAGCAGTTGGATAACGTGAAAGTTCTTACGAAAATCATCAAGGCGGGGGATAACGCTGAATTAATTAGCCGAGTTGCTGAAGCATCAAATTCTCAAAAGCCAATTAAAGATAGGGATTTAAAGTCGAACACCCCAGAGCAGCGAAAGTTAAAATTTGAGCTTGCCTCACATAACCCGCAAGTGTTTGTAAGTATTAAAAGAGGCGATAAGATCAAGAAAGCGGCAGGCTTTGAGGCGTGGCAGTACACAACAAACGATGTTGTTGGCAAATTGGTACTTTCATTTGATTATCAAATGCCTGGTACAGCCAGAAGTGCAACATCTAAGATTTTTTCTAATGATCATGTATACGAGAAAATTTTCTGTCATGGTTTTGATGTCGATAAAGTGTGCGATCAACTTTTGTTGCTTGATGCAGTCAGGAATTTTATTAAGGTGTCAGCGGAATCGGGGGAGGAGAAAGGATACTCATCGAGAATTATGGATATCATTTCCAATGGTGAGACATATCTAATTGCAATGATTGGGTATATCGCAAAGCTTCTTCAGAAGAGTGAGTTGATTAAAATTGATGAAGTATCTAAAGGCAGTGCGGACTATCTCAATAGTGAGTTATCGAGCGAGAAGTCATCTGGGTATTTTCTAAATAAAAATCATGATGATTTTGAGCAGTTGCTAGAAGGACTTTTATTGGAACTGACGCAATCGATTGTTGATCGCGCGATTCCTGAAAATGTGGCTCAAATATCCAATTTCATGAAATTGGACTCAAATTATCGCACCAAGGTATTGCCCGAATTGAAGAAGGAGTTTATTAATCCCGTAAGAAAAAAGGCCTTTGTTTTGAACTACGGGGAAGTATTTATTCTGAAATTTTCTGGCGCTTGATATTGCGCTGACAAATATGGGGTGATGCAATTACCTCAGAAAACAAAAAAGCCTCGTAGTGATGCGAGGCTTTTTGTTTGCGGAATACGAAGTTCAAGCCAGCTTCAGCACCTTCTCCACATGATCCAGAAACGCGCGCGTCTTGCTCGGCAGGAAGCGGCGCATCGGCATCACGGCCCATGCGCTGACGGAAGGGAAGCACCAGTCCGGTAGCACGCGCACCAGTCTTTTATGTTTCACATCCTCTTCCGCGAACGGTACGGGCAGCATGCCGATGCCTGCGCCGTCCAGTATCAGTTGCTGGATGACGCTGATGGAGTTCAGTGTCATGCGGCCGGGCGGGACGCCTTGCCATTCTTCCTTGCCGCGCAGTAGTCGCCAGGGCAGCGCTTGTCCGTTCTCTGCGCCCATGCGCAATGCGGTGTGGTGTATGAGTTCATCCGGATGTTGCGGGGCGTGATGTAGTGCCAGATAGATGGGGCTGGCGTAGAGGCCGAGGTGTTGTTCGTCCAGCTTGCGGGCGACCAGCGTGGAATCGTTCGCCAGCTCGCCCATGCGGATGGCGAGGTCGAAGCGTTCGCCGATCAGGTCGACCAGTCGCGAACTCAGGTCGAGTTCCAGTTCGATCTCCGGATAGGCTTCGATGAAGGTGGCGAGTGCGCGCGACAGGCTGCGTCGCGCGTAGTCTTCGGGCATGGAGACGCGCAGTCGGCCTCTGGGTTGCACGTCCTGGCTGCGCACGAAGTCCTGTGTGGTGACGACTTCTTCTGCGACGCGGCGGCAGTGGTCGAGGAAGGCTTGGCCGAACTCGGTGAGCGTCAGGCGGCGTGTGGTGCGGATCAGCAGTTTCTGTCCCAGCGTTTCTTCGAGCTTGCTCAAACGGCGAGAAACCGTGGCTTTGGGCATGCCGAGTTGTTCTGATGCGCGCACCAGACTGGCCTGCTCGGCAATGTTTGCGAACAGGAGCATGTCATCGGCTGAGATATTAGTTTGTTCCATTTGTGGGATAGTCTATCTCGCCAGATTATATTTATCTATCAATTTGGAACGCCTAATATGCAAGCACTTTAGTCAACTAAGGAAGTGCCATGAACACGGCGACCCAAACAACACTCAAGCAATCGCGCAGCATAGAGCGTCTGGTGCAAGGCGTGGCAACCTCGGATGGTGCGGGCGTCAGCCTGACCCGCGTGCTGACCGGCAAGTTGCAGCGCCGACTCGATCCGTTCCTGATGCTGGATGCTTTTGGTAGCGATGACCCGGACGACTACATCGCCGGTTTTCCCGATCATCCGCATCGCGGCTTCGAAACGATCACCTATATGTTGTCCGGGCGCATGCGCCATCGTGACAGTGCAGGACATGAAGGCCTGCTGGAGAACGGCGGCATGCAGTGGATGATCGCCGGACGTGGCGTGATCCATTCCGAGATCCCCGAGCAGGAAGACGGGCTGATGGAAGGATTCCAGCTGTGGCTCAACCTGCCTGCCGGCAACAAGATGGCGGTGCCTTGGTACAAGGATTTTTCGTCGGCAGAGATTCCTGAATACGCTACCGCGGAAGGCGCGGCCGTGCGCGTGATCGCGGGCAGCAGCAATGGCGTGGCAGGGGCAGTGACGCGCGAAGTCACGGAGCCGGTCTATCTGGACATCCACCTGCCTGCAGGTGCGCAATTCTCTACTGCTTTGCCGCACACCCACAACGCGTTCCTCTATGTCTATCGTGGTGCGGTGCAGGTGGGAGGAGAGCAAGTCGATGCGCAACGCATGGGAATATTGAGCAATGCACCGGAAGCGGATGGCGTAACCATCGTTGCCAAGGAAGCGGCACGTCTGATTCTGGTTGCCGGTAAACCACTTAACGAGCCTATCGTGCAGTACGGTCCTTTCGTGATGAATATGCAGGAAGAGATCCATCAGGCACTGGACGACTATCGTAGCGGGAGACTGGCATGAATACGCGGCAGAACCCGATGTCTGGCGCATTAGCAAAACTTGCCGCGACATTCCTGCTGATGGCAGTTGGTGTCGCGCACGGGATGGAATTCCGCCAGGTGCTGACGAATGACAGCGAAGTGAGCTTCGCTTATGCGCAGATGGGCGTGCCGCTGGACGGCAAGTTCGGCAAGTTCGATGCACAGCTCAGTTTCGATCCGGCAAAGCTGGACAAGGCACAGGCGAAGATCGTCATCGACATCGCCAGTATCGATACCGGTTCCGATGAGGCGAATGAGGAAGTCGTCGGCAAGCCATGGTTCGACACGGCAAACCATCCGACTGCAACCTTTGTCGCCAGCGGCCTGCAGTCATTGGGCGGCAACCGCTACCAGGCCAGCGGCAAACTCAGCATCAAAGGCCGGACACAGGACGTCATCGTGCCGGTCACATTTTCCAGTGCCGGCGCGCGCGGCCAGTTCGACGGTTCGCTGGACATCAAGCGCCTCGACTTCGCCATCGGCGAAGGCATCTGGTCGGATGTCGGCACTGTCGCCAACGAGATTCAGATCAAGTTCCATTTTGTCGTCACCGCAACACCGAACAAAAAGTAACTTCAACCACCCCCAAGGAGAATGACATGAACAAGACCATCGCTACTTTGATCGCAGCCTGCCTTTCCGCTTCAGCTTATGCGGCTCCCGAGACTTACATAATCGACCCGTCGCACTCCATGCCGCGTTTCGAATACAGCCATTTTGGTTATTCCATCCAGCTCAGCCGCTTCGATAATCTCACCGGCAGCATCACGCTGGATCGCGCCAAGAAGAAAGGAGCTATCGATGTGACCATCGACGCCAAGTCGGTCAATACCGGTTCGGCCTTGTTCAACGAGCACATTCAGGCCGCCGATTTCTTTGACACCGAGATGTTCCCCACCATGACCTACAAGTCCAGCAAGGTGAAGTTCGACGGCGACAAAGTGGTGTCTGTGGAAGGCGAGCTGACGGCCAAGGGCATCACCAAACCGGTCACGCTCACAGTGAATTCATTCCTGTGCATGCCGCATCCGATGTTGAAGAAAGAGGCCTGCGGTGCGACAGCTACAGCCAAAATCAAGCGCTCCGATTTCGATATGGCCAAGCACGCGCCCTATGTGGGCGATGAAGTGACGCTGACGCTGCCGGTGGAAGCCATCAAGCAGTAATGCAGCAGCCGCAGGCCGCGAGGCCTGCGGAAATTCTCAGTACAGCAAAGGAAAAGACATGACCCAGACATTGTTCACGCCGACCACGCTCGGCAAACAGCAACTCAAGAATCGCATTGTGATGGCGCCGATGACGCGCTCGCGTGCGACCGGCAACGTGCCGAATGAATTGATGGAAAAATTCTATTCACTGCGTAGCGATGCCGGTCTGCTCATCACCGAAGGTACTTCGCCTTCTGCCAACGGTTTGGGATATGCGCGCATCCCGGGGCTGTTTTCGGATGCGCAGGTGCAGGGATGGAAACGTGTGACCGATGCCGTGCATGCCAAAGGCGGCAAGATGTTCGTGCAATTGATGCATACCGGGCGTGTCAGTCATCCCGCCAATATGTCACCCGATGCAAAGATCGTTGCGCCTTCAGCTGTGGCATTGGCGGGGGAAATGTGGACGGACAGTGCGGGGATGCAGCCTTATCCGGTGCCGACCGAGATGGATGACGACGATATCGCTACCGCCATTGCCGAATATGCGCAGGCATCGAAGAACGCGATCGCCGCAGGTTTCGACGGCGTCGAACTGCACGGTGCGAACGGCTACCTGATTGATCAATTCTTCAACACCGCCACCAACCAGCGCACCGACCAGTGGGGCGGCAGCGTGGAGAACCGCATCCGCTTCGCGGTGGAAGTCGCCAAGGCATGTGTTGCCGCCATCGGAGCAGACCGTATCGGTATGCGTGTCTCGCCTTACGGTGCGTTCAACGGCACACAGCCGGATGCCAAGATGGATGCCTTGTATCTGCGTCTGGTGGAAGAGCTGAATGCGATCGGTCTGGTCTACATCCATGTCGTCGATCACAGCTCCATGGGCGCACCGGAAGTCAGTCCCGAGTTGAAGCAGAAGATACGCGCCAACTTCAAAGGCAAGTACATCCTGTCCGGTGGTTACGATGCCGCGCGTGCCAATGCCGATCTCGATGCGCAGAAAGGTGATCTGGTCGCATTCGGTCGTCCATATATTTCCAATCCGGATCTGGTGAGCAAGCTGCAAAGCGGTGCCGAACTGACACCGCCGGACATGGCGACCTTCTACACGCCGGGCGAAAAAGGTTACACCGACTACTGATGAAGCTGGTTCTCTACAGTACTTCGCATTGCCATTTGTGCGAGCAGGCTGAGGCCTTGCTCGCGCAGCTTGGTGTCGAGGCAGAACATATCGATATCGTGGATGATGACGCTCTGCTGGAACGCTACGGCACGTGCATCCCGGTGGTTAAAAGAGCGGATAACGGCAGCGAAATCGGCTGGCCGTTCGATATCGCAAGCTTGCGCAGCTTTATCGCCTGAGCTTCAGTTTTCTCCTGGTTTGCGGCGCGAGTTTATTCTAGGCAAACCGGGAAGGTCGTAACCTTCCCGGGGCGGCTCAAGCCAGGGCGATCAGGCGGCCTGACTCTGGCTGACCTGGAATTGGTCTGCCAATCCTTTCATGCGGCTTGCCGTCTGGCGTGCCTGCGTGGCGCTGAAATCCAGTTCGTTGAGCGCGTTGCGCATGGATTCCGTGACTTGCGCCACGCCTTTTACGTTCTCGCCATGGCTCATGGCGCCGTGCGAGATGTCCTGAATGATGGTGAACATGCGCTCCATGATGTTCTGCATGCCTGACTTGTCGGCAGCGGCAACCTCGGCCAGACGCAAACCTTCTTCCATGTTCTCGATACCGGATTCCATGGTGAACACGGCATTGCGCGCCTGTCCCTGCACGGTGGTGATCATGTGGCTGATCTCGTGCGTCGCCTTGGCGGTGCGCTCCGCCAGTTTGCGTACCTCGTCTGCGACGACGGAGAAGCCCCGGCCTGACTCGCCGGCTCGTGCGGCTTCGATCGCGGCATTCAGCGCCAGCAAATTGGTCTGGTCGGCGATCTCGTTGATCACGCTCACGATCTGGCCGATCTGCGCGGTGCTGTCGCTGAGTGTGCGTATGGTGCGCGACGACTCGTTGATCGAGGTGCGTATCCCCTGGGTTCGACTCGACACCACTTCGAACTGGGTCTTCGCCTGTTCCACTGCAGTGTGCATGGCTTGGCGGATCTCGCTGGCGGTCTGGTTGGCGATGTCGATGTCGGCCAGCTGCTTCTGCAGCGAGGTGGTGATCTCCTGCATCGCGGCGAGTACCTGATTGGTCGCATGGGCTGCCTCCTGACTGCGTGCAGCCATCTGTTCCTGGATGCTGTCCATATCGTCGATGCCGTTGATGACGCGGCCGACCGTGCCATCCAGATTGTCGATGAAACTGTTCACCCATTGCGCCACCATGGCGGGTTCATCGACGATGTTCTGTTCGCGCGGGACGCGCTGCGCAAGGTTGCCGCCGCCTTCGGCGATGCTGCGTATCATGCGGCCCATGTCGCGTACCCGCGTCACCACGGGTCTGGTGCCGAAGCGGTAGAACAAGGCGGCACCGACGCCCAGCATGGAAAGATTGATCAGTTCTGTCTGCAGCATGCCCAGCGACAAGCCGTGCCCCACGATCATGCTGATCAGCCAGGTGGTGAATACCACCATCAGGTAGATGCGCATCATGCGGAAGTTGACGGAGCGGAAGCGATAGACCTCTTCCAGATCGGCCTCGCACATCATGCCCCATGTATCGAGCGAGCCGGGCAAGCGGAAGGTCGTGCCCTTGCCGACCACCGGGATATGACGATAGTCGGAATAGCCCGGATAGGTCACGAACAGGTTCTCGCCGTGGCGTATGGTTTCGCGCACGCCGGGATGCAGGTCATGCGTCGCCGGGTCGGTGAACATCAGTTCCAGTTCGGTATGGTTGCGCACCTTCACCATGCCGTATTCGGTTTGCAAGCCATCCTTCAGATTGTCGCCGTGGCTGAAGGTGCTGTCTTCGAAACGCGAGCGCGAGAGCGCAGTCCCTTGGCGGATGCCGGGATCGAACACAGGTTTCACCATGAACAGATAGTTGTCGCCCGACTCGTGATAGATATGCCCGGCCTCGCGCTGGATCAGGTCGCCGATCACGTCGTTCGGTACGCGGCCGCACAAGCAGCCCAGCGTCTTCCCTCGCAACGTCAGCGGCAGATAGAACATCAATGTCACCGCGTCATGGAAGCGCGATGAGGAGGGGCCGATTTCCAAAGTGTTCTGGTCGACGTACGGACCGTGCAGGAAAGGTTGCTTCAGTCCCTGTTGCAGTGCGCGCCGATCCAGATCGGACTGGCCGATGCGCTTGGTGCATGACGATGCAATGACTTTGCCTATGGAATCGACTACGAACAGTTCGGAAAAGTCCTGGAAGCGTGCGCGATCGATATTGTCCTGTACTACGCTGCGGTTGCTGAAATGATGGGCGATATCATCGCCCAGACTCTGCAGATGCGCCCACTGCTGCTCGGCCCAACCCTGCAGGATCCTGACCCGGTTCGCTGCAATGCCTTCAAAGGTTTGCTCGAGTATCGAATAGCGATGCCGATTCACATGGCAGGCCCAGCCCATGGCCAGCTTGCCGGTCTTGCCCAGCCATGGCAGCCAGCTTTTTTCTTGTGGAGATAATTGCATCCGGTGACTCTTCAACATGCAGCGGTTCCTTGTAGTAATCATGACAATTGTTGCGATTGCTACAACATAGCAATAGCTGTGCCATGACCCGCGAGGCCTTATTCAACCGTGATGAACAGGAGTGGCTGCTGCAGGGTGGTGCATGTGCACCAGAAAAAGAGCGGGGTGCGCACTGCTGCGGTGCGCACCGTTAGCGAGTGGAGTTCTGGAGCTCAGCTAGCCCACTTCGCATCCAGCAGTCGGTCTTCGCGCTCTTCCGGTACGCGTTGCATGAAGGGGCAGTCGTGGCGGTGGATGGTGATGCCGCGGTCTCTTGTGACGTAGCCGATAATGTGAGCGGGGTATTCAGGATGGCAGCACAGGGCGAGTTTGTAGGTCAGCGAGCTTTCGCCTTCGATCAATACGCGCTTGGGTGCTTGCGACGTGCTGCTGCTTGCTACGGCTTTGCGCTGGGCGGGTGCTTCCGGCACCAGTGCCAGGCTGGCGCGACGCGGGGTGATGTCGCCGCGACCGAGTGCAGCGTACAGATCGTCCGGCTTGTTGTAGCGTAGTTGCTGGGCCAGCTTCTCAAGGTTCACGTCGGTGACGCCGATGCGGTGCAGTTCGCGATCCAGCAGCGCGCGTCCCTGCGAGATGCTGTCGTCCAGATTCTGTTCGGCGAACCAGTGGCGCACCTTGGCACGGGCGCGTGAACTTTTCAGGTAGCCGAGCTGCGGATTGGCCCAGTCGCGGCTGGGGCCGCCTTGCTTGACGGTGAGGATCTCCACGCGCTGGCCGGTCTGCAGCTGGTGTTTGAGCGGCACGATGTTGCCGTCCACTTTCGCACCGCGTGTGCGATGTCCCAGGTCGGTGTGCAGCACGTAGGCGAAGTCCACAGGCGTCGCACCGGTGGGCAGGTCGATCACCTTGCCTTGCGGGGTCAGTACGTACACGCGATCCTGTATCAACTCGTTGCTGAGCTGTTCCTGCAATTCTCCGCTGTCTGCCAGTTCGGCTTTCCATGCCAGCACCTGACGCAACCAGGCGACCTTGGCGTCCAGACCGCCTTCGGATTTTTTGTTCTCCTTGTAACGCCAGTGTGCGGCGACGCCGAGTTCGGAATCGTGGTGCATCTGCCTTGTGCGGATCTGCACTTCCACCGACAGGCGGCGTGGGCCGAGCACGGCGGTGTGCAGCGAACGGTAGCCGTTCGGTTTGGGTCTGGCGATGTAGTCGTCGAATTCTTTCTGTATCGGCAGCCACAGTTCATGCACCACGGACAGTGCGGCATAACATTGCTCGATGTCGTCCACCAGGATGCGCACCGCGCGTACGTCGTACAGCTCCTCGAAGGCCAGATGCTTGCGCTTCATCTTGTTGATGATGCTGTAGATGTGTTTCGGGCGGCCGCTCACTTCGCCCTTGATGCCGGCCAGCTCGAGTGCCTGCTCCAGTTGTGCGATCAGATCGGTGATGTAGCGTTCGCGATCCACGCGCTTCTCGTCCAGTGACTTCGCGATCTGTTTGTACAGGTCGGGCTCAAGATAGCGTGTGGAAAGATCCTCCAGTTCCCATTTGATTTGCCATACCCCAAGCCTGTTGGCCAATGGCGCAAAGATGCTGTGCGTTTCTTGCGCCACCTGTCGCTGCTGCGCTGCATCCAGTCGGGAAAGATTGCGCAGGGTCTGCGTGCGCTCGGCGAGTTTGATCAGTACCACACGGATGTCTTCCACCATCGCCAGCAGCATTTTGCGCAGCGTCTCGACCTGCTGTGCAGCTTGTTCCGCATCATTATTGCCGCTACGCATTTCGCTGAACTGCCGCACATGTTCCATGCGCGAAATGCCATCCACCAGACTGGCAACGTTGGGGCCGAAGCGTTCCTTTAGTACCGTATGGGCTTCCGGCACAAAGTCGGGCACTGCATGCAATGTGGTGGCAGCGATGGCTTCGTGATCCATATTGAGGCCGATCAGGATCGCTGCTGCACCGAGTGCATGCTGCAGCAGCGGTGTGCCGGTGATGTCGGTACGGCCTTGATAGAGCGGTGCGGCGAATTCGCACGCCTGTCTGATCAGGTCGATCTCTTCAGGGGCAAAAGTGTCGGATAGTGCGGACATCCAGTGCCGTATGTCGGCACGGTCATCGCCCGTGAGCGGTGGGAATTGATGTTGAACTGAAACCATTTGGAATGTTTAGAGTTGGTACTTGTTTTCCGAAAACAAACGCAATGCGGCATCTGCGACTTCGGCATCGTAACTCACGCCGCGATGTTTGCTGATCTCCTGCAAGGCAGCTTCGATGCCAAGTCCCGGACGGTACGGGCGGTGTGAAGCCATTGCTTCGATCACATCCGCGACGGCGAGGATGCGTGCGCCCTGAATGATTTCTTCGCCCTTCAGACCTCGCGGATAACCTGTGCCGTCCAAACGTTCGTGGTGCTGCAACACCATCTCGGCGACTGGCCACTGGAAATCGATATCTTTAAGGATGTCGTAGCCTGCTTGCGGGTGCGTCTTGATGAATGAGTATTCGATCTCGTTCAGGCGGGAAGGCTTGCTCAATATCTCCGCCGGGATGGATATTTTGCCCAGATCGTGCACCACGCCGGCAAGGTGGATGGCGAAGATCTGTTCATGAGATAAACCCATCTCGCCGGCGATGGCTGCCGCCAGGTCGGCTACGCGCCGTTGATGGCCGGCGGTATAGGGATCGCGCATTTCCACGGTGGATGCGATCGCCTGCACCGTGCCCTGTAACCCATCCTGCAACCGTTCCAGATAATGCTGTTTATCCAGCAAAGCCTGATCCCGTTCGCCGCGTATGCGCAGACTCCGGAGACCGAATGAAAGATCTTCTCCCATCTCGGACAGCAGGGCGATCTCATCTGCCGTGAAGGCATCCGGTGTGGACGCATACAACGCAAGCGTGGCGAAGGTCGCACCGTTGTCTTTCAGGGGGATGGAGATACTGGCACGATAACCATATTTCATTGCCACATCCCGCCATGGCGCGAACAGTGGGTCGTTTGCGATGTCCTGGCAGATGGTGGTCTCTCCGCTGCGCATGGCGACGCCGGATGGTCCGTTGTTCAGGGCGATTTTGTGCTCAGTCGACAACAGGGATTCCACATAGCCGGGTTGCACGGCATGCCAGACCTCGGGCTTGATGGTTTGGGTCTCGTCGTCCTGCACATAGCCGACCCATGCCAGCAGATAGCCGCCTTGTACGACAGCGGCGCGACACATCGACTCAAGCAGCGCGTGTTCTTCGCGCGCATGCAGCAGTGTCTTGTTACCGGCACTCAGTGTCCTGAGCGCGCGAATGGCATGGCGCTGAGCCTGCTCCGCTTCCAGGGCACGCAGGAACGGTTCGCGTACGCTGCCGACGAACACTGTGCGATAGAGCAGGGCATAGGCGATGATTTTGTAGATGTGCCCCAGCAGATTGAAGATGTCGGTTACGTCGGAATACAGCGTGAAGCTCAATTCGCTGAGAATGGTGATGGCAGCCACATTGAACAGGCCGAGTGCTTCGCGCGGTTTGCCGGCACGCGCTTGTCGCCAGTACAGGACGCAGGCTGTCAGCAGCAACGCGACGATGACATATTCAGAAACGATCTTGAAGGCAGTCAGGCCCTGCCCTGCGATGAAAGTACGCGGCAGCGCATCCTGATGGAACAGGCCCAGCCAGTACACCAGTGCACTGATGGCGATCGCAGCGGCAAGCAAGTTGTAACGGGAGCGGGGATGGGTGAAAGCACGCCAGGGGCGCAGCGCAACCGACAGCAACGCCAAGGCGAACAGCAGACGCGCGGCCAGCCAGAAGTTGATGGCTTTCTCGGGGTCGGCCGGCGTTACCCAGTCCGGCATGCCGGCGAACGACAGCATGTGTGCAAAGTCGATCAGGCCGACGGCCAGCGAGGCGCAAGCGAGGATAATGAGATTGGATGCACGGTCCTTGCTATAAGCATTCCAGGCGACGCCGAAAACCAGCATGGAAATGACGAGGGAGACGGTCTCGACCGGCAGGTGCACGCTCTGGTATCTGGAGATGCCTTCGAACATATGGTTGTTCGGAGCCAGCCAGATGACGAGGAACAAGCCCGCCAGCACTGCCAGCGAGCGGAGCGTCTTGCGCAGTTCAGGGGGCGCGGAAGTCATCGCCGATCAGGCGTTGCTCACCTGGACCAGTTGTGCCAGCTTGGCTTTCGCCGCACCGCTGGCAATGACTTCGGCGGCCTTCTGCACGCCGCTTTGCAGCGTGTCAGCCAGTCCGGCGAGATAGATGGAAGCGCCCGCGTTCAGCAGCACGATGTCCAGCGCTGCACCGGCCTGGTTGTCCAGCACGTCCAGGATCATGTCGCGTGAAGCCTGCACGGTATCGGTATGGATGTCGTCCAGCGAGGCACACTTCAAACCGAACTGCTCGGGGGTGATGGTGTACTCGCTTACTACGCCGTCTTTCAGTTCGGCCACCATGGTCTCGCCAGTGATGGTGATCTCGTCCAGCCCGTCCGCACCGTGCACCACCATCACGCGCTTGCTGCCCAGACGTTGCAACACGCGTGCCTGGATGCCGACCAGGTCGCGATGGAACACGCCCAGCAACTGCTGTTTCGCACCGGCAGGATTGGTCAGTGGACCAAGGATGTTGAACAGGGTGCGGATGCCCAGTTCCTTGCGCACCGGCGCGGCGTGCTTCATCGCGCTGTGATAGTTGGGTGCGAACATGAAACCGAAGCCGACCTCGTTGATGCACTTGGCCGCTTGCTCGGGTGTCAGGTTGATGTTGATGCCCAGTGCTTCCAGTACGTCTGCACTGCCGGATTGCGACGACACGGAGCGGCCGCCATGTTTGGCGATCTTCGCCCCCGCCGCAGCGGCGACGAATGCCGATGCGGTGGAGATGTTGAAGGTGTGCGCGCCATCGCCACCGGTGCCGCATGTATCGACCAGTTTAGGATCGTCGGCCATTTCCACCTTGGTGGAGAGCTCGCGCATCACGGTCGCCGCACCGGCGATCTCGCCTATGGTCTCTTTCTTTACGCGCAGGCCGGTGATGATAGCGGCGATCATCACCGGTGTGACTTCGCCGCTCATGATCTGGCGCATCAGCGACACCATCTCGTCGTGGAAGATCTCGCGATGTTCGATGATGCGTTTGAGTGCGTCTTGCGGCTTCACGGTTTGCCCTCCAGGAAATTCTTCAGCATGTCGTGCCCATGTTCGGTGAGGATGGACTCGGGATGGAACTGTACACCATGCACCGGTAATGTCTTGTGACGCACGCCCATGATCTCGCCGTCGTCGGTCCATGCAGTTACTTCCAGACAATCGGGCAATGTTTCGCGCTCGATCACCAGCGAGTGGTAGCGCGTCGCGGTGAACGGGTTGGGCAGGCTGGTGAACACGCTGTTGCTGTTGTGGTTGATCAGCGAGGTCTTGCCGTGCATCAGCGTCTTGGCATGGATGATTCGCCCGCCGAAAGCCTGGCCGATACTCTGGTGTCCGAGGCACACGCCCAGCAGCGGGATCTTGCCTGCGTACTGTTTGATCGCAGCGACCGAGATGCCCGCTTCGTTCGGTGTGCAGGGGCCGGGGGAGATGACCAGATGTTGCGGGTTCATCTTGGCGATGTCTTCGACGCTGATCTCGTCGTTGCGCTTCACCACCACATCCGCGCCGAGCTCGGCGAAGTATTGCACCAGATTGTAGGTGAAGGAATCGTAGTTGTCTATCATCAATAACATGGTGTTCTCCTAGCGGTGGTTCTGGGCATCGAGCCCATCCAGCACCATCTCCGCCGCGCGCAGCACTGCGCGTGCCTTGTTCTGCGTTTCCATCCATTCGCTGTCCGGCACCGAGTCGGCAACGATGCCTGCACCCGCCTGCACGTACAGCGTCTTGTCTTTCACCACGGCAGTGCGCAGTGCGATGGCGACATCCATGTCGCCGTTGAATCCGAGATAACCCACTGCACCGGCATAGATGCCGCGCTTGGACGGTTCCAGTTCGTCGATGATCTCCATCGCGCGCACTTTCGCGGCACCTGAAACGGTTCCGGCGGGGAAGGTGGCTTTCAGTACATCCATCGCATCCAGACCTTGCTTCAGCTTGGCTTCCACGTTGGAGACGATGTGCATCACGTGCGAGTAGCGCTCGATCACCATCTTGTCGGTGAGTTTCACTGTGCCGTGTTCAGCGACGCGGCCGATGTCGTTGCGGCCGAGGTCGATCAGCATCAGGTGTTCGGCCAGTTCCTTGGGATCGGCCAACAGTTCTTCCGCGAGTGCGACATCCTGTTCCGCAGTCTTGCCGCGCGGACGCGTACCGGCGATGGGGCGCACGGTGACCGTTTCGCCTTCCAGGCGCGCCAATATCTCCGGTGAGGAACCGACCACATGATGATCACCCATGTCGTAATAGAACATGTAGGGCGAGGGGTTGATGCTGCGCAGTGCGCGATACAGCGACAGCGGCGAAGCAGGGAAGGGCTGTGACATGCGCTGCGACAGCACCACCTGCATGATGTCGCCATCGAAGATGTAGCGCTTGGATTTCTCGACTGCAGCCTTGAACTCGGCTTCGCCGAATTCGGATTGCGCATCGCTGTGCGGGACGGGCTGCACGAACGGGATCTCCGCCGGGCGGCGCATCAACGCAACCAGTTCGCGCAGGCGCTCGCGGCCTAGCGCGTAAGCGTCGTCCTGCGCCGGATCGACATACACGATGAAGGTGAGTTTGCCGGACAGGTTGTCGATGACTGCGAGTTGCTCGGTGAGCATCAACAGGATGTCGGGCGTGCCCAGTGTGTCTGGTTTTTGTGTCTTGGCCAGGCGCGGTTCGATGTAACGCACCGTGTCGTAGCCGAAGTAACCAGCGAGGCCGCCGGTGAAGCGCGGCAGGCCGGACAGCGGAGCGACCTTGAAGCGCTTCTGGTAAGCGTTGATGAAATCCAGCGGGTTGTCTACCTGAGTGGTGGTCTCGCCTTGCGGTGTGCTCAGCGTGACGCTGTTAACGCGCACCGAGAGATGCGTTTCGGCGGGCAGGCCGATGAATGAATAACGACCGAAGCGTTCGCCACCCTGCACCGATTCGAGCAGGTAGGAGAAAGGCTTGTTGGCCAGTTTGAGATACAGCGACAGCGGTGTATCCAGATCGGCGAAGGTCTCGGCGACCAGCGGGATACGGTTGTAGCCTTGTGCGGCTAGGGCGTTGAATTGTTCCTGAGTGATGGGGGACAGCATATAGACCTCTCTGTTGTTTGTTCGATGACCATGGGTGGACGTGTCGTCCGGTGATGCAGGATCACCATCGCCAATAAGTCGTCTGCAAAGAGAGGTCTGTATGTGTCATGTCAAAGTTTTTTGATGAGTGGCAATACACCGGTGAGGTCGGGGATGACTGCATCCACGTTCAGGGTCTCGACCGGTTCGCCGTGATTGTAGCCATAAGGCACGCAGATGATGGGACAACCCGCAGCACGTGCAGCTTGCGCATCGCTCAGGGAGTCGCCGACCAGCAGCAGTTGTGCGATGTCGCAGCCGAAGAACTCGGCAGCATGCAACAACGGCATCGGATGCGGCTTCTTCTCGGGCAGTGTGTCGCCCGCCAGCACGATCTCGAAGTAGGGCGCGAGGCCCGAGGCTTCGAGGATGGGGGCGGTGTAGCGCATCACCTTGTTGGTGATGCAACCCAGACGGAAACCCGCAGCCTTCATCGCGTCCAGGCCTTGCACCACGTTCTGGAACGGCTGGCTGGTGCACGCCAGTTCGGTGTAGTGCTTCTCGAAGATCGGCAGTGCTTCGTCGAACAGCGCGCTGTCCGGCTCGGCATGCATGTCGCCGGTCAGTGCACGCTTCACCAGCCAGTGGATGCCGTTACCGATGTAGCTCATCAGCAGGTCTTGCGACACGGGCGCATGGCCCATGTCACGCAACATGCGATTCGCAGATTCGGCCAGCTCCGGCGCGGTATGCAGCAGCGTACCGTCCAGATCGATGACGATGGCAGAGACCGGTAGCGGGAAGTCCTTGAACGCCATTACTTGCCGACTTTTGCCAGCTCTGCGCGCAGTTCGCCGATGATGGTGTCGTACTTGTTCTTGTCGTTGGCGTTGTACTTGCCGAACACAGCGGAACCGGCCACGAAGGTGTCCACACCTGCTTCAGCGACTTCCTTGATGTTGGCCGGGCCTACGCCGCCGTCGATCTCCAGACGGCAGTTGTAGCCGCCGGCGTCGATCATCTTGCGTACCTTGCGTGCCTTGTCCAGCACGTGCGGGATGAACTTCTGGCCGCCGAAGCCGGGGTTCACGGACATCAGCAGCACCATGTCCAGCTTGGGCAGGGTGTATTCCAGGATGTCCAGCGGGGTGGCCGGGTTGAACACCAGACCAGCCTTGCAACCCAGTTCCTTGATCATGCCGATGGTACGGTCGATGTGCTCGGAAGCTTCCGGGTGGAAGGTGATGTAAGTCGCGCCAGCCTTGGCGAAGTCAGGGATGATGCGATCAACGGGCTTGACCATCAGGTGCACGTCGATGTCGGCGGTTACGCCATGCTTGCGCAGGGCTTCGCAGACCAGGGGGCCGATGGTCAGGTTGGGCACGTAGTGGTTGTCCATCACGTCGAAGTGCACGATGTCGGCGCCGGAGGCCAGTACGTTGTCCACTTCCTCGCCCAGCTTGGCGAAGTTGGCGGAAAGGATGGAGGGGGCGATCTGGTAATCCATGAGAGTTCCTTAATAAATGAGACGGGTTTGAATTTTGGACGCGCATTTTACCTGAAATGCGCACTTCGCCGCTGTGCGGCTTGTCATGTCGCGCAAAATACGGTGAAATGCAGCGATGGAAGATTCTTCTCGATATCGTATTCAGGTTGCCGTGCAGGTGCGACATCTGGCGGAACAATCCGATGAAGCAGATGAACGCTTCGTCTTCTCCTATACCATCACCATCACCAATCAGGGAACCCAGCCGGTGCAGCTGTTGTCCAGGCACTGGATCATCACGGATGCCAATAATCACGTGCAGGAAGTAAAAGGCAAAGGCGTGGTCGGAGAGCAGCCGGTGATCAAGCCGGGCGATAAATTTGAATATTCCAGCGGTACCGTTCTGGCTACTCAAGTCGGTACAATGTCCGGCAGCTACCGCATGCAAGTGCTGGACGGCGGCGAGTTCACGGTTCCCGTGCCCCAGTTTGTATTGAGCGTGCCACGCACGCTGCATTAGATAGGAAGCAATGAAGTCTTTTTCCTCTGTTCGTAATCTTGCGCTGTTGCTGGTTCTTAGTGTCTGGTTGTCTGCTTGTAATATCTTCAAGCCTTCCGTAATTGAGCCGGTCGGCAAGGTGTCTCCCGATTTCATGCTGGCAAACTGGGAAGAGCTGCCGGACTGGCTGAACCAGGAATTGCCGGCCTCGTGGCCCGCGCTTGAGCAAAGTTGCAGCGCGCTCCGCTACAAGACGCTGTGGCTGCCGATCTGCGACGCGGCCAAGACCGTCGCCCCGGACGACCTGATGGCGCAACGCACTTTCTACGAGACTTGGTTCACCCCCTATCGCATCCTCAATCCGGACGGTACGGACACCGGACTGGTCACCGGCTATTACGAGCCCTTGTTGCATGGCAGCCGCACGCAGAGCGCCAAGTATCCCTATCCCATCTATGAGCCGCCGGCAGACATGCTTGAGGTCGATATGGGCGAGCTATATCCGGAATTCCGCGGCAAGCGCGTGCGTGCACGTCTGGACGGCAAGCGCGTCGTGCCTTATTACAACCGGGCGGAGATCGACGCCGGTCAGGCCGATGCGCTGCAAGGGCATGCCTTCCTGTGGGTGGATAATGATGTGGAGCTGTTCTTCCTGCAGATACAGGGCTCGGGCCGTATCGAGCTGGAAGACGGCACGCGGGTCAAGATCGGTTATGCCGATCAGAACGGGCATCCTTACGCTTCCGTCGGCCGGCGTTTGATAGACATGGGCGAGATGACGGCGGATCAGGCTTCTATGCAAAGCATCAAGCGCTGGGCCGAGATGAATCCGGAGCGCTTGCCGGTGCTGCTGGGACACAATCCCAGTTACGTGTTCTTCCGCGAACTGCCGGATGCCATCTCCGGTCCCGTCGGTGCGTTGGGCGTGCCGCTCACCAATGAATACAGCATCGCGGTCGACCGGCGCACCATGCCGCTCGGCGTGCCGGTATTCCTGTCCACCACTCAACCCAATACCGAAGAGCCGCTAAATCGTCTCGTGTTCGCCCAGGACACCGGCGGCGCCATCAAAGGGGCTGTGCGCGCCGACTTCTTCTGGGGCTTCGGTGAGATCGCCGGCGCCAAGGCGGGGCGCATGAAGCAGCGCGGCCGCATGTGGGTGCTGTTCCCCAAGGGCGGAGAGCCCACGCTCAACTGAGTCCCATCTTCGCGCTACAGAAATCGTCCGAATAATGCGAAATCTCGCATCGCTCTGCCTTGTGTGTAGGTACTTCCATCACAAACAACTTTAGCTTGTTTGTGCAATTCATTGCTTTTTAAGCATATTTATTTCTCCTTAACGAAAGCCGCTAACTCTTTGTCCTGAAAAGAAAAAATCCATTTTCCTGCTTGACCGGCCCCATTGTTTTCAATATAGTGGGTCCCAGTGGTAAAAAGTGGGAATAAATGGGAGGGAAGGGGTTTCATGTTCCAAGGGGCGGCACAATTCAGTCTGGATGGCAAAGGCAGGTTGACGATACCGGCGCGGTATCGAGACATGCTGCTGGCCCATTGCGCCGGTCAGCTGGTGCTGACCGCCGATGCAGACGGCTGCCTGTTGGTCTATCCCCAGCCCGAGTGGCAACCCATACGCGAGAAGCTGATGCAGCTTTCCGCGCTCAATCCAAAGATACGTGCCCTGCAGCGCTTCCTGGTCGGTCATGCCGAAGAGGTGACGATGGATGCTGCCGGGCGGGTTCTTATCTCCGCGACCCTGCGCGATTACGCCAAGCTGGACAAGCGCGTGATGCTGGTCGGTCAGGGTAATAAATTCGAATTGTGGGACGAGGCGCGCTGGCAGGCGCAGTACGAGAAGATGACGAGTTTCTCCATGGACGACCTGCCGCCCGAGCTTGAAGGGTTCACCTTGTGAGTGAGGCGTTCGCGCACGCGACCGTCCTGCTCAACGAGGCGGTCGATGCGCTGCAAGTGAAGCCGGATGGCATATATGTGGACGGCACTTTCGGGCGCGGCGGGCATAGTCGGCTGATCTTGCAAAAGCTGGGTGTGCAAGGCCGCCTGATCGCGCTGGACAAGGACCCGACTGCCATCGCGGCTGGGCGTGCGATCGAAGACGTGAGGTTCACACTGGTGCATCGCGGCTTCGAACAGCTGGCGCAGGTGCTGCAAGAGCTGGGTGTGGGCAAGGTGGACGGCGTGCTGCTGGACCTGGGGGTGTCGTCCCCGCAACTGGACGACGAACAGCGCGGTTTCAGTTTTCGTTTCGATGCGCCGCTGGACATGCGCATGGATACGAGTGGCGGGCAGACGGCAGCGGAATGGCTGGCGACGGTGGAAGAAAAAGAACTGGCGGAGGTGATACGTGATTACGGCGAAGAACGGTTTGCTAGGCAGATTGCAAGGACGATTGTTGCTGCGCGCCAGGAGCGGGCTATCGAGACAACCAAACAGCTCAGCGACATCGTGGCGCAGTGCGTGCGCACGCGCGAACCGGGCAAGAACCCGGCCACGCGAACCTTTCAGGCTGTACGGATTTATATCAATCGCGAGCTCGAAGAGCTCGAGAACATCCTTCCGCAGTGCGTGGAGCAACTGAAGGCAGGCGGGCGCATGTCCATCATCAGCTTCCACTCTCTTGAAGATCGTATCGTGAAGCGTTTCATGCGCGACATGGCGCAGGGCGACAAGGTGCCGAAGTTCGTGCCGATCCGCGCGGCGGATGTGCCGCAGGGGAAAGTCAGGCTGGTGGGCAAGCCGATCTATGCGTCGGAGGCGGAGCTGGCGCTCAATCCGCGCGCGCGTAGCGCAGTGTTGCGAGTGGCGGAGCGGCTGGGTGGCTAGGCTGAATGTATTGCTGTTGATTCTGGTCATCGCCTGTGCGTTGGGAGTCGTCACCTCCCAACACAAGGCGCGTAAGTTGTTTGTGGATTTGCAGTACGAGAAAGAGCGGGCGCAACAGATGGATGTTGAGTGGGGTAAATTGCAGCTGGAGCAGAGTACGCTGGCCATGCCGACGCGTGTGGAAAAGCTCGCTCGCCAGCAATTGCAGATGCACTTGCCTGCCAATGACCAGATGCATCTGGTGCGCATCGACGGCAATGAGGTGCGCCCATGAACTACGCCTCGCTGCCACAGACCTCATCCCAGCTTGCATTGCCCGCATGGCGTTCGCGCGCCTTGTTTGTCGTGTTGCTGCTGGTGATGCTGGCCTTGTTCGCCCGTGCCGTCTATCTGCAGGGTATCCATAACGACTTCCTGCAACAGAAGGGCGACGCCCGTTATGCGCGCGTGATCGAAGTGCCTGCGCATCGCGGCATGATCACCGACCGCAACGGCGAGCCGCTGGCGATCAGCACGCCGGTGGAATCCGTCTGGGCCAGTCCTGCCGAGGTGGAGATCGACCTGCGTCAGCTGATGAATCTTGCGCGCGCACTGGAGATGAAGCCGGAAGTGCTGCGCGAGAAGCTGCAGGCACGGCGCGACTTCGTATATCTGAAGCGTCAATTGCCGCCGGAGCAGGCGAAGAAAGTGGCGGCACTCGGCATCCCGGGCGTATCCCTGCAGCGCGAATATCGTCGCTATTACCCGGGCGGCGAGGTGACCTCGCATCTGCTCGGCTTTACCGATGTGGACGATAACGGCCGCGAGGGTATCGAACTGGCATTGCAGGCGCAGCTGGGCGGCAAGCCGGGCAGCCAGCGCGTGATCAAGGACAGGCGCGGACACATCATCGAGGATGTGGGCAGTCTGCATGCGCCCAAGGAAGGTGTCGATGTCGCGCTCAGTATCGACAGCAAGTTGCAGTTCCTCGCCTTCCGCGAGATCAAGCAGGCGGTGTTCGACCATAAAGCGAAGTCCGGTTCGGTCGTGGTGCTGGATGCGAGAAGCGGTGAGGTGCTGGCGCTGGCCAATTGGCCCACCTACAACCCGAATAACCGCAAAGGTGCGACGCTGTCCGTGATGCGCAACCGCGCTGTGACAGATCTGTTCGAACCCGGCTCGACCATGAAGGCGTTCACGGCGGCAGCCGCGCTGGAAGAGGGCAAGTACCACTCGGACACGCGCATCGACACCGGCGACGGCAAGTTGACCATCAACGGACGCACCATCCACGACACGCACCCTGACGGGGTGATGTCGGTGGCGCAGATCATCCAGAAATCCAGCAACGTCGGTTCGTCCAAACTGGCGTTGTCGATGACGCCGCAGACGTTCTGGGGGCATTTGAGCGATGCCGGTTTCGGCATGCGCACGGGCAGCGGTTTCCCCGGCGAAGCGACCGGCATCCTGCGCAACTTCAAGACCTGGCGCCCGATTGAACAGGCCACCATGTCATACGGCAACGGCATCTCGGTCAGCCTGTTGCAACTGGCCCGCGCCTACACCGTGTTCGCCAATGACGGCGAGCTGAAGCCCATCAGCCTGACGCGCCAGGCCGGGCCTGTCGCCGGAGAGACGGTGTATTCCCCCCGTACCGCGCGCGCAGTACGCGACATGCTGGAGCTGGTGGTGAAGCCGGGCGGCACTGCGCCGTTGGCGCAGATCCGCGGTTACCGCGTGGCGGGCAAGACCGGAACGGCACACAAGCTGCAGAACGGACGCTACGTGAATGAGTATGTGGCTTCCTTCATCGGCATGGCGCCCGCCTCAGATCCGCGCCTGATCGTGGCGGTGATGGTGGATGAGCCATCCGGTGCCGAGTACTACGGCGGCCTTGTCGCCGCGCCTGTATTCAATAACGTGATGAGCGCCTCCTTGCGCGCACTCGATGTTCCCTATGACGCACCGCTGAACAATGTTCTGCAGTCCACACAACTGGTGGAGGAGGAGACATGAACGCGCTACGACTCGGAGAATTGGGCATGTTGGGTGTAGAGGTCACGCACCTCGTATCGGACAGTCGTGCGGTGCGGGTCGGCGATACTTTCGTCGCCTATCCCGGCGAAGGCAATGATGGTCGTCGTTACATTGCACAGGCTATCGCGAACGGCGCCAATGCGGTGATCTGGGAAGCAAAGGATTTCAGCTGGCAGCCGGAATGGACGGTGCCCAATCTGCCGGTAGCAGGTTTGCGCCAGCAGGCCGGATACATCGCGGACGGCATTTATGGACAGCCTTCCAGCAAGTTGTGGACGGTGGGCGTGACCGGTACCAACGGCAAGACATCCATCAGCCAGTGGCTGGCACGTTGCTTCAGCGCGGTGGGCAGCAAGAGCCTGGTGATCGGCACGCTGGGCAACGGTTTCCCGGATGCGTTGCAGGCGAGTGTGAACACCACGCCGGATGTGTTGCATCTGCATGCACTGCTGGCTGATGGCATACAGCATGGCGCGCAGGCGGCGGTGATGGAAGTCTCTTCGCACGCGCTCACGCAGGGCCGTGTGAACGGCATGCAATTCGATGTGGCGCTGTTCACCAACCTCACGCGCGACCATCTCGATTACCACGGCGACATGCAGCATTACGCAGCCGCCAAGCGCAAGCTGCTCGAGTGGAGCGGACTGAAGTGCGTCGTGGTCAACCTGGACGATGCATTCGGTGATGAACTGGCAAGCACGCTGCGCGACGGTGCGGCAGAAGTGATCGGCTTCGGTTTGAGTGACGAGGCGCTGCAACGTGCCGGCCGTCTGGGCATCCGCATGGTGCATGGCCAAGTGGTGCGCGCGGACATGCAAGGTATGTCGCTGTCGCTGCACACCAGCTGGGGCGCAGCGGACATGAACAGTCGGCTGATCGGTACTTTCAATGCATCCAACCTGCTGGGGGCGCTGGCTGTGCTGCTGGCGAGCGAAGTGGATATCGAGGATGCAGTGCGCGAGCTGGGGCTGCAGAAAGCAGTCGCCGGACGTATGCAGACCCTGGGCGGCAAGGATGTGCCGACGGTGGTCGTGGATTATGCGCACACACCGAATGCACTGGAGAACGTGCTGCAGACACTGCGCGAGGCCACGGCACAGTCCGGCGGGCGTGTGATCTGCGTGTTCGGTTGCGGCGGTGACCGTGATCGCGGTAAGCGTCCGATGATGGGTACGGTCGCCGAGCGCTTCGCGGATGTGCGCATCGTCACCAGCGACAACCCGCGCAGTGAAGCACCGCTGGAGATCATCGCCGAGATCCGCGCCGGGATGCAGGGTGAATGCCAAGTGATAGAAGATCGTGCCCGTGCCATCGCGCAGGCCATCGACAAGGCGCGCCGCAATGACACCGTGCTCATCGCCGGCAAGGGACACGAGGAATATCAGGAGATCGCCGGTGTGCGTCATCCCTTCTCCGACAGCGAGTTGGCGCAACGCGCACTGAGCATGTGGAAGCCGGAGGAGCGCTGGTCATGATGATGCTCTCGCAAGCGGCCCAGGCATTGCACGCGCACTTTGCGGGTAACGACGTGGAATTCTCCGCGGTCTCGACCGATACGCGCAGCATCGCGCAGGGCGATTTGTTCATCGCGCTGCGCGGCGAGCATTTCGATGGTGCGCAGTTCGTGGCGCAGGCCGCGCAGGCTGGTGCGGTCGCGGCCATCGTGAAAGAAGGCAGCGTGCTGGAAGAGGTGAGCTGCCCGGTGTTGTTCGTGCCGGATACGCGCATCGCGCTGGGAAAGCTGGCCGCGCACTGGCGCAAACAATTCGACATCCCGCTGCTCGCCATCACCGGCAGCAACGGCAAGACCACAGTCAAGGAGATGCTGGCGGCGATCCTCAGTGCGCATGCAGGAGAGGAAGCTGTGCTGGCGACGCGTGGCAACTTCAACAACGACATCGGCATGCCGCTCACCCTGCTCAAACTGCGCGCGCAGCATCGCTATGCCGTGATCGAGATGGGCATGAACCATCCCGGCGAGATCGAATACCTCACGCATCTCGCTCAGCCGGATGTGGCATTGGTCAACAACGCCAGTGGCGCGCACCTGCAAGGGCTGGGCTCGGTGGAGGGCATGGCGAGCGCCAAGGGCGAGATATTCGCGGGTGTGAAAAGCAACGGCACCGCGGTCATCAATGCAGACGATGCATATGCCGGGCTGTGGCGCACGCTGGCGGACAAACATCGCGTGTTCGATTTTGCGCTGGAACATCCCGCTGCCGTCAAGGGCAAGTGGCAGACACATGGATTCGGCGGTGTATTGACTGCCCATACGCCGGCAGGCGAGTTGCGTGTCGCGCTGCAGGTGCCGGGCGAGCACAACGCTCGCAACGCGCTGGCTGCCGCGACAGCCGCGCTGGCCGTGCATGTGCCGCTGGAAACCATAGTGCGTGCGCTGGAGGGTTTCGGTGGTGTGGCAGGGCGCTTGCAGCGCAAGCAGGCGTTGAGCGGAGCGACTCTGATCGACGACACCTACAACGCCAATCCTGCTTCCATGCGCGCCGCGTTGGAGGTGCTGGCGCAGGCCGAGGGCAAGCGCATCTTCGTGCTGGGCGACATGGGTGAGCTGGGCGACGACGCGGCGCAGTTCCATCGCGAGATCGGCATTCTTGCGCGAGAACTGGGTATCGAAAGATTGTATGCGCTGGGCGACCTCAGCACACAGGCCGTGAGCGAATTCGGCAACGGTGCAAAGCATTTCGCGGATGCCGAAGCTTTACTGGAAGTACTCAAACAAGAACTGGATGCGCAGACCACGGTGTTGGCGAAGGGCTCGCGCTTCATGAAGATGGAACGCATCGTGCAAGCCTGCGCGCTGCAACAGGAGGAAACATGCTGCTCGCATTAGCCCAATGGCTGTCCCAGGACGTACGCACTTTCAGCGTGTTCAATTACATCACGCTGCGTGCGGTGATGGCGGCGATGACGGCCTTGATCATCTCCTTCATGCTGGGGCCGTGGATGATCCGCAAACTGGCGGCGATGAAGATCGGCCAGTCGGTGCGTACCGACGGCCCGCAGACGCATCTGGTGAAAGCCGGCACGCCGACCATGGGCGGTGCGCTGATCCTGATGTCGGTCGCCATCACTACCTTGCTGTGGGGCGACCTGCACAACGCCTATGTGTGGGTGGTGCTGCTGACCACTTTGGGTGTGGGCGCCATCGGCTGGGTAGATGACTACCGCAAGGTGGTCTACAAGAACCCGGACGGTTTATCCGCGCGCGCCAAGATGTTCTGGCAATCGCTGATCGCGCTGGCGGTCGGTATCTTTCTGTGGACGCACGCGACCCTGCCGCAGCACACCGAAGTCATCGTGCCCTTCTTCAAGCATTTCGCCATCCCGCTCGGCATGGTCGGGTTCATCGTGCTGGTGTACCTGGTCATCGTCGGCAGCAGCAATGCGGTGAACCTGACCGACGGTCTGGATGGCCTGGCCATCATGCCGACCGTGATGGTGGCAGCGGCGCTGGCGGTGTTCTCCTACGTCGCAGGTCACGCCGAGTTCTCCAAATACCTGGGCGAGCCCTCCATCCCTGGCGCGGGCGAACTGGCCGTGTTCTGCGCGGCCATCTCCGGTGCCGGTCTGGCCTTCCTGTGGTTCAACGCCTATCCCGCCGAAGTGTTCATGGGCGACGTCGGCGCGCTGGCGCTGGGCGCGGCGCTGGGCGCGGTGGCGGTCATCATCCGCCAGGAACTGGTGTTGTTCATCATGGGCGGTGTGTTCGTGGTGGAAGCCGTATCGGTGATGCTGCAGGTGTCCTGGTTCAAATACACCAAGAAAAAATACGGCACCGGTCAGCGCATCCTGCTGATGGCGCCGCTGCACCACCACTTCGAACAGAAGGGCTGGAAAGAGACACAGGTCGTGGTGCGCTTCTGGATCATCACCATGCTGTTGGTGCTTATTGGATTGTCCACGCTGAAACTGAGATGACAACTTTGCGCGACAAATCGGTGCTGATACTCGGTCTCGGTGAGACCGGGTTGTCGCTTGCGCGCTTCCTGCACGCGCAAGGCGCGCGTCTGCGCGTAGCCGATAGTCGCAACGAACCGCCGGGCGTGACGACACTGCGCAGCGAGATGCCGCTGGCAGAGTTGCGTTGCGGCGCGTTCGACGATGCCTTGCTGGACGGTATCGATCGCATCGCGATCAGTCCCGGCGTGCCGGTGGCGCAGCCGCTGGTGCAGCGAGCCATCGCACGCGGTATCCCGGTCGAGGGGGACATCGAATTGCTGGCGCAGCAAATCGCAGATGTGCAACCGAAACCCAAGGTCATCGCCATCACCGGTGCCAACGGCAAGACCACCACCACAAGCATGGTCGGCGCGATGTGTGTCGCAGCCGGACTGGATGCACAGGTGGCCGGCAACATCTCGCCTGCCGTGCTGGATGCCTTGCGCGAGCGCGGCGGTCGCCAGCCGCAAGCCTGGGTGCTGGAGCTGTCCAGCTTCCAGTTGGAGACCACGCATACGCTGGATGCCGATGCGGCAGTGGTGCTCAACGTCAGCGAAGATCATCTCGACCGCTATGCGAACAGCATGGATCTGTACTCCGCCGCGAAGACGCGCGTGTTCAGCGGCAGCGGTGTGCAAGTGCTGAACCGCGACGATGCACGTAGTGCGGCGATGGGGTTGGCCGGGCGCAAGCAAGTGACCTTCGGTTTGACGCCGCCGACTAGCGAACAGGACTGGGGCATCGGCAAGGAAGGTGCGATCACCTGGCTGATGCAGGGCGTGCAGAAGGTGATGCGTGCCGACGAATTGCAAGTGACCGGTCTGCACAATGTGGCGAACGCGCTGGCTGCATTGGCGTTGTGCCGAGCGCTCGATCTGCCGCTGCCGCCGCTGGTCGCGGCATTACGCGCGTTCAAGGGCTTGCCGCATCGCGTGGAAGAAGTGGCGCAAGTGAATGGCATCACCTATTACGACGACTCCAAGGGCACCAACGTCGGTGCGACCGAAGCGGCATTGAATGGTCTGGGCAAATCCGCCGTCGTGATCCTGGGCGGTGATGGCAAGGGACAGGACTTCTCGCCGCTGAAATCCGCTGTCGCACAACATGCGCGTGCCGTGGTGCTGATCGGTCGTGATGCACCGCTGATTGCACGCGCCATAGATGGATGCAGCAAGCCGGTATTGAATGCGCGCGACATGGATGAAGCCGTGCGCATCGCAACAGCCAACGCGCAACAGGGCGATGCCGTGCTGATGTCGCCCGCCTGCGCCAGCTTCGACATGTATCGCAACTACCTGCATCGCGCGGAAGTGTTCATCGCTGCGGTGCGCAAACTGCAAGCGGAGGCGACATGCTGAACACCGCACTGAACGCCCCGCGCCGCGCCATGGCCGAATACGACACCGTGCTGACCTGGCTCATCACCGCCTTGCTCGCTATCGGTCTGGTGATGGTGTACTCCGCTTCCATCGCCACTGCCGAGGCGGGGCGTTATACCGGCCATCAGGCGACCTACTATCTGGTGCGTCACGGCATGTTCATGACGGTCGGTCTGGTGGCTGCGGTGATCGCCTTCCAGGTGCCGACGCAGACCTGGCAGAAATATGCGCCGATGCTGTTCGTGATCGGCGTGGTGTTGCTGATGCTGGTGCTGGTGCCGGGCATAGGCAAGTCGGTGAACGGCAGCCGCCGCTGGATATCGCTGGTCGTGTTCAACATGCAGCCTTCCGAACTGATGAAGCTGTTCGCCGTGCTGTACGCGGCCGACTACGCGGTGCGCAAGGCAGCCGTGCGTCACCGCTTCGTGCAGTCCTTCGTGCCGATGTTCGTGGTGATGGCGCTGGTCGGTGCGTTGCTGTTGCTGGAGCCGGATATGGGCGCCTTCGTGGTGGTCTGTGCGATCGCGATGGGCATGCTGTGGCTGGGTGGCTTCAATCTCAAGATATTTGGCGCGCTGACTATCGCATTGCCGCTGGCGTTCGCTGCGCTGATCTTCTCCTCCGAATACCGCATGCAACGCGTGCTGGGTTTCCTCGACCCCTGGTCCGATCCCTACGGCAAGGGCTACCAGTTGAGCCATGCCCTGATCGCTTTCGGACGTGGCGAGTGGCTGGGTGTCGGCCTGGGCGGCAGCGTGGAGAAACTGTTCTACCTACCGGAAGCGCATACCGACTTTCTGCTGGCGGTGATCGCCGAAGAGCTGGGCCTGTTCGGTGTGACCGCCGTGCTGTTGCTGTTCGGCTGGCTGATCGTACGCGCCTTCGCCATCGGTCGTCAGGCTGCGATGTCCGACCGTCTGTATGCCGCACTGGTCGCACAGGGCATCGCCGTGTGGCTGGGCGTGCAGGCGATGATCAACATCGGCGTGAATATGGGCGTGCTGCCGACCAAAGGCCTGACCCTGCCTTTCCTGAGCTTCGGCGGCAGCGGTGTGGTGGTGAACATGGTGGCGGTTGCGGTGTTGTTGCGTATCGATTATGAAAACCGCCGTGTTGCAAGGGGGCTGCCGATATGAACCGCACGCTTATGGTCATGGCTGGAGGTACCGGCGGGCACATCTACCCCGGGCTGGCAGTTGCGGATGCCTTGCATGCACAAGGCTGGAACATCGTCTGGCTGGGTGCGCCGCACAGTATGGAAGCCGAGCTGGTGCCGAAGCATGGCTACGACATGGCCTGGGTGAAGTTCTCCGGCGTGCGCGGCAAAGGAGCGATGCGCCTGCTGACGTTGCCGTTCACGCTGCTGCGTGCGCTGGGGCAGAGCGCTGCTGCAATCCTGCGTCACCGTCCCGATGTGGTGCTGGGTATGGGCGGCTACATCACGATGCCGGGCGGATTGATGGCCGCATTCCTGCGCCGTCCGCTGGTGGTGCATGAGCAGAACTCCATTGCAGGGATGAGCAACAAGATATTGGCCAAGCTCGCGACGAAAGTGCTGAGCGGCTTCCCCGATGTACTGAAAGGAACTGAGTGGGCCGGCAATCCGGTGCGTGCCGACATTGCGGCATTGCCCGAGCCGCAAGCGCGTTACGCGACACGCAGCGGCAAGTTGAACGTGTTGGTGGTGGGCGGCAGTCTGGGCGCGCAGGCATTGAATGAAGCGCTGCCCAAAGC
>JAQUAD010000073.1 GCA_028687425.1 Sideroxydans sp.
AGACCAGTTCAACATCGGCCTCGACCCCGACCGCGCGCGCGAATTCCACGACGAAACCCTGCCCAAGGAATCCGCCAAGGTCGCCCACTTCTGCTCCATGTGCGGCCCGCAATTCTGCTCGATGAAGATCAGCCAGGACGTGCGCGATTTCGCTGCTGCGCAAGGCGTGGACGAGCAGACTGCACTACAGAAGGGAATGGAAGTTAAGTCGGTGGAGTTTGTGAAGCAGGGGGCTGAGGTCTATCACAAGGCGTAACAGCTTCCTGCTCGGTATAACAAAGAGCCGCAATGCGGCTCTTTTTCATCTTAGGCTAGCACTCAAAATTCTACTGGGCCAAATTTCTGGTACAGCTTTCCAAGATGACGCACTGACATTCGGAATTGACTGCGAGCTTTCACTGTTGATTTTGAATCGCTCGCATTCATTACTTTCGAGCCGGGGTCAAAAATCACCAAGCCTTCACACATAGCTGCAAGGTACCGGTTGAAATCCGTTCCCTCTCCCAGCAAAGCAGGGCTGAGATATAGATACGATGGCTCGCCTTCCTTCTCGCTCTCATAGGGTACGTATGCAGCCTGCGCATGCTTCTTGTTCCAGCCAACCATCAAATCCCCGAAAGACCAAGCAGCTGCGCAATGACCGGTATCCGTTAACAACTCCACAGCTCCGCTTACATCCTCGATCACCTTGCGCGTCGGATTGAACCCACGCACATTCAGAGTCAGGCCCGTCTTGTCATTCCGATTGTTGACTCGATGGGTGCCCGTGAAATACAGAGTGTCGTTTCCAGTAGGCGCACCGAATTTTCTTACAAACGCCTTCACCCCATTATCACCGTACATTCCACCGTCAGGCTCAGGGGTCATCAGGGTTATCCGACTCCCGCTGTATGCCTTCATTTCCCAACCCATGAAATCTGGCTCAGAACGGCCATTCGGGATGATGCCCAATAAGGCCTCCAGCGTATATCCGCCACCGTTTCGAGCCTTGTATGGCACAACTTCTCCTGTCCTGCTCAACCTGATAGATGGCTGCCAACCGCCTTTTCTTATATCCGACAGTCTCTCAAGAAGAATGCTTCTCGAATCCCGTCCAAGTAGTGGAAGATTAAAAAATACGCACTCCTGTTGATACTCTCCTTGGGAATTCCTGTATCGAAATTCCTTTGCCACTGTGCTACCAGCATGGGCAAGATAAGCCAGTGTTTCTCCCTCTCTTGTTATTCCAAAGAACAAGATTCGTCCGTCAGGACCATTATTGAAAAGACGAGCTTCCTTAGGAATCGGGCGTAAGTATTCGTTGGGGGCTTGTGTACAGCCTCGCAGAAAACCAGACAAGCGAACTTCGGGATATTGGGGGTACAAAATCAATTGCGCCCCAGCCGCATGCTCAGAAAAAGTTTTGCCGATCCAATGAAAATCCAACTTGGCTTTGTAGGTGCTGTCTTTGCCTTTCTCGGTTGCTTCAACTTCCCGGAAAGGAAACATCTGCACAACCTCAAGACTTGAGCCGAGATAAATTTGTTGCTTGCTATTGTCGTTTTCAGCAAGAGGCTTACAGAACACGCGAATTGCGCCGAGTTCTGCAAAACGTTTCAACAACTCCGCAATGTCAGAAAACATAATCCCCCTTGAACTACACGGTCAGATTGCACAGCCCCTGCTCGTCAATAATTGCCAACTGTCCACCGGATTTCAGCCATTCCGCAGAGAGTGCCACAACATCAAGTGTATCGGGTATTCGCTGAGACAAGCGCACTGCACATTCCCAAACAACCAAACAACGCCAGCCAGCTTCAAGCTGCTTGCTCAGGGTTTTCCTATCCCTGATTTGATTTCCAATAAGCTTGTTTTGCCAGAATCCGGCGTTCGTAGTGGGTAGTTTGCAATACCGACAGCCATGCCCATGCCAAAAACATCCATACACTTCGATCACGGCTTTGTGCTTGGGGAAAACCATGTCCGGTTTCCCCGGAATGTCGCCTGCATGCAGGCGAAATCTGAAACCAAGTGCATGCAATCCTTTCCTGAGAAACATTTCCGGGCGAGTGTTTTTCGCCCTGATGCCGGACATCATCCGACTGCGAGTTTCACTGTCTACAACATCAGCCATTAGGCAGGGAGTAGTCCCTAGTGCAGCTGCTCGGCATTGCTGGAACAGCAGACTTCCAAATCTTGGGAGCTATATCGACAGGTTGGATTCAGCCGCATACCCACAAGAGCTTGGGTCAGCACTCGCCCACCATCCTCATCCTCAAGGACAACCATGCGCAATTCCGCGTCGCCCGCATCTATGACTTCCTTGAATCTGACAATATCGCCTCTTTTCATGACAGCCTCCTTATGCAGTAGCGTAACGAAGGGGGAGCTCAGGCTCCAAGGTATCCGCTTCCAGCATCGGCTGCATCAACCTTGCAACATGAGCCATCACATCAACCACAACAGAATTGCCGAATTGCTTGTATGCCCGTGTATCTGACACTGGAATCCTGAACGTATCCGGGAATCCCATCAGCCGAGCACATTCGCGCGGCGTCAATCTGCGCGGGTTCTTGTTCTTTCCCTGATACACAAGGATTTCAGAACCATCCTTGTAGTAGCGGGCAGACAGTGTGCGAGCAATCTTGTCCGGCGTCACCAATCCGAAGCCGAATCCATTCCCCTTGGCTCGATGCTTTTCCGCATAGTTCTGCAAGTAGAGCCAAAGCTTTGGGGTTAGCGTGTATTTATCCAACACTTTTTTCTTCTTATGATCAAAGAACCTGTCTCCATCCCACTCGAGTACAGGCTCTGCTCCATCGGTTCGATGAAGAATATCTTTCAGTTTGATCTCGCCTTTAGGGCGTAATGGGATCGCATCAAAATCAAAAGCTACTGGCTCACGGAATCCGACGATGATGATTCGTTCGCGATGTTGCGGAGTGAAGTGCGCTCCGTCGATGACACGATAATGAATGTGATAGCCAAGCTCTTCCGTCAAGGTACGGCGGATCACGTCGAAGGTGCGCCCCTTGTCGTGAGACATGAGATTCTTGACGTTCTCCAATAGGAAGGCTCTTGGTCGCTTTGCATCAATGATGCGCGCGACATCAAAGAACAAAGTCCCCTGTGTTTCGCATGCGAAACCATGCGCTCTGCCCAACGCATTCTTCTTTGAGACCCCGGCAATCGAAAATGGCTGGCAGGGAAAACCCGCCAACAGAACGTCATGGTCTGGAATACTTTCCGCAGCAACTTGCGTGATATCTCCTGCGATGGAATGACCATCGCGGTAGTTCTCGGCGTAGGTCTTTTGCGCGTAGCTGTCCCACTCGCTAGTGAACACACAGCGTCCCCCAATATCTTCAAATGCTTTGCGGATACCGCCGATACCCGCAAACAGGTCAATAAAGTTGAAGCTCCCTTCCGGTCTTTCCGGTTCCGGGAATGGCAGAAGCTGTTGCAACGCATGCGCCACATAGGCAGGGGGATTTGTTTGCCGCGCTTCCCAGCGGCTAATGGTGCGAACACCTACGCCGAGATGTTTTGCTATAACGGCTTGGGTGTGATGTTTGCGGGCTTCAGCTAGATAGGTAAGTACCGCATCTTGGTCACTTACCAGAGTGATTACGGGAGTCATGAACGTTCGTTCTCCTGGGAATTTTTGCGGACAGTATGGCATTATTCGATCCCAGTCAAGAACTCCAAGTATTCATTCAATGAACTGCCGCCCCTCCTGCGCCGCCTGCTGTATCGCGCCCTCCATCACTTCCCCGCTTCCCGGCGTGCCGAACGGCAAGCCCGCCGGAGTACCTTGCGTGCAGCTGGATGAGAATCTGCGCTGCAAGGTATTCGGCAAACCAGATCGCCCCGCTTTCTGCGGCGGGTTGCAGCCTTCTGCGGAGATGTGCGGCGAATCGCGAGAACATGCGCTGGCTTGGCTGACGCGTTTGGAGCAGGCGACCTGCCCGCAGGTATAATGCCGCGCCATGAATTCTCCGCTTTCTTCTTTCCCGGTTGAAATCACTGCTGAATCACCCTGTGTCGGCCATTGCACGACGGTGCATGGCGATGATGTGTGTCGTAGTTGTTTGCGCACGTTCGATGAGGTGACGCGCTGGGTGGGGATGAGCGACGACGAGCGGCGTGCGGTGAATCTGCGCATCGCTACCGAACAATCACGCAAGTAACCATCATGGACATCATCCTGCTGCTCAAAGCCGCGTTTCTCGGCGTTATCGAAGGCTTGACCGAATTCCTGCCTATCTCTTCAACCGGCCACTTGATCATCATCGGCGACCTGATCGGTTACAACGATGAGACCAGCAAGGTGTTCAAGATCGTGATTCAGCTGGCGGCGATTTTGGCGGTGTGCTGGGATTATCGCGAGCGCTTGATGCGCACGGTGCGCGGCATCAAGACGGACCCGGTTGAGCAGCGCTTTGTGGGCCTGCTGTTCATCGCCTTCCTGCCTGCTGCGGTGCTGGGGCTGATGTTCCACTCCACCATCAAGGCTTTGCTGTTCAACCCGATCACGGTGGCCACCGCGCTGATCGTGGGCGGCTTCATCATCCTGTATGTGGAGAAGCGTTCCTATCATCCACGACTGAACTCAGTTGATGAGATGCGCTGGCCGGATGCTTTGAAAGTGGGTTTTGCGCAGGCGCTGGCGATGATCCCGGGCACCTCGCGCTCCGGTGCGACCATCATGGGCGGTTTGATCTTCGGGCTGTCGCGCAAGACGGCGGCGGAGTTCTCGTTCTTCCTCGCCATCCCGACCATGTTCGCGGCGACCGCCTACGACTTGTACAAGAACTGGACGGCCTTGCACGCCTCCGACATTCCGGTGTTCGCGGTCGGCTTCGTCACTTCGTTCATCGCGGCGATGTGGGCGGTGAAGAGTTTCATCAAGTTCATTTCCAACCACACCTTCGTGGTGTTCGCCTGGTATCGCATCGTGTTCGGCTTGGTGGTGCTGCTGAGTGCCTACACCGGCGCGGTGAGCTGGTCGCATCCGTAAAAGAAAAGCCCGCGAAAGCGGGCTTTCTCTTTGAACATTACCCGGCGATCAGCCTTGTTCCCAGGGCAGATCCTTGGCACGCCAGCCGTTCAGCTTGTTGCGCTGGTTGCTGCTGTTCTTGTCGCCTTCAAAACCTTCGAGGATGTTGTAGCAATCCGCATAGCCATTCTGCGTGGCAAGTGCGGCAGCCATGTGTGAACGCTGCGCGGTACGGCACAGGAAGAGCACCAGCGATTCCTTGTCCACTTGCTGCTCCAGCGATGCCATGAAGTTGGGGTTGGGTTTCATGCCGGGATAGCCCAGCCATTCGATCTCGACGGCGCCCGGCACTTTACCGACCCAGTCTATCTCTGCGCGCGTGCGCACGTCCACCAGCTTTGCCCCCGGGGCGCTTTGCCAGATGGTGTTCGCTTCTTCAGGCGTCAAAGCGCCTTCGTATGGCAAGCCGAGGTCTTTGGCACGGTTTTGTGCCGTCGTTAATATTTCAGTGATTTTTCCCATGATGCGCTTTCTTCGATTTAAGGTTCAGTGCACGGATGTTATCCTGCGCACTCGCCTGCATACTATCCCAACAGCAATGAAAAATCACACGCACGCACATGCTCACGACAAGTCGGCAGCCTTTGAGCCGGCGCATCCGGAACGCTTCGCGGCTGCGCGCAAGAGCACCTGGGTCAGCATCTTCATCAACCTGATCTTGAGCATCGTGCAGGTGCTGGCGGGCTTCTTCGGCAAATCGCAATCGTTGATGGCGGACGGCCTGCATTCCTTTGCGGATCTGCTCTCGGATGTGCTGGTGCTGTTCGCGAACCGGCACGGCAACAAGCATGCGGATGCCAATCACCCTTATGGCCACGCGCGTATCGAGACCGCCGCTTCTTTGATCCTGGGCACCAGCCTGTCCGTGCTCGGCATCGTGTTGTTGGTCGCCGCCGGTTCGCGGCTGCAACATCCCGAGCATGTGCAGACCGTGCATCCCATCACGCTGTGGGTCGCCATCTTTGCGCTGGCTGCCAAGGAAGGGTTGTTCCGTTACATGCTGGCCGTGGCGAAACGCGTGCGCTCACAGATGCTGGTTGCCAACGCGTGGCATGCGCGTTCGGATGCGGCTTCGTCGCTGGTGGTCATCGTGGGTATCTCGGGCAACCTGCTGGGCTACACCTTCCTCGATCTGATCGCTGCGGCGGTGGTGGGTGTGATGATCGCTTACATGGGCTTCCAGTTCGCGCGCGATGCGATGCTAGAGCTGGTGGATACCGGTCTGGAACCGGAAGAGGTGCGCGCCATCCGCAATACGCTCAAGTCGGTGCCGGGCGTGCTGGGGCTGCATGAGTTGCGCACGCGCAAGATGGCGGATAACGCGCTGGTGGACGCACACATCATGGTCGATCCGTTCATCAGCGTGTCGGAAGGACATTACATCGCAGAAGCTGCCCGCGCAGCTGTGCTCAAGAGCCACCATGTGATGGATGTGATGGTGCATATCGACCCCGAGGATGACGTTCAGTCGAAACCGAACGCACATACGCCACAACGACACCTGTTGTTGGCTCACCTACAAAAAAGGCTGGATATGACGTTGCCGGACGAGAGCCATATCCTGCTGCATTATCTGAACGGCAAGATCGAGGCGGAATTGCTGATGCCCGCCACGTTCGACACCCGCGAACTGCACGCCAGATGCCAGGCCATCGTTGCCGATGATCCGTATTTCAAGCGCATCGATGTATACCAGCGCGCCGCACCAAAGTAGTGCGTACAGCATCAGGGCCGCCCCGATTTTGGGCGCGCACGATACCCGCCATTTCCGTGCAGATATGGCACAATGCTCGCCTGACTGGATATCCGGCGATGGCACAGTTTCTGCTTTTTTCGGCCCGTACCAATCAAACGGTTCGCTTTACTGACTTTTGTTTTTAATTTCCTGGGAGATTCGAGTATGTCCAAAACAGCCGCCGACGTTCTGAAGATGATCAAAGAACAAGGCATCAAATTCGTCGACCTTCGTTTCACAGATACACGCGGTAAAGAACAGCACGTTGGCGTGCCGGTCAGCGCCGTTGACGAAAGCAAGTTCGAAGAAGGTCACGCCTTCGACGGTTCCTCCATCGCTGGCTGGAAAGGCATCCAGGCTTCCGACATGTTGCTGATGCTGGATCCGGATTCTGCTTACGTTGATCCTTTCTTCGACGAGCCGACCCTGATCATCACTTGTGACGTGATCGAGCCGACCGACGGCAAGGGCTATGACCGCGACCCGCGCTCCATCGCCAAGCGCGCTGAAGCCTATCTGAAGTCCACCGGCATCGGTGACACCGCATTCTTCGGTCCCGAGCCAGAATTCTTCATCTTCGACTCCGTAGAGTGGAACGTGGACATGTCCGGCTGCTTCCTGAAGATCAATTCCGAAGAAGCTGCATGGGCAACCGGCGAGAAGTTCGAAGGCGGCAACACCGGCCACCGTCCGATGGTGAAGGGTGGTTACTTTCCCGTTCCTCCGGTAGACAGCCTGAACGACGTACGTGCTCAAATGTGTCTGCTGCTGGAAGAGATCGGCATCCCCGTCGAAGTGCACCACCACGAAGTGGCAACTGCCGGCCAGTGCGAGATCGGCACCAAGTTCGCACCGCTGGTGAAGCGCGCTGACTGGACACAGACCCTGAAGTACATCGTGCACAACGTGGCACACCAGTACGGCAAGACTGCTACCTTCATGCCCAAGCCCATCGTTGGCGACAACGGTTCCGGCATGCACGTGCACCAGTCCATCTGGAAAGACGGCAAGAACACCTTCGCAGGCAACGGCTATGCCGGTCTGTCCGAGACAGCGCTGTACTACATCGGCGGTGTGATCAAGCACGCCAAGGCACTGAACGCGATCTGCAACCCGTCTACCAACTCCTACAAGCGTCTGGTTCCTCCCTTCGAAGCACCGGTGAAGATGGCTTACTCTGCCAAGACTCGTTCCGCTTCCATCCGTATCCCGCACGTTGCCAGCGACAAGGCTCGCCGCATCGAGACCCGCTTCCCGGATCCG
>JAQUAD010000074.1 GCA_028687425.1 Sideroxydans sp.
CGCCACCGAGGAAGCGCGAATGTTACCGCAAAACACCCTGCTACACGCTCACAAGATGAAGCTGCGCTGGTTCATCACACTATCCACCCTGCCGTTACTCGGGGTGCTGACCGCGTTCGGCATCATGCCGCAGACCGTCGGCTTGTCTGCCTCGCAATACAGCGTCTTTGAGAATATTACGCTGCCTGTCGCCACAGAACCGTCGTCTGAAGCCGCCGTGTTCTGGCGCAATGACCGCGTACAACGCGGCGATACCGTCAGCGAACTATTGCGCCGAGTGAATGTGCAGGATCCGGCTGCGGATGAATTCTTGCGCCGCGACGCTTCGGTGCGCTCGTTCCGCCAGTTGCGTGTCGGCAGGACTTTACTGGTAGAGACCGACGATGCGCACAACCTGCTGGCATTGCGATATACCGACAATGACGGCAATCATGTAAAAGTCCTTAAGGACGGCGCAAGTTTCAGAGTGACGGAGCAAGTTGCCGAAACCGAGCGCCGCGTTTTCGTACAGACCGGCGAGATCGCCAGCAGCCTGTATGCCGCCACAGATGAGGCAGGTTTGCCGGATTCGATTGCCAATCAATTGGTCGAGGTCTTCGGCGGCGATATCGACTTTCACCGCGACCTGCGCCGGCACGACAAATTCAGCGTGGTCTATGAGATGGACTACTTGAACGGCGAATCGACGCACAAGGGCCGCATCCTGGCTGCAGAGTTCGTCAACCATGGCCGCACCTTCCGTGCCTTTTATTTTGAGAATTCACGCCACGGCGGCGACTACTTCTCTCCGGACGGCAAGAGCATGCGCAAAGCATTCCTGCGCTCACCGATCGAATTTTCCCGCGTCAGCTCAGGCTTCAGCCGCTCGCGCTTCCATCCGGTACTGAACAAATGGCGGGCCCACAAAGGCGTGGACTATGCCGCCCCCATCGGCACCAAGGTTCGCGCGACGGCAGATGGCATCGTTTCTTTCGTGGGCACGCGAGGCGGCTACGGCAATGTGATCATAATTGAGCATCAGGGACATTTCCAAACAGTCTACGGACACCTTTCCAGATTCGCCGCCAGCTTGCATCGCGGTCAGCGCATAGCTCAGGGAGAGGTCATCGGTTATGTAGGCAAGACCGGTTTGGCCAGCGGCCCGCACTTGCATTACGAATTCAAGGTCAGCGGTATCCAGCGCGACCCGCTGAAGATTGCCCTGCCCGATGGCAAACCGATCAGCGAAGCACAGCGCACGGCCTTCACCGAAGCCACACGTGACTTGCATGCGCGCCTGTCCTTGTTGCGCAATACGCGCATCGCCAAACTCGATTAAGTGAAAGAAGCTTCCGATCTATACATCGGCATCATGTCCGGCACCAGCCTGGACGGCATTGATGTCGCACTGGTCGACTTCGCCGGCGACAGGGCCCAACTGCTTGCCAGCCACTACCAGCCCTACCCTCAATCACTGAAAGATGTATTGCTCGGGCTGCATCAACCCGGCTTCGATGAAATACACCGCACGCAACTCGCTGCCATCACCCTGGCACACGCTTATGCTGATGCCAGCCTCGCCTTGCTAATCAAGGCGGGAATTTCTGCGGATCATATCCAGGCCATCGGCTGCCACGGCCAGACCATTCGCCATCGGCCCGAGCAGGGCTACACGGTGCAAATCGGCAACGCCGCACTCCTGGCCGAGCTGACAGGCATCCATGTCGTCAGCGATTTCCGCTCTCGCGACATTGCCGCAGGCGGCCAGGGCGCTCCGCTGGTACCCGCTTTTCATGACACTGTGCTGCGCCATCCTGCAATCCATCGCGCTGTACTTAATCTTGGCGGCATCGCCAACCTCACTGATCTGCCGCCCGGTCGCGGCACGACAGGCTTCGACACCGGTCCCGGCAACCTGCTGATGGATGGCTGGATCAATAAACACCAAGGCAGGCCCTATGACAAGAACGGGGAATGGGCCGCCAGCGGCAAGTGCATTCCCGACTTGCTGCAACGCATGCTGGCCGAGACATATTTCTCCGAGTTACCTCCCAAGAGCACCGGACGCGATCTGTTCAATCTTGCGTGGCTGGAGAATCTGTTGGCAGGCCCTGAATCTCCCGCCGACATACAGGCAACCCTGCTGGCGCTCACCAGCGACAGCGTCGCAGATGCCGTCAACAGATTCTGTGCAGGCGCAGAAGAGCTCTATCTATGCGGGGGGGGCGCGCACAATTCCGCATTGATCTCCCGCCTACAGCAGCAATTGCCGCATTGCCGCATACAGAAGACCGATGCACTCGGCATTCCCGCAGACTGGATGGAAGCGATCGCTTTTGCCTGGTTGGCACGCCAGAGCATGCATCTGCGCGCCGGCAACCTGCCTGCAGCTACAGGCGCGTCACACTCTTGCGTGTTGGGCGCAATCCATCCCGCATAAAACAAAACGGGGCGCTTTCGCGCCCCGTCCTTGTCTGCAACTACTAACTGCTTACGCCGAGAATGAAGACCCGCAACCACAGGTGGTCGTTGCGTTCGGATTCTTGATCACGAACTGAGAGCCTTCGAGGCCTTCGGTGTAATCGATCTCTGCGCCGACCAGATACTGGAAGCTCATCGGATCGACCAGCAATTGCACGCCGTTCTTGTTCATGACGGTATCGTCTTCGTTCACCACCTCATCGAAAGTGAAACCATATTGGAAACCGGAACAGCCGCCGCCGGTAACGAACACGCGCAACTTCAATTCGGCATTGCCCTCTTCTTCGATCAGTTGTTTCACCTTGTTGGCGGCACTGTCGGTAAACAGCAGCGGATCTTGCATTTCAGTGACTGCATTCATGGTTGTACTCCTTGTCATTTATTACGATTCAGCGCCACTCACCTTGAGTGACACGACTTTTTCCGAAGCCTCATTGATGTGCACCAACTTGCCTTCAACGATAGCGCCCAACTGAATCTCCAGTGTTTTATACCTTACATCGCCAGTGACCTTGGCTTTGCTTTGAAGTTCCAGGTATTCGGATGCCTGAATAGGGCCTGACACCATCCCATTGACCACCAGATGGGTCACGCTGATCTCGCCGTGCACACGAGCCTGCTCGCTCAACACCAGCGTGCTGGCTTTGGCTGGGTCGGCAATGACGCTACCGCTGACTTCCCCGTCCACGCGCAAGCCACCCGAAAAATGGATATCCCCATTGACTCGCGTCCCTGCACCGATCAAGGAATCGATACGATTTTGCGGTTTGCTGTGTTTACTGAACATCTAGCCACTCCATTATGAAAGCAATACCGTCTGTGTCACCTTGGGCTCTTGCATGCCCTTTTCAAAGACACGAATCTCAACGCTATCGATATGCACGCCTTCCGGCAAACGGAAAATACGTTCTACGCGTTGGTAATACTTGAAATTCAGGCGTTGCGCTGCAACCTCTGCCGAATTTGGCTCGGGGAATTGTAACACCACTTTTTGCCCGCCCTGATCGCCGTTGACCAGTATCTGCAGGTCTCCCTGAAACACTCTTCCGCGTCGCTGCACGCCTTGCACAAGCAGCATCTGGCAATGATATTCACCCGGCAAGCTGGCGGGTTCCAGCTTGAGACTGTGTATGGAAAGTTCCGCATCGCGTCCCGCTGTTAGCGGCAGGCTCTGGAAGAATGAAAGATCTTCGCGCAACCTCAAGTTCTCGTCATGCAAGGCATTGACCTGTTCCAGCACTTCGTCAGCCGCAGCCTGCTGGATCTGCGCCTGCCGCTCATGCACCGCAATCTGGTTAGCCTGATCGGCAGCCTTTGCCTCCAGCTCCAGCACACGCTCACGCAGCAAAGTGATTTCCTGCTCGGCCTCTCCGCGATGGAATCCAGCCAGAGCCATGCCAGCATCATAAGCCCACCACACCAAAAATCCGAATACCAGCACAAAGGGCAGCACGATAGCCCAGCGCACATACCATGGTACGTGTGGCCGCACTGCGAGACGCGGCGCAGAGATACTGAATCTACGTTTGAATTTCTTGATCATTCTCGCTCAGGGCAACAAGGGAACCAGATCAATACCGGTTGTTTCCGGCAACCCGAATAATATATTCATGTTTTGCACCGCCTGCCCAGCCGCGCCCTTGACCAGATTATCGATAACGGACAAGACCACGACGGTATCCCCGCCTTGCGGACGATGCACTGCTATACGGCAGATATTGGAGCCGCGCACGGAACGCGTTTCCGGCATACCGCCGGCAGGCAACACATCGACGAATGCCTCACCTGCATAACGTTGTTCGAACAGCGACTGCAAATCGACGTCTTTTGTCAGGCGCCCGTACAGCGTCGCATGAATGCCGCGAATCAAAGGAGTCAGATGTGGCACAAATGTCAGACCGACAGGTTTTCCGAGCACATTGGTCAGCCCTTGTTTGATCTCGGGCAAGTGTCTGTGCCCCGCAACACCATAGGCCTTGAAGTTGTCACCCGCCTCGGAAAAGAGCGTCGCCACTTCGGCCTTGCGCCCAGCGCCGGACACGCCAGATTTAGAGTCCGCGATAAGCGAGCCCGGCTCGATGACACCGGCTTCCAACAAAGGAATAAAACCCAACTGCACTGCAGTCGGGTAGCAGCCGGGATTGGCGATCAGACGCGCATTTCTGATCTTGTCCCGATTCACCTCGGGCAAGCCATAAACGGCTTCTTCCACCAGGTCAGGACAGGCATGGCTCATGCCGTACCATTTCTCCCATTCCGCCACATCCTTGATACGGAAGTCGGCAGCCAGATCGATGACTTTGACGCCTGCGTCCAGCAGGGTTCTCACCTGCTGCATAGCGATGCCATTGGGCGTGGCAAAGAACACTACATCACACTGATCCAGATGCGCCTCGTCGGGATGGCTGAAAGCGAGGCCCACACGTCCGCGCAGGCTGGGAAACATCTGGCTGACTGGCGTACCGGCATCGGCACGCGACGTGATCGCACGCAGCTCAACCTGCGGATGCGCCACCAGCAAACGGAGTAATTCAACTCCGGTGTAACCCGTTCCACCAACGATACCAACCTTGACCACGCTACCCTCCTGAAAAGTGGGCAAATGATAAATGAAAAAGCCGCCAAATGGCGGCTTTCTCGGTTCCACACAAGCTTAACGCTTGGAGAATTGTTTCCTGCGACGCGCCTTGCGCAGACCGACTTTTTTACGCTCGACCTCACGTGCATCACGAGTGACCAAGCCAGCCTGGCTCAGGGTCGACTTCAGGGATGCATCGTAATCGATCAATGCACGAGTGATGCCGTGACGCACCGCACCCGCCTGACCGGACTCACCGCCACCGGAGACGTTCACCATGATGTCGAACTTGCCCATCATCTCGGTCAATTCCAGAGGCTGGCACACGACCATACGGCCGGTCTCGCGAGAGAAGAATACGTCCAGAGGCTTGTCATTGACGATGATCTCGCCCTTGCCTGCCTTGATGAACACACGTGCCACCGCGCTCTTGCGACGGCCTGTTCCGTAGTTATAAGTCACGCTCATGATTAAGCCTTCAACAGATCGATTGGTTTGGGTTGCTGTGCGCTATGCGGATGAGTCGCACCTGCGTACACCTTAAGCTTGCTCAGCATTGCGTATCCCAACGGGCCCTTAGGCAGCATGCCGCGTACGGCCTTCTGCAAAAGACGTTGCGGGTGACGCTGTTGCATCTTGATAAAGTTGGTTTCGTAGATACCGCCGGGGAAACCGGTGTGGCGGTAGTACATCTTGTCCTGGGCTTTATTGCCGGTCACGCGCACTTTTTCAGCGTTCACGACCACGACGAAATCGCCGGTGTCTACGTGGGGCGTATAAATAGCCTTATGCTTGCCGCGCAGGCGGGTAGCGATCTGGCTGGCCAAACGGCCCAGCACTTTGTCAGCTGCGTCGACCAAGATCCAGTCGTGCTGGACTTCTTGCGCTTTAGCGGAAAATGTTTTCATGGCATTTCCTAAAACAATAAATGAATAACGGACTGCGAAGGGCGCGCATTCTATGCGAGACCAATACACCTGTCAAACGCTTATCGAGTTACTTTCTTTTCCTGACCCAACGCCCCGGGATCAAGCCGTCCGTCCAGCCACGCCTTCCACCTCTCGAACTTGCGTCGCAGCCTCGCCTGGGCGGCAATTGCATCAAGCCTTTGCGCCTGCCTGACACCCGCCGTGTTCACACCGGATGCCAACTGGGCCGCCCCGACCAGCCCCGCATCCGGCTGCAATAATCGGTAGGCGACCGGGACAAGACTGGCGATACCTCGCTGCAAACAAGGCAGGTTGGACAAACCGCCGGAGAGATAGACACTTTTTACGCCTAGCCCACTCTGGAAATCCTCAATGACTCGCGCCACGCGGAAAATGATGCCTTCCTGCAACAGCAAGGCAATACGGTGCGCATCCAAATGGCCGACCGGCTCCGAAAAGGCCAACCCGATATCGCGCCGGAAATACGGCGCTCCCAGTCCGCTCGGCTCTGCCACGCAATATATATCGTTACTCGCCAACTCTTCTGGCAGGCAACTTTCAACCGGGTATTCAGCCAGCGCTGACGCAATTGAGTTCAATGTCCCTTCACAAGCCAGATGTACTTGCCGCCGAGCATCCTGACAAACCAGTGTCTGCAAGTACCCTGTCGGCCTGCTTTTCTTTTGCGAACAATATGCCGCGACGAATCCGCCGGTGCCCAGATTGACCATCGCTTCGTGGCCGCCCGGTGCGATGCCGTGCCACAAAGCCGCCGACTGATCCCCCACACAAGATTGCAACAACAACCCATTGTCTAGCTTAATCTTCAAGCCGGCCGAAGGCAGGATTTTCGGCAAGACAGCCGCATCAACGCCGAACATGCCGCACAACTCTGCAGACCACTGCGAATCATGGATATCCATCAAAAGAGTGCGTGCCGCCATTGAAGCATCGGTCACATGGTGTTTACCGCCCGTCCACTGCCATATTAGAAATGTATCCAGCGTACCCAGCATCCACGCACCACTTGCCAGATGTGCGCGCCATTCAGGATGCTCTCCGAGCAACACGCTCAATTTGGGCGCCAGATAATAGGGTGCCAGCGGCAGTCCGGTAAGCGCACGTATTCGGCCATCCTTCTCGCGCAAGGCATCGCAACTGGCCTGCCCCCGGTCGTCCTGCCAGGAGATAAGCGGCGTGACCGAACGTCCACTGGCGCGCTCCCATATCAAGAAGGAAGAGCGTTGACTGCATAGCCCGAGCGGCGGACACCCGGCTATCCGGGCCAGACATTCTGCAAGCACAGCATTCGCAACATCCGCATAGGCACTACCATCACTCTCATACCGCCCCGCTTCAGCCGTAACCGGCGGCGCGCAACGAACCACGACGCCACTCAATTCGCCACTCGCAGACAGCAGCCCCGCCTTGATGCTGGTCGTCCCCAGATCAAGCGCGACTGCAACGATCATGTATGACAAGCCTCCACCTCATCGCTGATGCGCTGCACATCCCAGCCCAATACTGGCGCCACCAGCTCAGCAAGGTGTCGAACTGTTTCTGCATCCAGCTTTGCCAGGATCAGCAAGGGCATGCGTCGTCGCAACAGATCCGGCAGATGCACCACCATCTCTTCGCGCGCGCACAACAACAGATCTGCGTAAATTAAAGGCACTTCCGGCACGATGCGCAAAGCATACTGCGGCATCCCTCGAACGATATCGAACACATCCGTAACACGCGAGCCATGCCGACGCATCAGCCACAGCGCGCTCTCTTCGTCGATACCTAATCCTTGGGCGACGCCTGTAGCTTCTGATGCCCACCCCGCAAAACCCTTCTCAGGCGCCCACGGCAGCATGCGCGCTCTACTGGTGCATGCAACGTCAACACCCAGTTTTTCGCACACCGCATCGACGATCACGGCCGCATCTTCCCGCGCCGAAGTGAGCTTTCCACCGATAGCGTGATGCAGGCCGTTTGCGGGCGTTTTCAACTCCCAGTCCCTGCTGGCAGCAGAAGGATGTTCATCGTCACTCTGTTTCATCACGCGAACACC
>JAQUAD010000075.1 GCA_028687425.1 Sideroxydans sp.
CATCCACGTACTCTTTCATGGTGATGAGCTCTCCTACCGCTGCGCGGTCGGTGGTGCTCACCACTTGCACGGCGGCTTCGGGCAGGCCCGCTTCGCGCAGTCCTTGGTGTACACAGGCGGCGATGGCCTGGTTGGAGTGGATGGCTTCCGAGCCGCCACGCAGAATGCAGGCATTGCCGGATTTCAGGCACAGGCCGGCTGCATCCGCCGTCACGTTCGGGCGCGATTCGTAGATGATGCCGATGACGCCCAGCGGCACGCGCATCTTGCCCACCTGAATGCCGGACGGGCGGTATTTCATATCGCTGATCTCGCCGATCGGGTCGGGCAGTGCGGCGATCTGGCGCAGGCCTTCGGCCATGCCGTTGATGGTTTTCTCGGACAGCGTGAGACGGTCGATGGAGGCTGCGTCGAGTCCGTTTTTCTTTGCCAGTTCCACGTCTTTCGCGTTTTCGGCGATCAGCCTGCCGCTGTTGAGCAGGATGGCAGAGGCGATATTCTCCAGCGCGTGGTTTTTGGCGTTGGTATCCGCCATCGCCATCGCGCGTGATGCGGTGCGGGCTTTTTGCCCGACGCCATTCATATATTCCTTGATGTCGTTCATGGTGCTTGCCTGAATATCAGTGGGGCGTATTTTAGCATTGCGCATGCGTTAGAATGCGCGCCTTATTCAAGAGAAACCAGCATGTCCGACATACTCAACAAGATACTTGCAGTCAAAGCGCAGGAAGTGGCTGCTGCACTTTCGGCCAAGCCATTGCCGGCGATTCGCGCAGAAGCGGAACAGGCAGCGCCGGCCCGTGATTTCGTCGGCGCCATCCGCAACAAGATCGCTGCAGGACAGGCTGCGGTGATCGCCGAGATAAAAAAAGCCAGCCCCAGCAAAGGTGTGATCCGTGAGGATTTCCATCCGGCGCAGATCGCGCAGAGCTATGCGCAGCACGGTGCTGCCTGCCTGTCGGTGCTGACCGATGAACAGTTCTTTCAAGGCAGTGCTGAATATTTGAAGCAGGCGCGTGCTGCCTGCGCGTTGCCCGTGCTGCGCAAGGATTTTATGGTGAGCGAATATCAGGTCTATCAGGCGCGCGCGATGGGTGCCGACGCCATCCTGTTGATCGCAGCGGCACTGTCGCTCAAGCAGATGCAGACCTTCGAGAAGCTGGCACACAAACTGGGGATGGCTGTATTGGTCGAGGTGCACGACGGCAAGGAGCTGGAAGTTGCACTTCAACTCAAGACGCCCTTGATCGGCATCAACAACCGTAACTTGCGCACCTTTGAAGTCAGTCTGCAAACCACCCTGAATCTGTTGGAGCAGATTCCTGAGGATCGGATCGTCGTTACGGAGAGTGGCATATTCAATACTCAGGATGTAAAGCGCATGCGTGACCAGCAGGTGCATGCTTTCCTTGTTGGTGAGGCATTTATGCGTGCTGCCGAACCGGGGATGGAGCTGGCGAAGGTATTTGCTTGATTATTGTTATCAGGTTCTCTGTTGTAATTCGGCAACATTTTTTTGTTTTTTTGATGCAGGTCAAAATCTCTCTTCTCTGACTGTGGAGAATCGCCCCGAGCTCGCAGTCGGGGCTTGATGGCGAGAATGCTGTATTACGTCGCTGTTGCGGATTTGTTACTTGTAAGCCTTTTGTAAGGTGCCAAGAGTACGTTTCGCGGCCAGACGAGGCAGTCTTGTGATCGTCTTTATGACAATCAACTTATAATTAGAGGAGTTTCACATGCAAAAGAAAATCATCGCACTGGCTGTTGCTGCCGCTTTCTCCGCTCCGGCTTTCGCAGACGTTACCGCCAATGGTATCGTTGATGCAGCCATCATCAGCGCTTCTGGCTCTGGTCAAAAGAGCGACATGATTGCTTACTCCGGTGGTCTGTCTACTTCCCGCCTGAGCGTGACCGCAACTGAAGGCCTGGACAATGGCTGGACCGCGATCGGCGTTGTCGAATACGGCATTGACACTCAAGACAACGGTTCCACACTGACTGCCCGTAAGAAGATGCTGGCGGTGGCGGGTGATTTTGGTACTGTTGCAACCGGCTACCTGCAAACCACAGGCTATGACCTGGCTGTGAAGTTTGATCCGACAGCAGGTTCTGCAGTGTCTCCTCTGCAAAACGTGACCAAGGACGCAGTGTTCCTGATGGGCACAGTGGCCGAAGGTGCACGTGCTGAGCGTGCCGTTGCCTATATTTCGCCGAAATTTGCCGGTGCTTTCACTGCAGCTGTGAACTATTCCACTGCTATGGTGAGTGCTGCAGGTGGCAATGCACTGGGGAATCTGACACAAACCGCTGATACCAAGCATTCGGCTTTCCTGGCTTCCCTGAACTACGAGCAAGGTCCCCTGGCAGTTGGTGGTGCTTATGCCACTCTGACTGCAGCCGGTTCTGAAGCAGCTAAAGAGTACATGTTCGGCGCTTCCTACGATCTGGGTGCTGCCAAGCTGCTCGGTACCTACCAGTCCCGCGCCCTGACTGGCGGTGCAACTGACAAGGCCTACAGCTTCAGCGCAGTGGTTCCGGCTGGTGCCGGTGCTGTGGTGGCTAGCTATGCAGCTAACAAGATGGAAGCGGCAAGTTCCAGCGCTACCAGCTTGACTCTGGCATATCTGCAGAACCTGTCCAAGACTGTGACCGGTTACGCTGCCTACTCTTCTGTTAGTCAAGATGCTGGTACTCGTGCCTTCTCGGTGGCATCAGGTGCTTTGAGTGCTACGAGTCTTGATTTGGGTGGTAGCTCCAGCCTGGTCGCTGTGGGCCTGCGCAAGAAGTTCTAAATCAGTCTTACCCTCTGATTTGGATAGAGAACGGGCATCTTCGGATGCCCGTTTTTTTATGGGGCATTCCCGCGAGGTCTGGAATCCAGTAACCTTGCGACCATATTTATAGTAGTCGGGAAATAAGCATGCTGAATCTGGATACCTTGATCGTCGAATTCGACAAAGGCTTGCGTACGCTGTTCGCCAAAGCGCCGACGGCACGTCCTTACCCTGATGCAAACATTCCTGATGCACAGATGAGCGAGGCGGAAAAGAAGCATGCTGCCGCGCTGATGCGCATCAACCATACCGGTGAGATCTGTGCACAGGCCTTGTATCAGGGACAGGCACTGACGGCACGCGATCCGGTGGTGCAGGAGAAGCTCAATCAAGCGGCATGGGAGGAGACGGAGCATCTGGCCTGGACCTCGCATCGTGTGCATGAGCTGGGCGGGCGACTGAGTCTGCTCAATCCTTTGTGGTACACCGGTTCGCTGGCGATCGGTGCGATCGCAGGGGCGCTAGGCGATAAATGGAATCTTGGATTTCTGGCAGAGACGGAGCGTCAGGTGGGGGCGCATTTGCAAAGCCATCTGGACGGGTTGCCGCCGCAGGATGCCAAGAGCCGTGCCGTGGCGCAGCAGATGTATGTGGACGAGGTCGGGCATTCCGATATGGCTGTTGCACTTGGCGCTGCTGAATTGCCTTTGCCGGTGAAACTGGCGATGCGCGGCATGTCCAAGGTGATGACCAAGACCGTCTACTGGGTCTGAATGCGCTTTACTTCAGGAGGGCTGCTCAGCCCTCTTGTATCTCGAAGTCGTGTGTGATGTCTGCCGTCTTGCCGAGCATGATGGATGCAGAGCAGTATTTGTCTGCGGACAGTTTGATCGCACGTTCCACTTGTTCGAGTTTCAAGCCCTTCCCTGTGACGATGAAGTGCATATGTATTCTGGTGAATACCTTGGGATCGGTGTCGGCGCGGTCTGACTGGATGTCCACTACGCAGTCGGTGATGGGTTGGCGCGCTTTCTTGAGGATGTGTACTACATCGTAAGCGGTGCAAGCGCCGGTGCCGATCAGCAGCATCTCCATCGGGCGTGGACCGAGGTTTCTTCCGCCACCGGCCGGCGGGCCATCCATCAATACCGCATGTCCGCTTTCGGTCTCACCCAGGAATGAGACTTCTTCCACCCATTTGATACGTGCTTTCATGTGATCACCTCGTAAGTTGGTTGCGTCAGGATTTTAGCCGATACCAGAGCATGCCGATGACTTCGTGCATGAATCGATAGCTCTTGAGCAACGCGGTTGCGTTGGGGGTGAAGGTCAGCAGGTCGGTCTTGTAACGGGTGGTGTAGGCCGTGGCCGCCGGGATGACTGTGAAGCCTGCGCGTTCGAATACTTGTACGGATCTGGGCATATGCCAGGCATGCGTGACAAGATAGATGCGGACTGCTCCATCGCGTGCCAACAGGGCATGGCTGTGGCGCGCATTTTCCAGCGTGTTATCCGAAGTGTCTTCCAGCCAGCGGACTGGTACGTAGTATTCCTGCTCCAGCACTTTTTTCATTAACGGCGCTTCGGCACCGCCCCCCTGCGGGCTGCCGCCGCTGACCAATACCGGTTTGCCGGTCTGGCGATAAAGCATGGCGGCGTAGCGCACGCGCTCTAGTGTCTCCTTGTTGAGCGTGTTGCCACCATATTCGGGCGCGTTGAAATGTTGTCCGCCTCCCAAAACGACGATGGCGTCTGCCGGATTTTTGCTGAGATCGACTGGCTTTCCTTCGATGCTTTGCAGAAGGCTGTCGGCCACGAACGGGGTGGAGAGCAACCAGATGCCTGCAACGGCAACAGATACAAGGAGGCGTGCAGCGCGTGGACGCCTGTGCCACAGGAGTATCCCTATGCTGGCTACCAGCAATAGATTGAGAGGGGGCAGCAAGAAGGCACTGACGAGATTGGTAAGGAACCAGGACATGCAAAATCGCTTGAAAAGGGTGGCGCATGATACGCCTGCGCCCTACGTCAAAGCCAGCTTGCGGCAGGTACAATGACAGCATGAATATTCCCTTGCAGGCACGTCATCATCCTTCCGGGCGGAACGCTGGTTTTACCGGAGCAGGTCTGTCATTCATCGAATACATACGCAATACAGAGGAGATGCTGCGCCAAGTCCATGCAGGCAAGCCGGACATTGAAAAGCGGGTAAACGGAAATGTGCCATTCGCATGGCAGCCTATGGGGGATTATCAGAAAGGAAACGAAAAGCCATATCGTCGCGGAGTGTTGCTGACCCATGGTTTGAGTGACTCCCCCTATCACATGCGATATCTGGGGGATTTCTTTCGGTGCAACGGGTTTTATGTGATGGCAGTGTTACTGCCGGGGCATGGCACGCAAGCTGGTGATCTGCTTGATGTACGTTGGGAAGACTGGGCAGAAACGGTCGCGTATGGCGTGCAATGTCTGTCGGAGATGGTGGATGATATCTACCTGGCCGGGTTCTCTGCCGGGGCTGCACTGAGCCTGTATCAGGCGCATAACGATGAGCGAGTGCGCGGCTTGTTCATGTTTTCTCCGGCGCTGCAGATCACTGCTCGTGCGCGCTGGTCGCATTTGCATCGGCTCTATAGCTGGCTACTGCCGCGATGTACCTGGCTAAATGTGATGCCGGATCGGGACATATACAAATATGAATCGTTCTGCATGAATGCCGTGACCCAGATGTGGCGTTTGACGCATGCATTGCCGCAGGGCGAGCTGCGCATTCCGGTATTCGTGGCGGCCAGTGCGGATGATGCGACGGTGATTGCAGCCGCCACATTGAATTTCTTTCACAGGGTGCAGCATTCTTTGCGCAAGATGCAGTGGTACGCCGCTGTCGATCCACAGCGGGCGGACGTGGAATGGGTAAAGAGCGCGCTGCCTGAAAAACGCATCCTTTCCAGCGCGCATACTGCTGTAGTGATACCGCCGGAAGACGCGCATTATGGTGAGGCCGGCGAATACGCGAATTGTCTGCATTACTTTGCGCGTGATGACGACCATTACTCAGCCTGTCAGGCCTCAAAAACTGTATGGCTGGGCGAGGTGACGCCGGACAATTTGAAATACGGAATATTGCGTCGGCTCATGTACAACCCGCACTATGCAAAAATGGAAGCCTCGATGCGCAGTTTCATAGAAAGGCTGCCGTGAGCAATACTTTGATCTATGCCCATCGCGGCGCCAATCGTGAAGCGGCCGAGAATACGCGAACCGCTTTTGAGCGGGCGCTGGCCTATCCCATCGACGGGATGGAGACGGATGTGCAGCTGAGTCGTGACGAGATCGCCGTGCTGTGGCATGACCGCGACCTGAAGAAGCTCGGCTTGCCGGGAAAGCGTATCGATGATTATGACTATCTGCAGTTGCAGGAGATGGATTTTGCGGCGCATTTTTCGGGGGCGCAGCCGGATGGTGTGATGAGCTTGCAGGAATTCGTCACCACCTATCGTGCACGATGCGGTTTGTTGCTGGAGATCAAGAACCGTCGCTGGGAAGATGTCGCTCGGCATCAGATAAAAGTTCGTCAGACTTTGGCGCTGGCGGAGGAGTCGGGGGAAGGTGTGCTGATTTCCTCTTTCGATCAGGATAGTCTGGTCTATGCGCATGGCATTGCACCCAATTTTCCCTTGGTGCTGAATCTGGAGCCGGAGCATACGGTGAATGATGCGCGCAGGGCGCTCGATGATCATCCGTTCTTGCATGGCTTGTGTGTGGAGATATCCACGCTGGATGTGGATATGGTCGAATTGCTGCGTTCCAGGCATAAAGCCATCGCGGTCTATACCTGCGACAGCGATGCCGAGATCGCGCGCGCCTTGATGCTGGAAGTGGATATCCTGATCAGCGATGTGCCGCAGAAAGCATTGCAGATGAGGGATGAATGAGGCGAAATTTTTCCGATCTGCAGGGTGAGTTCGATCTGCTTGTCTGTGGCGGCGGGATATATGGCGCATGGACGGCTTATGACGCAGCACTGCGCGGGCTCAGAGTCGCGCTGATTGAGCAGGGTGACTGGGCCGAAGCGACTTCGTCCGCATCCAGCAAACTGATCCACGGTGGTCTGCGTTATCTGGAAACGTACGATTTCAAGCTGGTGCGCAAAGCACTGAAGGAGCGACAATTGTTGCTGGATATCGCGCCGCATCGTGTGTGGCCGTTGCGTTTCGGTGTGCCCGTCTATGCCGATAGTCGCAATGGCACGTTGTTGCTGAAAGCCGGCCTTACGCTTTATGACGCGTTGGCGGGTTTCCCCGGGGAGCCGATGCAGCATCACCATTTCTTCAAGCGGGAGTTCGCATCCCACTTTCCTTATTTGAATGACGCGGGTTTGCATGGTGGCTTTACCTACGGTGATGCGCAGACAGACGATGCGCGACTGGTGCTGGAGTTGGTGGCCGGGGCGATGGCGAACGGCGCTGTGTGTGTCAATTATGCGAAGTTGACCGATTGGCATGAGAAAGACGGCACGGTATGCGGTGCCGATGTGCAGGATGTGTTGTCTGGCGACAGTCTGAGCTTGCACGCCAGACAATGCGTGAGTACCTCCGGGCGATGGGCGATGCTGAGCGAGGAGACTAGGTCATGGTGTCGCTTGAGCAAGGGCGTGCATCTGGTCTTGCCCGCATTGCCGACGCAGGAGGCGGTCTTGCTCACGGCCAGGCGAGATGGCCGCATGTTCTTCATCATTCCCTGGTATGGCCGCACCCTGCTGGGCACGACTGATACCGACTATCAAGGTGATGTCGCGCAAGTGAAGGTCGAGGCGGCGGATATCGAATACCTGCTCGATGCTGCCAATGATTATCTGCAACAGGATTGGTGCAAGGCTGACGTGATAGGCAGCTACGCAGGTGTTCGCGTGATGAAACAGAGTGACGATGAACATCCTTCTGCTGCCAGCAGGGACTGGGAGTTGAAAACGCCCGCAAACGGCCTGCATCACGCTATCGGTGGAAAGCTCACTTCGGCGCGGGAAG
>JAQUAD010000029.1 GCA_028687425.1 Sideroxydans sp.
CGTGGATCGCGTCTTGCTGCTGTGCGGCGGGGGATTGGCTGTGCAGGCGGGCGGTCAAGGCATCCACCTCGTCTCCATACAGTCCTTGCTGCCGGGCAAGTGTCAGGATTTGTCGCGCATCATCAATCTGTCCCGCGAGGAACAGGGCTTCGATGTAATCCAGCCAGTATTGCCCGCGCGCAGGTTCGGCATCCAGCGCGGTTGAAAAGTAAGCGAGTGCCGCGCCGGGTTGTCCCATCCGGACTGCCAATCTTCCCATCTGGTGATTGGCTTCGGGATGGGTGTCGTCGGTTTGCAGGATACGCAGGTAGCGCTCGCCGGCCTCCTGGAACCTACCGGCTTGCTGGTGATCGATAGCTTCTCGAAGCAACTGCTCCGTTGCGGCGGGCTGGAGTGGATCAATCCGGCTCATGCATGGACTACCTGCGCTGTGCGCTCAGTGTGCCGGATTGGCTGAAAAGGCCGCATATCTTCCCGTGCACTATATCTGCGGCGCCATGACCACGCGATTCTTGCCGGCCTGCTTGGCCTGATACATGGCTTTGTCGGCGCGGCCCAGCAGATCTTCCTGCTCTTCATTTTCCCCCCTCAGCGCCACGCCGGCGCTGAACGTCACCAGGATGCGCTCGTTATTGTGCAGGAAGATCTTCTTGGTCAGGTCGCGCTGCAGGCGCTGCAATGCCTCGACTCCCGCCGCAAGGTCGGTATCGGGCAGCACGATGACGAATTCCTCGCCGCCATAGCGACCGACGGCATCGGTCGGGCGTAATGTGTCCTTGATGACCTGGGTGAGATGGGTCAGGGCGCGGTCGCCAGCTTGATGGCCGAGACTGTCGTTCAGTTTCTTGAAGTTGTCTATGTCGAGCAATGCGACGCAAAGCGATGCGCGGTTGCGGTCGGCGCGTTTCAGTTCGCGATCCAGCGTCTCGTCCAGTCCGCGCCTGTTGAGTGCGCCGGTGAGCTGGTCTTCGCGTACCAGTTCGCTGACCTGCATCAGTTCCTGTTCCAGTGCTTTGATGCGCGCCTCGGCTTCGTCGGCTTGCTTCTTGGTGTCCGGCAGCTCTTCATGCGAGCGCAATGCACTGGCCTGGATGACGCGGGTGTCGTGCATCACATCTTCCAGGATGTGGCTCAGCAGGGTCAGGTTGTCGGCTTTGCTGATCTGCTGGCTGTAGCCTGCGATCTTCTGGTGGTATTCGCCCGTGCTTTCCGTGAGATTGCCCAAACGGTCGATGAATGTGGTCATCAGGCTCTTGAGCGTGGTTTTCGCATCGGTCAGGCTTTGCTTCAGGCTGCTCTGTTTGATGATGGCATCGCGCAGGTTGCGCTCGGCATCGGCGATGGCATGTTTGTCCATCGGTTGCGCAATGATGGTCTGCAGTGCGGAAACCTGTCCCTGCATCCATTCATCATCCGCGACCAGTTCGCTCACGTTCTCGACCAGCAGACGCAGCAGACGCAACAAACCTTCCTGTATCTTTACCTTGTCGCCGCCGCGCAGCTCCAGCTTGAGCCAGAATTGACGCAATTGCTTGGTCAGGTCGTTGATCTTGGCCGGATCATCGGAGGTGCGTACCACGATGACCAGCCGCTGGATATCGTCGCTCAGCTCCGGATGCGAAGACAGCGAATTCTCCAGGGACTGCGCGAGCAATTCGCGCAGCTGTTTGAGCAAGTCATTTCCGTCGGATTTTCCGGCCGGCGAAGCTGCGGTGGTGGTCCGTGCAGGTGCTACGGGTGCAGCTGCCGGTGTGGGGGCTGTGGTCTCGGTCGATGTGGCAGAAGTGAGGTCCGGTGCTGCAGCGCCGCTACCCCAGGAGCGTATCAAGCCGTTCAGCTTTTCGGACATCACATCCGGTTTGCTGGCGAAGCGGCTGAGTACGACCTCAAGTCCTTCCTTCTTGCGCGTGAGCGTGACCCCTTTGTGGGTCATCTCAAGTTGGCGCAGCAGGTCGCGGATCAATGCGGACCAGTTCGGGGATGAGGTTGCCGCTGCCGTTTCCTTCACGCCACCGAGTTCCTGATACACGCTCGTGTAATGCTCGGGCGTAGGCGTCAGGCCGCGTTCGCCCAATATTTTCAGGGTCTCACGGGCAATTTCGGCAGGTTCGGTGTGTTTGCTCATTTGAATGGTTACTTGTGATGCCTGATTGATGATTCTTATTATCGGCCACCTGCCGTGGGGCAATTCGCCGAATAGCGCCTGCAATTGACTGCGATTATTCGATCAGGTGGTTGCTGATCGCGTAATGGATCGCTTCGGCATTAGTCTTCAGCTTCATTTTTTCCAGCAGACGCATGCGGTAGACACTGATGGTCTTGGGGCTGAGCGACATGATCTCGGCCATCTCGCTCAGTTTCTTGCCTTGCGCCATCAGACACAGGGTCTGGTACTCGCGGTTGGAAAGCGTCTGGTGCGCCAATTCGGAATAGCCCTGTGACAGGCCTTCTGCCAGTTGTTCGGCCATCTCGCTGCTGATGTATTTCTTGCCGCTGGCGACCTTGCGGATCGCTGTCACCAGCTGTGCCGGCGCACTTTGCTTGTTGAGGTAGCCGGCCGCTCCGGTTTTCATCGAGCGCACGGCATACTGTTCTTCCGGGTGCATGCTCAGCATCAGCACCGGCAGGTTGCCGCGCAGATCCTTGATCTGCTTGAGCACGTCGATGCCGTGCTTGTCCGGCATGCTGATATCGAGCAGCACGACGTCGTATTCGTTGTCGCGGATCATGTTGACCGCTTCCATGCCGGTGTTGGCTTCACCGGTGACGCGCAGATCGTCCGTGTCGTCCAGCAGTTGTTTGAGACCTCTGCGGATAAGTTCGTGGTCGTCGGCGATGAGTACTTTGATCATGGCCTGTATCTTATTCGAATAATGCACCTTGTGAATCGGGTGCTGTATTTTGCTCCGGCTGGTGCGGTATGCGGATGTTGAGGCGGGTGCCTTGTCCGGGAGCGCTTTCCAGCTTCACTTCCCTGCCGAACTGGGCGACACGCTCGAAGATGCCGCGCAAACCGAAGGAGCGGGGTTTCGCGCGATCCGCGTCGTGTATGCCGCGTCCGTCGTCGCGCACCGTCATGCTGACACAGGTGTCGAGATTGCAGATGGCGATGGTCACGGTCTTGGCCTGGGCGTGTTTGGTGATGTTGTTCAGCGCTTCCTGGAAGATGCGGAACAGCGTGATCGCCACGTGCGGCGAGACGCTGACCGATTCGTCCATCACTTCCTGCACGCAGGCGATGCCGGTGCGCTGCGAGAACTCCTTGGCCTCGGACTCGATGGCAGCCACGATGCCGAATGTATCCAGTGCGCTGGGGCGCAGGCTGCGTGCGATGTTACTGGCGGAGCGGGTGCATTTCTGTACCAGATCTTCGATGCCACGGGCTTTTTCTTCCAGCAGTGGCTGGTCTTTCAGGCGCGACACCAGCCAGGCGATATCCAGCCGGGTAGCGGTGAGCAGGCTGCCCAGTTCGTCGTGCACCTCGCGCGCGATGGCGATGCGCTCCTGTTCGCGCGCTTCTTCAATATGGGTGGAGAATTCGCGCAGTTGCTGCTTGGATTGCCGCAGGGCCGCATCCGCCTGCTTGCTCTGCGTGATGTTCAGCATGATGCCTTCCCACTGTACGGCCTCGTCGACGCGGCGCGGGCTGCAGCGCAGGTTGATCCACTTGATCTCACCCTTGGGGCGGGTGCGCATGCGTCCTTCCCAGTTCCAGAAGGTGAGCTTCTTCGCGGAGGTCAGCATGCTTTTGAGATACGAGCCGGCGTCTTCCGGATGGATCATTTCCGCGAACAGGCTGGCATCGCCGATCAGTTCCTGATGTTCGATGCCGAGCAGGGGAAAGCAGCCCTCGCTGACATAAGGGAAGCTCACTTCGCCCTTGTCCTTGAGCACGATCTGATAGGCCATGCCCGGCAGGTCGGTGATGAAGGCGTGCATGCGCATCTGGTTCTCCTGCAAGGCGGCCTGCGCTTCGCGATACTCGCGCCGCACACGGGCTTCCCGCAGATTGTGCTCGATGGAAGGAACCAGGCGATTGAGGCTGCCTTTGAGGATGTAGTCGTCCACTCCTTCCTGCATGGTGTGGATGATGGTCTCTTCCTTCAGCTCGCGAGCGAGCAGCAGGAAAGGGATGTCCAGCTCGAGTTGCTGCAACAGCCTGTAGGCCTGTAGGCCGCCGAAACAATCGGGATCGTCACTGCACAGGATGACATCGAAGGTCTGGGACAGCAGTGCTTGTAGCATGTCCTGCTCATCCTGCACGCATTGATGCGTCAGCGCATAGCCGGCGTCGGCCAGCTTGGCGAGGATGTTGTTCGAGTCTTGCGCAGAGGACTCCACCAGCAGTACGCGAAGTTTTTTGGCAGTCATTGGGTGACCCTGATGCGATGAGCCGATTATAAGCGGCGTTCGCGCCAAATCACCAGAGTAAGGTAGAATGCGGGCCGTTATCCAGAGCCGTATCACCATGTCTGCCGTGACCCCGAATCAACTGATCCGTAAAGAGATACAGGCGCTGCACGCCTACCACGTTCCCCCTGCCGCCGGCATGGTCAAGCTGGATGCGATGGAAAATCCGTATCCGTTGCCCGCAGCATTGCGCGATGAACTTGCGCGGCGCGTGGCGGATGCAGCGATCAATCGTTATCCCGATGCTGCCGCACAGCAACTCAAGGCAGATATCCATCGCGTCACGCAATTGCCTGAAGGCATGGATGTGCTGCTGGGCAATGGTTCGGATGAGATCATTCAATTGCTGGCGATGGCCGTAGCCAAACCGGATGCCGTGTTGCTGAGCGTCGAGCCTTCGTTCGTCATGTACAAGATGATCGCTACCTTTGTGGGCATGCGCTATGTGGGCGTGCCGCTGGCAGGGGATTTTTCGCTCGACCTTGACGCGACGCTGGCCGCCATTGAGCGCGAGCGCCCCGCGCTGGTGTTTCTCGCCTATCCCAACAATCCCACCGGCAATCTGTTCGATGCCGATGCGGTGCGACGCATCATCGAGGCGACACTCGGGCTGGTCGTGGTGGACGAGGCGTACTATGCCTTTGCCAGCGACAGCTTCATCCCGCAATTGGGCAAGTACGACAACCTGCTGGTGATGCGTACCTACTCCAAGCTCGGCATGGCGGGGCTGCGTCTTGGCTTCATCGCGGGCGCCAAGGCGTGGCTGGAACAATTGGACAAGCTGCGCTTGCCGTATAATGTCGGCGTCCTGCCGCAGTTGGTGGCAAGTACATTGCTGGCGCATCACGATGTGCTGCTGGCACAGGCGGAAAGCATCCGGTCGGAACGCACGAAGATGATGGCGGCTCTGGATGCGATAGCGGGTGTGCAGACATACCCCAGCGAGGCGAACTTCATCCTGTTCCGCGTGGCCAATGCCACGCAGGTGTTCGAAGGGCTGAAGCAGCGCGGGGTGCTGATAAAAAACCTGAACGGCGGGCACCCGGCACTGGTCGATTGTCTGCGCGTCACCGTGGGCACGCCCGAAGAAAATAACAAGTTTTACGTCGTACTGCAGGATTCCATTAACCAACTCGCATAAGGCAAATCATGCGTAGCGCACAAGTTACTCGCAACACCCTCGAGACTCAGATCACGGTCGAGCTGAATCTCGACGGCACCGGCAAGGTCAAGCTGAATACAGGGCTGCCGTTCCTCGAACACATGCTGGACCAGATCGCACGTCACGGTCTGCTGGATCTGGACATCCTGGCCAAGGGCGATCTGCACATCGATGCGCACCACACGGTGGAAGATATCGGTATCACCCTGGGGCAAGCCTTTACGCAGGCCATCGGCGACAAGAAAGGGCTGCGCCGCTACGGACATGCCTATGTGCCGCTGGATGAAGCCTTGTCGCGTGTGGTGTTGGACATCTCGGGGCGTCCCGGGCTGGTGTTCAATGCCGACTTCGTGCGCGCCAACGTCGGCGAGTTCGAGGTCGATCTGATCCGTGAATTCTTCCAGGGCTTCGTCAATCACGCACTGGTGACATTACACATCGACAATCTGGCAGGTGAGAACGCTCACCACCAGGCCGAGACCATCTTCAAGGCCTTCGGTCGTGCCTTGCGCGTGGCGCTGGAGCAAGATCCGCGCATGGCCGGCGTGATGCCATCCACCAAAGGCACCTTATAAGCGCCATGGTCGATATCGCTATCGTGGATTACGGCATGGGCAACCTGCGCTCGGTCTATCAGGCCGTGCGCAAGGTCGCGCCGGATGCGAATGTCGTCGTATCGGGTGAGGCGGATGTGATCAAGACTGCCGGGCGCGTCGTGTTCCCCGGGCAAGGGGCTGCGCCTGACTGTATGCGCGAGATCCGTGAGCGTGGTCTGGATCAGACCATCGTCGAGGCGGCTGCGGGCGGTAAACCTTTCCTCGGTATCTGCATGGGCTTGCAAGTGTTGTTCGAACACAGCGCCGAGGGCGATACCCCTTGTCTGGGCATCCTCAAGGGCGAGGTCGTGCGCTTCGCGCATGGTCTCAAGGATGCGCAGGGCAACAAGCTCAAGGTGCCGCACATGGGCTGGAACGGCGTGCACCACGCCGACCACCCGCTGTGGGAAGGTATCGCGCAGGACGCGCGCTTTTACTATGTACACAGTTATTACGTACAACCGCACGACCAAGGCATTGTGCAGGGCAGCAGCGACTATCCGCAGCCCTTTGTCTGCGCGGTGTCGCGTGGTAATTTGTTCGCCGTGCAGTTCCACCCGGAGAAGAGTGCGGCTGCCGGATTGAAACTGCTGGAAAATTTCGTCAACTGGAATCCCGTTTAACCACGATAGTAAATACCATGGATATTTCAACGCTGATCATTCCCGCGATCGACCTGAAGGACGGTCAATGTGTACGCCTGCGCCAAGGCGAGATGGAGGGCGCGACCGTGTTCTCTGATGACCCGACTGCAATGGCCAAACACTGGCTGGAGCAGGGCGCGCGTCGCTTGCACCTGGTCGACCTGAACGGCGCCTTTGCCGGCAAACCCAAGAACGAAGCGGCCGTGCGCAGCATCGTCGAGGCAGTGGGCAGCGATATTCCTGTGCAGCTGGGCGGCGGTATCCGCGATCTGGAAACCATCGAGCGTTATCTCGATCTGGGCATCTCCTATGTGATCATCGGTACGGCCGCGGTTAAGGTGCCGGGCTTCCTGCACGAGGCTTGCGATGCATTCCCCGGCCACATCATGGTCGGCTTGGATGCCAAAGGCGGAAAAGTGGCAGTGGACGGCTGGTCCAAACTGACCGGTCACGACGTGGCTGATCTGGCGCAGCGTTTCGAAGGTTATGGTGTGGAAGCCATCATCTATACCGACATCGGCCGCGACGGCATGATGACCGGCGTGAACATCGAAGCAACTGTGGAGCTGGCGCGCCCATTGAGCGTGCCGGTCATCGCCAGCGGCGGCATCACCAATCTGGATGACGTGCGCAACCTGTGTGCCGTGCGTGGCGAGGGCATCACCGGTGCCATCACCGGCCGCGCCATCTACGAAGGTTCGCTGGATTTCAAGGCCGCGCAAGCGCTGGCGGACGAACTCGCGCCCAAGATCTGATGCTCGCCAAACGCATCATCCCCTGCATGGACGTGACCGCCGGTCGCGTGGTCAAGGGCGTCAGCTTCGTCGAGTTGCGCGATGCTGGCGATCCCGTCGAGATAGCACGCCGCTACGATGAACAGGGCGCGGATGAACTCACCTTCCTTGACATCACTGCCAGTTCCGACGACCGCGACATCATCTTCCACATCATCGAAAAGGTGGCCGAGCAGGTGTTCATTCCGCTGACCGTGGGTGGCGGCGTGCGCCAGGTCGAGGATGTGCGCAACCTGCTCAATGCGGGAGCGGACAAGGTCAGTATCAACACGTCTGCGGTGGTTAACCCGCAGCTGGTGGCGGACGCGGCAGGACGTTATGGTTCGCAATGTATCGTAGTGGCTATCGATGCCAAGCAGGTCGCGCCGAACAAGTGGGAAGTGTTCACCCACGGCGGTCGCAAGGCGACCGGGCTGGATGCTGTGGAGTGGGCGCTGAAGATGCAGACACTGGGCGCGGGCGAGATCCTGCTGACCAGCATGGATCAGGATGGGCAGAAAAAAGGTTTCGATCTGGCGCTGACGCGCGCCGTGACCGATGCTCTGGAGATCCCGGTGATCGCCAGCGGTGGCGTAGGCAACCTGCAGCACTTGGCCGACGGCGTGACTAAGGGCGGCGCCGATGCCGTGCTGGCAGCTAGCATCTTCCACTTCGGCGAATACACGGTGCAGCAGGCCAAGCAGCATATGGCGCAGCAGGGAATAGAGGTACGGCTATGACTGAAGCATGGCTGAACAAGGTGAACTGGTCGGACGACGGTCTGGTCCCAGCCATCGCGCAAGATGCCGTAAGTGGGCGCGTGCTGATGGTGGCATGGATGGACAGGGATGCGCTCAAACGCACAGTTGAAGTCGGCGAGGCTGTCTACTGGTCGCGTTCACGCAAGAAACTGTGGCACAAGGGTGAGGAATCTGGCCATGTGCAGAAGGTGAAAGAGATACGCCTCGACTGCGACAGCGATGTGATCCTGCTGCAGATCGAGCAGGCGGGGGGTATTGCCTGTCATACTGGTCGCGAGAGTTGCTTTTACAGCAAGCTGGAGAATGGTGTCTGGATAGAGACCGACGAAGTGCTGAAGAACCCGGACGAGATATATAAAAAATGAACGACATCCTGCAACGATTGACCGAGACGCTGGAGTCGCGCAAAGGCGCGGTAGCCGACTCGTCTTATGTCGCCAAGCTGTACAGCAAGGGTGACGATGCCATCCTGAAGAAGGTGATCGAGGAGGCGGGTGAAGTATTGCTGGCTGCCAAGGATGGTGACAAGCAGCACCTGACTTATGAAGTGGCCGATCTGTGGTTTCATAGCATGGTGCTGCTGGCGCACAAAGGTTTGAGCGCGAATGATGTGTTGAACGAACTGGCACGCCGCGAGGGCGTATCCGGTATCACCGAGAAGGAGAGTCGTGGTGAGCGATAACTGCCTGTTCTGCAAGATCACGCGCGGCGAGATCCCTTGTCGCAAGGTGTATGAGGATGACGACGTGCTGGCGTTCCATGACATCAATCCGGTCGCGCCTGTACATTTCATGCTGGTGCCGAAACTTCATGTGGCTTCGCTGATCGAAGCGGAAGAATCGCATGCGGCCTTGCTGGGCAAGATGTTGTTGCTGGCGGCGAAGCTGGCAAAAGAACTGGGTTTGGATAATGGCTTCCGCACCGTGATCAATAGCGGCAAGGGCGGAGGGCAGGAAGTGTTCCACCTTCACATTCATGTCATTGGCGGTGGCAACATCCCGCCTATGGTCAAACGTAGCTAACCTATCAGGAGCGCACCATGGGTTCATTGAGTATCTGGCATTGGTTGATCGTGTTGCTGGTCGTGGTGCTGATCTTCGGCACCAAGAAACTGCGTAACATCGGCAGCGATCTCGGCGGGGCCGTGAAGGGTTTCAAGGAAGGCATGAAGGACGGCGAGGACGCCGGCAAGCCTGACCAGCGAACCATCGAAGGCGAAGCGAAGGAGAAGTAACGCGATGTTCGACATCGCGTTCTCCGAACTGGTGGTGATCGCGCTGGTAGCGCTGATCGTCATCGGTCCAGAGCGTTTGCCCAAACTGGCACGCACGGCGGGCCACCTGTGGGGGCGCACCCAGCGTTACGTGAACAAGGTCAAGGACGATATCGCGCACGACATGGCGCTGGATCAGGCGCGGCAGATGCAGCACGAGATCGAGAAACACGTTGCTGAAGCCGAACAAGCCATGCAGGCGAACGGCCTGTCGCTTGAGCAGAGCATCTTGCAGGCGCAATACAAGAAGCCTGCCGCGGATGCGCAAGTAGCACCTCCTGCCAAACCTGACGAAACATCCAAATGAGTACAAGCGAGACCCTGATCTCCCATCTGGTTGAGCTGCGCTCGCGCCTGCTGAACAGTTTCCTGGCCTGGTTGCTGGTGTTCATTTGTCTCTTCCCTTGGGCATCCGATCTCTACGCCTTGCTGGCGCAACCCATGCTGGCCAAACTGCCGCAAGGCGGGCAGATGATCGCCACCGATGTCACCACGCCGTTCTTCGTGCCGCTCAAGGTGGCGATGATGACGTCCTTCGTGATTGCGTTGCCCTTCATCCTGTATCAGATATGGCGCTTCGTCGCGCCGGGTCTGTATGCCCACGAAAAAAAGCTGATGCTGCCGATGATCGTGGTCAGCACCTTGCTGTTCTGTTGCGGTATGGCGTTCGCTTATTTTGCGGTATTTCCGGTGGTGTTCGGTTTCATCACAGCGGCCGCGCCGGCCGGTGTGGCGGTGATGACTGACATCGACAAATATCTGAGCTTTGTGATGGGTATGTTCCTCGCTTTCGGTATCACCTTCGAGGTGCCGGTCGCTGTCGTGATTCTGGTGCGCATGGGAGTGGTATCAGTAGAGAAGCTGCGCGAACTGCGTTCCTATGTCATCGTCGGCGCCTTCGTGGTGGCGGCGGTCGTCACGCCGCCCGATGTCGTCTCGCAATTCATGCTGGCGATCCCGCTGTGGTTGCTTTATGAAGCTGGGGTGGTGGTGGCGAAATGGATCGGTGTTCGCGACCCCATCGCGAAGGACAGTGTGTCGCACGACAACTGATCGATTGCCGGTTGCGGCTGTGTTTCCTTTGATGGACAGCCGCTTGGGGATGGCCTTCTATTGCGGAAGACTATTCCATGACTTTTGGTTTTGGTCGTTTGCCTACCCTTACTTGCACCACGACTTCATCTTGATTGCGCAGTAATTTCAGGCCGACATTCTTGCCCGGCGTGAGTGCAGAGATGGTTTCAAGCATCACGGTAGAGTCGATAAGGTCGCTATCGCCGATGCTCAGCAGAATGTCTCCCGGTTTGATGCCGGCTTTGTCGGCGGGGCCGTTGCGCATGACTTCAGAGATGAGCACGCCATGCGCGGACTTGAGCTTGAATGATTCAGCCAGCTCCGGCGTCATGTCCTGAACTGCAACCCCGATCCAGCCACGGGTGACCGATCCGGTCTGGATGATCTGCTCCATAACTTTCTTGGCGGTGCTGACCGGGATGGCGAAGCCGATGCCCAGCGATCCACCGTTGGGGGAATAGATGGCGCTGTTGATACCCAGCAGATTGCCGTTGGCATCGACCAGTGCGCCGCCGGAGTTGCCGGGATTGATGGCTGCATCGGTCTGGATGAAGTTCTCGAAGGTGCTCAAGCCCAGATGGTTGCGCTTGAGGGCGCTGACGATGCCCATGGTGACGGTTTGCCCCACGCCGAATGGATTGCCGACGGCCAGCACGATATCTCCGACATGCGTGGTGTCGCCACTGGCAAAAGTGATTGCGGGCAGGGGATAGCTGACATCCACCTTGATCACGGCCAAATCGGTCTCAGGGTCGGTGCCTACGATGTGACCTTTTGCATTGCGGCCATCGGCGAAGGCGACTTCGATCTGGTCGGCTGATTCCACCACATGGTGATTGGTCAGGATATACCCGTCCTGGCTGACGATCACGCCTGAGCCCAGGCTGGAATTCTGTTGAGGCTGATTGTCGTCGAACTCGTCACCGAAGAAGAAACGGAAACGCGGATCGTCCATGAATGGATGAGTGGATTGCTTGACTTCGCTGGTGGTAAAGATGTTCACCACAGATGGCATCACTTTCTGGGCGGCGCGGCTAAAGCCGGGAGCGATCAGGTTCGAGGTGGTGTCTTCAGGTTCGTTTTGATACAGCGTGACGACACCACCTCGTGCTGCCGTAGGGAGCAGGCTGGGTTTGAGTGTGTGAATGACGAACAAAACCGCCAGCCCGATAGTGGTAGCTTGCGCGAACAAAAGCCAGAATTTACGCATGTTATGATCCAGTCAGGCCGTTAATAGGTGCAATTACGATGCAATTAAAAGAGTTGAGCGATTATATCGGAAGCGAGCTGGCAATCAGTCGCTTTCGCGATTATTGCCCGAATGGGGTGCAGGTTGAGGGACGTTCTGATGTTTTGCGCATAGCGACCGGGGTTACTGCATCCCAGGCCGTACTTGATGCAGCTGCTGCTTGGGGGGCTGACGCGATCCTGGTACACCATGGGTATTTCTGGCGTGGCGAGGATGCCGCCATAACCGGTGTCAAGAAGCGACGCATCGCCCGTTTGCTGGAGCGGGATATCAGCCTTCTGGCATATCACTTGCCGCTGGATGCCCATCCGTTATGGGGGAATAACGCGCAGCTTGCCTCCCGTTTGGGGCTGGTCGAGAGTGGGCGATTCGGGGAGCAGGATATTGCTTGTTACGGTACTTTGGCTTGCCCGATGGACTTGGCGGAATTCTCAAGATTGGTAGTCGAAGTGCTGGACTTTGAGCCTCTGCTGGTAGGGGAGGGGAAATCAGGCAAGCTCTCACGCATAGCCTGGTGCAGTGGCGCTGCTCAAGGATATTTCGAGCAAGCGATTGCTTTGGGGGTGGATGTGTTCCTGACAGGTGAAATATCTGAAAACAATGTGCACGTTGCACGGGAGTGCGGCGTTATATACGCCGCCGCAGGTCACCATGCGACTGAACGCTATGGCGTTCAGGCACTTGGTGCGCATTTGGCGGAAAAGTTCGGCCTGGAGCATCGCTTCTTTGATGAAGAAGTCCCTGTTTAGGCTGAGGGTATAGTCGCCCGAGTGCGTTGCATTCTGAAAAAGCGTTGCGTAGTATTCGCCACATAACCATTTCGGGTTATACCTGTTGGTGAATTTCATGCTGACGGATGAAGGAGCAACTTCCGGTTCTATGGGTAGTTTGGGGCAGCGCCATCCCGCTGCGAGGTACGTCCTGCTGTAGTGTCGTTGCTTACGACTCACATGGGGCTACGGGGAGAAAGTATGAGAATCAGAATAATGATAGGCGGCGCGCTGATGGCTGCACTTTCCTTGAATGTACTAGCAGAAGATCAAGCACTTACGCCAGCGCATAATGCGCTCAATGTGCTGCAGTCCGGAGAAGTCAGTTTTAGCAGGGATGTGATGCCAATCATCCAGGATTACTGCGTCAGCTGCCACAATCCTTCACCAACAGCCAAAGGTTATGCCAAGAGTGGCTTGGATCTGACTTCTTATGAGGGGTTGATGAAGGGCACCAAATTCGGCAAGGTGGTCGTCCCTGGCGATAGCCAGGCCAGTACCTTCACCAAGTTGCTGACTGGTACTAACAAAGGTCTCAAAATGCCAATGGGTTTGAATGCCAGCGGCACTTTAGATCGTCAATACATCCTGACTCTGCGCAAGTGGGTCAAGCAGGGCGCCAAGAACAACTAGGCATTCTGAGTAGTATCTGCGGTGAAAGGCTGTCTATGTTGTATTCACCGCCGGCAGTGGATCGAGTTGGGGAGCCGATCCAGAGCTTGTCTGATAAAAAAAGGACGGACAACGCAATGCCATCCTCCAGTACCGACGAGACGCCAGGGAAGCCGGAAAGCTTCCCTAGTGGATTTTTGACAACGTATTACGGAAGGGAAGAGGGTCATGACAGATAAAGTAGATCACAGCAAGCGACGAATGCTGATCGCTGCTACCACTGCGGTAGGCGGTGTCGCCGCTGCAGGTGCGGGCGCACCGTTCGTTTTGAGCTTGCAGCCGAGTGAGCGAGCCAAGGCGGCTGGCGCACCGGTTGAAGTTGATATCAGCAGCATAGAACCAGGCACGATGATCAGCGTCGAGTGGCAAGGTAAGCCGGTCTGGATCGTGCGCCGCACCAAAGAGATGCTGGACCTGCTCCCCAAGCACGATGATGCGCTGGTGGATCCGACGTCATCTGTTCCACAGCAACCTGCCTATTGCGATAACGCTACCCGTTCCATCAAGCCGGAAATTCTAGTGGTGTTGGGGGTGTGTACTCATCTGGGCTGCTCACCGACGTTCCGTCCTGAAGTGGCACCTGCCGACCTGGGGGCGCAGTGGGCTGGTGGCTGGTTCTGCCCTTGCCACGGCTCTCGCTTCGATCTGGCTGCACGCGTTTTCAAGGGCGTGCCGGCACCGACCAATCTGATCATTCCTCCACACATGTACTTGAGTGATACTCGTCTGCTGATCGGGGATGATGACGTAAGTAAGCTAAAAGGCGGTCAACCCGCTGACAGGGGGGCTGCAGCATGATGAATCTTCTAAAAAGTTTACTCGTCTGGGTTGATGAGCGCTTTCCGCTGGTGTCGACTTGGAAAGCCCACCTGTCCGAGTACTACGCACCCAAGAACTTCAACTTCTGGTACTTCTTCGGTGGTTTGGCGCTGCTGGTGCTGGTCATCCAGATCCTTAGCGGTATCTTCCTGACCATGAACTATAAACCGGATGCGCTGTTTGCATTCTCTTCAGTCGAATACATCATGCGTGATGTGCAGTGGGGCTGGCTGTTGCGCTATATCCACTCGACTGGCGCCTCGATGTTCTTCATCGTGATCTACCTGCATATGTTCCGTGGTCTGATGTACGGTTCCTATCGCAAGCCGCGTGAGCTGCTGTGGATCATCGGTATGATCATCTATCTGGCATTGATGGGCGAGGCCTTCATGGGCTATCTGTTGCCATGGGGCCAGATGTCCTTCTGGGGCGCACAGGTGATCGTGAATTTGTTCTCTTCCGTGCCGTTCATTGGTCCGGATCTGGCGATCATGATTCGCGGCGACTTCGTGGTGTCCGATATCACGCTGAATCGCTTCTTTGCGCTACACGTGGTGGCGATCCCGCTGGTTCTCGTGCTGATCATCGTGGCGCACCTGGTGGCCTTGCACGAAGTGGGCTCCAACAATCCGGATGGTATCGAGATCAAAAAGCACAAGCATACGAACGGGGTGCCTATGGACGGCGTGGCGTTCTTCCCCTACATGGTGGTCAAGGACGGCGTTGCTGCCGTTGCTTTCCTGATGGTGTTCAGTGCGGTGGTGTTCTTCGCGCCGGATATGGGAGGCTACTTCCTGGAGTACAACAACTTTGTGCCAGCTAACCCGATGAAGACACCAGAGCATATCGCTCCGGTCTGGTACTTCACCCCTTACTACGCGATCCTGCGTGCTGTGCCGCCGATGTTCGGTTCCCAGTTCCCGGGTGTGGTGGCGATGGGCGTGGCGACCGTGATCTTCTTTGCATTGCCATGGCTGGATCGCGGCCCGGTCAAGTCGATCCGTTATCGCGGCCCGATCTACAAGACATTCCTGGCTGCTTTCGTTGTGAGCTTCGTGGGCTTGGGCTATCTTGGCCTGATGCCGGCAACACCGACTTACACCCTGATATCGCGCATTCTGGCGGTCGTGTATTTTGCGTTCTTCTTCCTGATGCCCTGGTATACGAAGATCGACGCATGCAAGCCCGAGCCTGATCGTGTGACGTCCAAATAATTGAGAGGGGTTCGTTGAAATGAAAGCAATCAAGAAAGTAATCGTATGGGCTATGCTGGCCTGTATGCCGGTACTTGCAAATGCCAGCGGTGGTGAAGTGCACCTCGACAAGGCACCGTTGAACCTGCAGGATCAAGCATCGCTCCAGCGTGGCGCCAAGTTGTTCACTTCGCGTTGTCTGGCTTGCCATTCGGCCTCTTCCATGCGCTATAACCGACTGAACGATATCGGTATGTCGGATGCGCAGATCCGGGCTGATCTGGAGTTGCCGGAAGACGTCAAGGTGGGTTCGACCATGCAAGCCGCAATGGATGCCGGGTCTGCCAAGATGGCATACGGTGTGGCACCACCAGACCTGAGTGTGATCGCCCGTTCACGCAGCGCAGACTGGTTGTACACCTACATGCGCGGTTTTTATGCCGACGAAAGCCGTCCCAGTGGCTGGAACAATACGGTGTTCCCGAGCGTGGGTATGCCGTTTGTGCTGGCAGATCTGCAGGGCACGCAAGAAGCTGAAAAGCACGAGGGGCATGTTGTCAAGCTGATGCTCAAGGAAGCCGGTTCCATGTCCGCAGTGGAGTATGACCACACCATCGCTGATCTGGTGAACTACCTGGTGTTCATGAGCGAGCCCGCCATTCTGGTCCGTCACCAGATCGGCTGGATCGTGCTGATCTTCCTGTCCGTTTTGCTGGCACTGATGTATGCCCTGAAGAAGGAAATCTGGAAGGACATTCACTAAGGAGATTGAATTCGGTAGGCGGTTTGTGTTAGTTTCCGCCCCCGTTGCAGTCTGCGCCGAAATGGCGGGGTGACATGCCCCGCCATTTGGTTTTTTAGCTACATATTGTTTTTAGGTGGTTTTTCTTATGATGACACTTTACTCGGGTACAACCGATCCCTATAGCCATCGTTGCCGTTTCGTGCTTTTTGAAAAAGGCATGGATTTCGAGGTGATTGATGTGGACGTATTCAACATGCCGGAAGATCTGGCGGTGATGAACCCGTACAACAAGGTGCCGGTGCTGGTCGAACGCGACCTCATCCTGTACGAAGCCAATATCATCAACGAATATATCGACGAGCGTTTCCCGCATCCGCAGTTGATGCCACCCGATCCGGTGATGCGCGCCCGTGCGCGCTTGTTCCTGCATCGCTTTGAGCAGGAACTGTTCTGTCACATCGAAGGTCTGGAAAGCGGCAACGCCAAAGTGCAGGAAAAGGCACGCGCCGCAGTTGAAGCCAATCTGACGCAGATTGCGCCGATCTTCGCCAAGCAGAAGTTCATGCTGGGTGACGAATTTTCCATGCTCGACGTGGCGATCGCACCGCTGCTGTGGCGTCTTGAGCACTATGGCATTCAGCTCGACAAGGATGCTACGCCGATGATGAAGTACGCTGAGCGATTGTTCTCTCGCCAGGGCTTCATCGAAGCGCTGACGCCAGCCGAAAAGGCCATGCGCAAGTAATCGCCATGCTAGACGAGCCGTCCACCAAGCCTTATTTGATCCGCGCCATCTACGAATGGTGCGCGGACGCCGGGTATACCCCTTATCTGGCTGTGCAGGTGGACGAATATACGCAAGTGCCGGCCGGCTACGTGAAGGATGGTCAGATCGTCCTCAATGTAGGCGTGGATGCGGTTAAGAACCTGCAGATGGGTAACGAGGACATCAGTTGCAGCGGTCGCTTTGGTGGCGTTGCCCATCAGCTGATGATTCCGGTGGCGGCTGTTATCGGTATTTTTGCCAAGGAGACGGGGCAGGGCTTGGTCTTCCAGGCTGGAGAATCCGCACCTCCGGTGTCGTCTGCGCCGCCTGACGAGTCTCCGCCGCCACCGACAGGCAGGCCGCAACTCAAGGTGGTCAAGTAAATAAAAAGCCGCAGATCAAACTGCGGCTTTTTATTTCGGCCTGAATCTGGTTCAGGCTTGCGCCAGCATGCCGCTCATCTTGCTGAATGCCTTTTGTTCGATCTGGCGGATGCGTTCGGCGGATACGCCGAACTCATCAGCCAGCTCATGCAGGGTGGCGTTACCATCTTCCTTCAGCCAGCGTGCTTCCACGATACGGCGGCTGCGTTCGTCCAGTTCTGATAAGGCATTCGCCAGTCCGGTCGATTGCAGCTGTTCGCGCTCGGATGTTTCAAGAATCACGGAAGGTTCATGTGCCTCGTCGTCCGCCAAGTATTGTACGGGGGCGTAGCTCTCGTCTTCGTCGTTGCTGGACAGCGGATCGAGTGACAACTCATGTCCGGCGAAGCGGGCTTCCATCTCCACCACATCATGCTCACTGACGTTCAGTTGCTGCGCGATCTCGGTCACCTGTTGCGGACGCAACGGCTCCAGCCCTTTCTTCAGGCTGCGCAGATTGAAGAACAGCTTGCGCTGTGATTTGGTGGTGGCGATCTTCACCATGCGCCAGTTGCGGATCACAAATTCGTGGATTTCGGCACGGATCCAGTGCAGGGCGAATGAAACCAGGCGCACGCCTCGATCAGGATCGTAACGTTTCACAGCCTTCATCAGGCCGATGTTGCCTTCCTGGATCAGGTCGGCCTGCGGCAATCCATAGCCGATGTAGCCGCGTGCCACGCTGACCACGACGCGCAGGTGAGACAACACCAGTTGGCGTGCGGCATCAAGGTCGTTCTGTTGCCGGAAGCGTGTCGCCAGTTCCAGTTCCTGCTCGTGGGACAGGACCGGAATGCGATTGACGGCTTGCACGTAGCCTTCCAAGCCGCCAGCGGCAGATGGCATCGGCAGATTCATGCTTGCATTCATGGTCTTTCCTCCTTTGCGATGATTCTAGCACTCCCGCCAAGAGAGTGCCAAAACAGAATTTAGTTCAACGCGGCTCGATCTGCCACAGGTGCTGCGAGACGGAGAACCATGCGCCCAGCCAACCCAGATAGCCGGAAAAGACGAACAGGGCCAAGGTGTCGGACAAGGAGAGCGGATGAAGCTGGAAGTCGCTGGCGTAGAGCCGGGTCAGCTCGGCCAGGCTGCCGTTCAGCAGCCACAGGCTGGCAGAGACGATCAGCCAAGCGACGATGCCCCCGGTCAGGCCTTGCAGCAGGCCGAAATACAGGAAGGGGCGGCGGATGAAGCTGTCGTCCGCGCCGATCAGCTTGGTCACCTCGATCTCGTCGCGCCGGGTCAGGATCTGCAGGCGGATGGTGTTGAAGGTGATGGCGATCAAGGCCAGACTCAGGGTGGTGGCAAGGATGGCGGTGGCCAATCGGCCCAGATTCAGTAGTGCATCCAGCTTTTTGATCCAGGCCGAGTCCAGTTGTACATGGTCGAACTGCTTCCAGGACTGCAACTCCTGTGACAGCGCTTCCATTGCCTCGGTATCCGTCGCCTTGGGATAGATGATGAAGGTGTCCGGCAAGGGGTTGTGCGGCAGGTCGCCGATCATGTCCGATACGCCGGTGCTTTGCTGCAACTGCTGCAGGGCGGCATCGCGCGAGATGAATTCCACTCTGGCGATGCGTGCGTTGCCTTCCAGTTTGCTCTTGAGGGCCGCCAGTTCGACATCCCGTTTGCCTGCATCCAGAAAAGCGCTGATCTGCGGTGCATCGGCCACCGTGGATGCGAGTTGTTGCACACTCTTCAGCAACACATAGGCACCGACCGGCAGGCTGAGAGCGATGCCGATGATGGCCATGTTCAGCAGCGAAGCGCCGGGCGTGAACCACAGGCGGCTCAAGGTGGTTTGCAGCACGTGCAGGTGTTCGCGCAGCATCTTCATGTTGTGCTTCCTTGCTGCAGCATGCCGTGATCCAGGTGCAGGGCACGTACCGGGAAGCGTTGCAGGACGCTCTGGTCGTGCGTGGAGATCAGCAGCGTCACGCCGACCTGATGGAAGGACTTGAAGATGTTCAGGATCTCGCTGGAATACTCGGCGTCCAGATTGCCGGTCGGTTCGTCCGCCAGCAGGATGTCGGGGCGGGTGACGATGGCGCGCGCAATGCACAAGCGCTGTTGCTCGCCGCCGGACAGGGCGATGGGGTTGGCCTTTTCGCGCGTCAGCAGGCCGACCTTGTCCAGTGCCGCGCGTACCCGCTTGGCGGCTTCGCGATGGTCGAAGCCGCTGATTTGCAAGGGCAGCATCACATTGTCGAAGGCGTTGCGGTCGAACAGCAGCTTGTGGTCCTGGAAGATCAGGCCGATGTTGCGGCGCAGGGCCGGTATTGCTTCGCGCTTGATGGAGCGGATGTTCTGCCCGTTGATCAGCACGCTGCCGCTGGTGGGGCGCTCGATGGCGGCGACGAGTTTCAACAATGTGCTTTTGCCCGCTCCCGAGTGGCCGGTGAGATAGACCATCTCACCCTTGGCAATGTCAAAACTCACGTCCTGCAAGGCCTCGTGTCCGCCGGGATAGCGTTTGTAGACCTGGCCGAAACGGATCATCGTTCGATATCCAGCAGGGCGGCGATGAAATCTTCCGCGTTGAAGGGTTTGAGGTCGTCCACGCCCTCTCCCATGCCGATGAAGCGCACGGGGATGGGGTGAGCGCGCGCAATGGCTGCGATGACACCACCCTTGGCCGTGCCATCCAACTTGGTCAGCACCAGTCCGCTCACATCCAGTGCATCGCCGAAGGCCTTCACTTGCGACAAGGCGTTCTGGCCTGTGTTGGCATCCAGTACCAGCAGCACCTCGTGCGGTGCGCCGGGCAGCGCTTTGTCGATCACGCGCTTCACCTTTTTGATCTCTTCCATCAGGTGCGCCTGGGTGGCGAGACGGCCGGCGGTGTCTGCCAGTACCACGTCGATACCGCGCGCCTGTGCTGCTTGTACTGCATCGAAGATCACGGCGGCGGCATCGCCACTCTGCTGCGCGATCACGGTCACGTCGTTGCGCTTTCCCCATTCCATCAGTTGTTCGCGCGCTGCGGCGCGGAAGGTGTCGCCGGCGGCGAGCAGCACTGACTTGTTCTGGTTCTGGAAATATTTGGCCAGCTTGCCGATGGAGGTGGTCTTGCCCGCGCCGTTCACGCCGCAAAGCATGATGACGAAGGGCTTGTGCGGGGTGATGTCCAGCGGACTGGCCAGCGGCTGCAACAATTTCAGCAGCGCATGCGCCAGGGCCTCTTTCAGCTGGCTGGCCTCGCTCAAGCGCTGTTCTTTGACCTGGCGGCGCACATCGGCCAGCAAGGTTTGCGTGGCATCCATGCCCACGTCGGCCGTGATGAGCAGGGTCTCCAGCTCTTCGTAAAGGTCTTCATCGATGCGTGCGCCGGGAACCAGCAGGGCAGTCAGTTGTCCACCGGTCCTCGCCAATCCTTCGCGCAAGCGCTTGGTCCAGCCACTATCGTTAGATTTGCTGTCAGGGCTTTGTTTTTTCAGAAAACTGAACATGGGCTGGGAAAGGTTAGGTGGAATGTCGCATAATGCGCCCGCATTTTAACGTTTCAGGACGATTTACATGAGATTTTATGCAATCTGTTTGGGGCTGCTGGCAGCTTTTACCGCGCAGGCCGAGATATTCGAGCAGACGCTGTCCAACGGACTCAAGGTCATAGTCAAAGAAGACCGCCGTGCACCGGTTATCGTGCAGCAGATCTGGTATCGCGCGGGCAGTATGGATGAGAAGACCGGAGTGACCGGCGTCGCGCATGTTCTGGAACACATGATGTTCAAAGGCACGAAAACGGTTCCGGTAGGCGAATTCTCGCGGCGCATCGCAGCGGCAGGCGGACGCGAGAACGCTTTCACCAGCTACGATTACACCGCCTATTTCCAGCAATTGCACAAATCGAAGCTGGAACTGGCGATGAAGCTGGAAGCCGACCGCATGCACAACCTGAATCTGAGCGATCAGGAATTCGCCAAGGAGATACGTGTGGTGATGGAGGAGCGCCGCTGGCGCACCGACGACGATGCGCATGCCTTGCTGGATGAACGCATGATGGCGATGGCCTATCAGGAGCATCCTTACCGTAATCCCATCGTCGGCTGGATGAACGACCTGAAGAACCTCACCGCAGACGATGCCCGTCTCTGGTACCACACCTGGTATTCCCCCAACAATGCGACCCTGGTCATCGCGGGCGATGTCGATGCGAAGCAGGTGTTTGCACTGGCCAGGAAATATTATGGGCGCGTCCATGCCGGCAAGCTGCCTGTGCGCAAACACTATGAAGAGCCAGCGCAGCTTGGCATCAAGCGCATTGAGGTCAAGGCGCCGGCCGAGTTGCCGTATCTGGTCATGGCTTACCATGCGCCTACCCTGCGTGATGTTGAGAGCGACTGGCAGCCATATGCGCTTTCAGTGCTGGCGGGGGTGTTGGACGGCAACGATTCGGCGCGGCTGAACAAATCCCTCGTTCGTGAGCAACAAGTGGCGACCAGCATTGGTGCCAGCTATGCCAACACCTCGCGCGGGCCGACCATGTTCTCGCTGGAAGCCACGCCTGCCGCCGGTACGTCGGTGGACAAACTGGAAGCGGCGATACGCGAACAATTGCAGATGATCGTGCGTGACGGTGTGAGCGAAGAGGAATTGAAGCGGGTACGTGCGCAAGTCACGGCGGCCGAAGTATACAAACTGGACTCCCTGTTCTATCAGGCGATGCAGATCGGCCAGATAGAAAGCATCGGGCTGTCGCATCAGGACCTGCCGGTGATACTGAAGAAACTGCAAGCCGTGACCGCGGAACAGGTGCAAGCCGTGGCACGCGATATTCTGCGCGACGACCAACTGACGGTTGCGGTGCTCGACCCGCAACCGCTTTCTGCCGACAAACTGCAGCAAGGAGGTCATGTCCATGCGCACTAGATTGTTCTCCTTTGCATTGCTGTGCGCATTTGCAGTCAGCGCTTTTGCGACGCCGCAGATACAACATTGGCAGGCGCCAAGCGGCGCGCAGGTCTATTTTGTCGAGGACCACAACCTGCCTATGCTCGATGTGGCGGTCAGTTTCCCGGCTGGTAGTGCCTACGATGATGCTGCCAAAAAAGGCGTAGCCGGGCTGACGCATGGCCTGCTCGATCTGGGCGTGCAGGGCATGAACGAAGACGACATCGCGCGCAAGCTGGCCGATGTCGGCGCGCGCATCGGCAGCAGTTTTGATGCGGACCGATCTTCCGTGACCCTGCGCACATTGAGTAGTGCCGCTGAACAAGTGGTCGCGCTGGATATCCTGTCGCGAGTGCTGCAACAGCCGTTGTTCACGGAAGAGGTCCTGGGGCGGGAAAAGTCGCGTCTGATCGCCTCCCTGCGTGAAGCGGAGACCAAGCCGGAATTCCTGTCCGAGAAGGCATTCGGCAAAGCCGTGTTCGGCGAACACCCTTACGGCTGGCAGACGGAAGTGGTGGATATTGAAAAGGTTCAACGTGCCGATCTGCTTGAATTCTATCGTTCCCACTATGGCGCTAGAGAGGCGGTCGTCGCCTTGATGGGCGATGTTTCGCGCCAGCAGGCGGAAGCCATCGCGCAACAGTTGACCGCTCAATTGCCGCAAGGCGGAGATGTTGCACCTTTGCCTGCCGTTGCGGGCCTGGGCAAATCCAGCGAGCAGCGTATTCCGCATCCGGCCAGCCAGAGTCATATTTTGATCGGTGTGCCGGGGATCGCCCGCAACGATCCGGACTATTTCACCTTGTACGTGGGTAACTACATTCTGGGCGGCGGTGGCTTCGTGTCGCGTCTGATGAATGAAGTGCGCGAGAAGCGGGGTATGGCTTACAGCGTCTACAGTTATTTCATGCCGATGCAGCAGCCGGGCGCATTCCAGATCGGTTTGCAGACCAAGAACGAGCAGGTGGATGAAGCCTTGCAGGTGGTGCGCAAGACCGTGCGCGATTTCGTGGAAAAAGGTGTGACCACAGCAGAGCTGCGTGCGGCCAAGCAGAACATCATCGGCGGCTTCCCGCTGCGCATCGACAGCAATCGCAAGATACTGGAATACCTGAGCGTGATCGGTTTCTATCATTTGCCGCTCACCTATCTTGATGATTTCCAGGCGCGCGTCGAGCAGGTGAACACACGCTCGATTAATGAAGCTTTCCGTCGCCGTATCAACCCCGATGCCATGGCTACTGTGATCGTTGGTGGACAGGCGGCAGGAGAAAAGAAATAAACAAGGTTCGAATCATCGGTGGCACGCATCGCAGCCGAATCATCACTTTCCCGGATAGTGCAGGTCTGCGGCCGACGCCCGATCGTGTGCGAGAAACCTTATTCAACTGGCTGGGCCAAACGTTATATGGCAAGCGCTGTCTTGACCTGTTTGCAGGCAGCGGTGCACTGGGTTTTGAAGCCGCTTCACGTGAGGCGGAGCAGGTCGTGATGGTGGAGCAAGACCGTAATGTTCATAAGGTCTTGCGGGACTCACTCAGGAAATTGGCGTTGCCCAATGTAGCCTTGCACTGCAATGATGGGCTAAAATTCGCCTCGCAGACGAGTTCGACGTTCGATGTTGTCTTTCTTGATCCCCCGTTCCAAAGTGATCTTCTGACGCGACTGATGCCGCAGCTGGAGCATCTGGTGGCCAAGGATGGTGTGGTCTATGTGGAAAGCGGCGGGGCGTTCGATGCAGGGCCGGGCTGGCAGGTATTGAAGCAACGTCGGGCCGGCGCGGTACATTACCAATTATTGGAACGAACCCAGCCATGATCAGAGTCGTATATCCGGGCACATTCGATCCCATTACGCGCGGCCACGAGGACGTGGTGCGCCGTGCCGCCGGACTGTTCGGCGAAGTGGTGGTGGCCGTTGCTGCGAGCCGGAGTGTCACCTTGTTTTCGCTGGAAGAGCGGGTAGAGTTGGCGCGCGAAACCTTTGCCGATTTCGGCAACGTCAGGGTCGAAGGGTTTGACGATTTGCTGATGAATTACGTGCGCAGGCTGGATGCGAGAGTGGTATTGCGCGGATTGCGCGCTGTGTCCGATTTCGAGTACGAATTCCAGATGGCGGGCATGAACCGCACACTGGATCCGGAAGTGGAAACGGTGTTCATCACACCAGCTGAACAGTACAACTTCATCTCTGCCAGCATGGTGCGCGAGATATCGCGCTTCGGTGGAGATGTCAGCAAATTCGTCTCGCCTGCAGTGGCGGCAAGACTGAAAGAAAAAAGATCAACTAAAGGAGAGTAAACCATGTCATTAATCATCACTGACGAATGCATCAACTGCGACGTATGCGAGCCGGAGTGCCCGAACGATGCGATCTCGCAGGGCGATACCATCTATGTCATCGATCCGTCCAAATGCACCGAGTGCGTAGGCCACTACGACACGCCGCAGTGCGTGGAAGTGTGCCCGGTTGATTGCATCCCCAAGGATCCCGATCACGTGGAGTCCCAGGATCAGCTGCAAGCCAAGTATGAAAAACTGATGGCGGCCAAGGGCTGATATATCCGGCTTCAACCTTGGAACGGGCTGCCCATGGCAGCCCGTTTTCATTTGAATGTACTTTCTGCGGAAGACAGGCAAGCTGCAATGCAATTGACAGCAGAACGTGCGTTCTCTAGTATGCAGTACATTCGTTCTGTACAGGTGGTGCCATGACCGACTCCCTTCCTTCCGCGCAACGGGATGCTGAATACCTAGCCAGGCTGCAGGAATATTACGCTGACTGGAAAAGTATCCCTTCCTATGCCGCCTTGTGCGATGTGTTCCATATCGCTTCGAAATCATGGGTGAAGGCTATCCTTGACCGATTGGGCGAGGCGGGCTTTCTGGAACGTACGCCGGATGGCGTGTGGATTCCCACTCGCGAATTCTTTGCCCGCCCCTTGGCTGAAAGTGCAGTGCCTGCCGGCATGCCGGTCACGGTTAGTGCGACGCAGGGCGAGTATTACGTGCTGGACGAGATGCTGATCGACAATCCTTCGCAAACCACGCTGATCACGGTCAAGGGGGATTCAATGGTGGACGCCGGCATTCATGACGGCGATGTGGCGGTGGTGGAGAAGCGCAATCTGGCCAACACCGGCGACATCGTAGTAGCCATCGTGGATGGGGAATTTACCTTGAAGACCCTGGACAAAGAGCGCGGCAAATTCATCCTGCGTCCGCAGAATCCGGCATATCCCATTATTCGCCCGCAGGGTTCGCTGGAAATTTTCGGCGTACTTGTCGGTCTCGTACGCAAGTATCGCTGATACAGGCACCGCTACTGCTGACAGAAATCCATATCTCACGTATGTTTCATACTGTGGGGCCTGGAAAGCTCCCTGAGCAAGATAAACGACGATGTAACCTTACGCGCTTGGCACGACCATTCGGCGAGTGAGGTTCTACTGGGAGCTGATGATGAGGGGCGTCTGTTGAGCGTGATTCTTCCGACATGTTGGAGATGTCTGATGGCAGCGCTGCTCTGTATCGCTTTCATATCGGGTGCTACAGCGGCCGAAGCCAAACGGGTGCTGCTACTGCTCAGCGATCAGAATGCGGCCTACCAGCATTACCGGAAGGCGCTTGAGCAAAATCTGCCTGCCGATGTGCATTTGGAAGTGCTTAGCCTGGCACAGCAAACAGACCTTCCGTCCGCGGACATATTGGTGACTGCAGGCAGCGGAGCTGCACAATGGGCTGCAGATCGATGGCACGGCGCAATGCTGGCCGGCATGCTGTCCAGTAAAACTTTCCAGCAGATGCGATCCGGGAAGATGTCGGCATCGCCTGTATCAGCACTGTTCCTTGATCAACCCCTTGTGCGTCAAGTCGCGCTGGTTCGTGCCACGCTGCCATCGCTGAAAAGAGTTGGGGTGCTGTACACCCCGGCAAGTGACTTTGTTGCACAGCCGTTGCAGCGCGAACTGGCAAAACAGGGCGCGCAGCTGGTCACCATGGCGGTCAAGCCGGACGATAACCTTTCCGGCAGGCTGGATGAGTTGCTGGCACAGAGCGATATCTTGCTGGCGGTACCGGACAGTACCATCTATAACTCCTCCACCATACGGAATATCCTGCTCGGCAGCTATCGACGCGGCATCCCCATGGTCGGCTTGTCGGCTGCCTATGTCAGCGCCGGTGCATTGTGCGCGGTGTATTCGACGCCTGAGCAGCTGGCCGCCCAGTCTGCCGCAATGGTGTCCGCCTTTTTGCATCAGGGGGCAATGCCTGTTCCCCAGTTTCCCAAGCTGTATCAGATCGCGCTGAATGCTGAGGTCGCGCGTTCGATGCGTTTCAACATCCGTTCGGCCGAAGCCCTGCGCATCGAGATTGATCGCGTGGAAGGAGGCGGGAAATGATGGACAGGCGACACAAGATAGCCAGATATGTCGCATGGCTGACGCTGCTGCCGTTGCTCGTGATGTCGGTGCTGCTCGAGGCAGTGTTTCTGCAGGATAGAACGGACAACATGGAACGGAATCTGCGCGAACGCGGAGAGTTGCTGGCACGGCAGCTGGCGGCGAGTGGTGAATATGGCGTGTTCTCGTACAACAGAGAGTTCTTGCGTGCATTGAGTTTGCAGGTGTTGCATGAACCGGATGTGGTGGCGGTGCGCATCACGGATCGCGAAGGGCATGAGCTGGCCGCAGTCGGAGAGGTGGACGTGCCCTTGATGTCATCCGACAGGGCGCATGAACTCTCGAAAGGGAATATGGCCTTGTTCCGCCAGGCGATAACCTCGACCCAGCTGGCACTGGACGATCTGGAGGACAAGCCCGCTGTGCAGCAGATCGGTGCGGTTGCGGTCGCGCTGAGCTGGGAAAAAACACATCAGGAGCAAACCCGAATGATGGTTGCGGTCATTGCGGCCACCCTGTCCTTTCTGCTGCTGGTGTTATACGGCGTCTTCCGCGCCAGCCGCAAGTTGATCGATCCTGTCTACCGGCTGAGCGGAGCGATACAGGCGATCGGTCGCGGTGAGTTGCATACGCGGGTAAGCCACCAGAGCGATATCGAAGAACTGGGGAAGTTGACCGAGGGTATCAACTTCATGGCGGCGCAACTGCAGCAGGAAAGGGCGCATTTGCAGTTGCGTATCGATGAGGCGACCGAGCAATTGCGGCAGCTGGCATTCTTTGACACCTTGACCGGATTGCCGAACCGTCGCCTGCTCAGTGATCGCCTGAATCAGGTGTTGGCCGCCAGCATGCGTAGTGAGCGTTATGCCGCCGTGATGTTCATGGATCTGGACAAGTTCAAGCCGCTCAACGATCGCTATGGTCATAGCGTGGGGGATTTGCTGCTGGTCGAAGCGGCTCGCCGTATCGAATGTTGTCTGCGTGCCGTGGATACGGTTGCCCGATTCGGTGGTGACGAGTTCGTCGTCTTGCTGAATGAGCTGGATGAAGATCGGGAACGCTCCATAAAACAGGCGCAGACCGTGGCCGAGAAGATACGCGCCACGCTGTCGCAACCCTATCACCTGCTGTACCAGACTGGCGATCAGCCGCCGCTGGCGGTGAGTCATGAATGCACGGTAAGCATCGGCATGGTGCTGTTCCATGGCCAGCATGCCAACCACGAGCAAGTGCTGGCGCGGGCCGATGCAGCCATGTATCAGGCCAAGGAAAGCGGCAATGCGATCCAGTACATGGACGAACTGACAGACTGACGCTTTATATAGCCGGACTGTGCGTCAGTCCATGGTGGCTTCGATCGGGACCATCAACTTCACTTCGTCGCTGATCAACGGCACATATTTGGCCATACCGAACTGGGTGCGCTGAATGCGCGCGCTGATGTCGGCACCACAATGCATCTTCCTCAACATGGGGTGTGTCGCGCAACGGAAGTTGCTGACCGTCAGCGTCAACGGGCGCGTGGTGCCGAGCAGGGTGAATCTGCCTTCGGCACCGACCACCTTGTCGCCTTCGAACAGCAACTTGTCCGAGACGAAACGAATAACAGGGTGCAGCTGCACGTTGAAGAAGTCAGGCGATTTCATGTGGTCGTCCCATTTCTGGAAACCCATGTCGATGGAGTCCGCTTCGATGGTCAGCTCCACGCTGCCTTTTTTGGCTGCAATATCCAGCATGATCTCGCCGCTGGTTTTGTCAAAACGACCGCGCTGAGTGGAATAGCCGAGGTGACTCACTTCAAACATGGGCCAAGTATGGCTGGAGTCGATGGTGTAATGGTCTGCCGCATAGGCAGGCAGGCTCAGCAGGCCGGCAACCAGTACCAAGGTGTTGTTCATGGGCGCGCTCCTCGTATGAACTTGAGCTGTAGTTCTTAAGAACTCTTTCGTAACCATGGGACCATGCGCGACAGGATGTCGTCTCGCTCGATGAACTGGTGCTTGAGTGCTGCACCGATGTGGCCGGCCAGTACCCCGAACAGGGTGTAATTGAACAACTCGTGCACCTGTTGCAGCAGCTCGCCCAGTGCCTTGTCCTTGCCGACCAGATCAGGCAGGGGCAGCACACCGAACCACACGGTCTGGAAGCCCTTGGCCGAACTCATCAGCCAGCCGCTGATGGGCACAAGCAGCAGCAAGACGTACAGCAGCCAGTGCACGCTTTCGGCCGCGATCCTTTCCCAACGCGGCATGCTGTCCGGCAACGGCGGCGGGCGGTGGGTGACGCGCCAGTAAATGCGGAACACCGCCAGCAGGAAGACGGTCACCCCGATCCACTTGTGATAGCTGTAGAGCCGGAGTTTGTAGGGCGAGAGCGGCAGGTCGTGCATGTACAGGCCCAGCGGGAAAGCTGCCAGGATCAGCAGGGCGATCAGCCAGTGCAATGAGACGGCGGTACGGGTGTAGCGGTTCGTCATGGCGGCAATCCCTGGAGAATGGTGCGGTTCAGGTTAGCGGCTGATATCTGATTAGGCAAGCGAACTTATTGCAATGCTCGGCGTCTCAGGCGGGCTTGAAATTCCGGCAGTGCACCCCATATGGAGCACCGTGCAGGCAAGCGCCTGAATGAAGACATTCCCTTGATCGATGGAGAGACTTGTATGAAGCGTATCTTTTTGTTCCTGCTGACCAACATCGCGGTGCTGGCGGTGATCAGCATTACCTTGCGCATCCTCGGTGTGGACCGCTGGATGGATGCCAGCGGCGGCATCAACTTCAATGCCTTGCTGGTGCTGTCTGCCGTGATCGGTTTTTCGGGTTCCATCGTGTCGCTGCTGATGTCCAAGTGGATGGCCAAACAGTCGACGGGGGCGCATGTCATCGAGAATCCGCAGGACCCGACCGAGCGTTGGCTGGTGGATACCGTGCGCCGCCAGGCACAGGCTGCCGGTATCGGCATGCCGGAAGTGGCGATCTATGACGCGCCGGATGTGAACGCCTTCGCCACCGGCTGGAACCGCAACGATGCGCTGGTTGCGGTGAGCACCGGCCTGTTGCACAGCATGAGCCGCGATGAAGCGGAAGCGGTGCTGGCGCACGAGGTGAGCCATGTGGCGAACGGCGACATGGTGACGCTGGCGTTGATCCAGGGCGTGGTGAATACCTTTGTGGTGTTTTTCGCCAAGCTGTTCGGATATTTTGTGGATCGCGTGCTGCTCAAGAACGATGGTCGCGACGGTCCCGGCATCGGCATGTTCGTGGCCGAGATCGCGGCGCAGATCGTGCTGGGCGTCCTGGCCAGCGTCATCGTGATGTGGTTCTCACGCCAGCGTGAGTTCCGTGCCGATGCAGGCGGTGCCAGCCTGGCCGGTCGCCAGAAGATGATCGCGGCGCTGCAACGCCTGAAGGCCAATCACGAGCAAGCCGCGGCATTGCCGGAGAGCATGTCGGCCATGGCGATCTCCAGCGGCGGCGGCTTCTCTCGTTTGTTCATGACGCATCCGCCACTGGATGAGCGCATCGATGCCTTGCGTTCCGGGCAGTAAATGCAACAGGAATAAAAAAACGGCGGGATATCCCGCCGTTTTTTATTCCTCATCGAAATCTTCGTATTTCTGACGCGGCGGGTTGCCGTCATACACCAGACTGCGGCGACGCATCAGGTAAGCATCGCGCATGGAGCTGTAGCGGTCGATGGCGGCATTCTCCAGGATCTTCTCGTCATCCAGCAGGCCGGCACGGGAGACGATGCCATCCACGACATACGCGGCATTGCGGGTGGGTACATGCTGTGTGGTGCCGATGGCGCTGACAAAGCTGTCGACATACAGGCCGGTACCATCCCGCACGGAACTCGGGCCCAGAAACGGAATGACCACATAAGGACCGCTGGGCATCCCCCAGTAGCCCAATGTCTGCCCGAAATCCTCGTCGTGTTTGGGCAGCCTGGTCGTCACATTGATCAGCCCGAACAAGCCGAAGGTGGTATTGAAGAGTACCCGGCTGCCATCGCTTGCGGCTTGCCGGAATTTGAGTTGCAACACATCGTTGCAGGTGACGGTGACATCATCCAGATTGGAGAAGAAATTCTCCGTCGCCATCTTGCCCAGTTGCGGCATGTAGTTTGCGTAGCCTTGGGCGACAGGCTTCAGGATCGCCTTGTCCAGTGCATCATTGAAGCTATAGGCAATGCGGTTATATGACTCGAACGGATCCTTCTCCTGCGTGTAGCGGCTCAGATGGGTCGTGCTGCATGCGCTGAACAGCAGGCAGGAAAGCAACAGGGTCGACCGGGAAAGAAGTTCAGGTTTCGTCATGGGGCGGATTATAAGCATTTTCTGATGCAGCCAACATCTGAGCTCGCGAGGCCGGCGTCTCAAGACTGATCCGTCCCAATGCACCGCTACGATAATCCTGCAGCAAGGTGATGGCTGCTTTTTCCAGGTCGAATTCCTGTCCCTTGATGCGATAGCCGCGCTTGCGGGCGATGGTTTCGATGAGGCCCACGCCATCCAGACCTTGCATGGGCGACTTGTAACGCTGTTCCAGCAGGGTGGGGTAGTGCGCGACCAGCAGGTCGCCCAGATAAGCTGCGACCTCGCTCTCGTCATAGGCATTGCGACCGATCAGGTTGCTCGCGGCAAGCAGGATGCCGTCGCTCTCATGCTCGATCTTGGGCCACATCATGCCCGGTGTATCAGTCAGTTGTTCAGTGGCGCTGAGATCGAAATGCTGCAGGTTTTTGGTGATGGCCGGCTCATCGCCCACCGCTGCCGTGCGACGCTTGAGCAAGGCATTGATGAAGGTGGATTTGCCCACGTTGGGGATGCCCATCACCATCATGCGCAGGGGCTTGATAGTGGTGCCGCGGTGCGGTGCCAGCGGCAGGCACAGTTTGGGCGCCTTGGTCGCTTCGCCTGGCTTCTTGCAGGAGAGTGCGATCGCCCTGACACCCTTCTGGCTGTTGAAATAATCCAGCCAGGCCTTGGTCGCATTCGGGTCGGCGAGGTCGGCCTTGTTCAATACCTTGAGGCAAGGGCGCTGCCGGTGTTCGCGCATCTCGCGCAGCATGGGGTTACTGCAAGCCTCGGGCACGCGCGCATCCAGCACCTCGATGACGACATCGATGCGCTCCATGGTCTCGGTGGCTTTTTTCTTCGCCGAGGTCATGTGGCCGGGGAACCATTGAATCGCCATGCTGTGAACCGGGAGTTGGAATGAGGCGCGCATTCTAACCGTTTGACGCTGCCTGCTCACACTTCGATAATTGCCTCATCCTTCCAATAGGGCCGCACCATGACTACCATCCGCCAGCAGGACTTCATCAGCAGCATCGCCGACGCATTGCAATTCATCTCTTACTACCACCCGCAGGACTATGTGCAATCACTGGCCGAAGCCTATAAGCACGAAGAATCGCCAGCCGCCAAAGATGCCATGGCGCAGATACTCAGCAACTCGCGCATGTGCGCGCTGGGCAAACGTCCCATCTGCCAGGACACCGGCATCGTGGTCGCCTTCGTCAAGGTGGGCATGGATGTGCGCTGGGAAGGCGCGACGATGAGCGTCACCGAGATGGTGAACGAAGGCGTGCGCCGTGCTTACCTGCATCCCGACAACGTGCTGCGCGCTTCGGTCGTGGCCGACCCGGCCGGACGGCGCAAGAACACCGGCGACAACAGTCCTGCAGTCATCCATTACGAGATCGTGCCCGGCGACAAGGTGGAAGTGGACGTCGCAGCCAAGGGCGGCGGCTCCGAGAACAAATCGCGTTTCGCCATGCTCAACCCCAGCGACGACATCGTGGAGTGGGTGCTCAAGCAACTGCCCGGCATGGGCGCAGGCTGGTGTCCGCCGGGGATGCTCGGCATAGGCATTGGCGGCACGGCCGAGAAAGCCATGCTGCTCGCCAAGCAGGCCTTGATGGAACCCATCGACATGACCGAACTCAAGGCGCGCGGTGCAAAGAACAACATCGAAGAGCTGCGCATCGAGCTGCACGACAAGGTCAATGCGCTCGGCATCGGCGCGCAAGGCTTGGGCGGCCTGACTACAGTGCTGGATGTGAAGATTCTTGATTACCCGACCCATGCTGCCTCCAAACCGGTCGCGCTGATCCCCAACTGCGCCGCCACGCGCCACGTGCATTTCACGCTGGACGGCAGCGGTGCAGCCAGCTTCGAACCGCCGAAGATCGAGGACTATCCCGATGTGCACTGGCAGCCCGCGCCCGATGCGCGTCGCGTGAACCTGGATAGCGTCACGCGCGCCGACATAGCGCAGTGGCAACCGGGCGAGACGCTGCTGCTATCCGGCAAGTTATTGACCGGCCGCGATGCCGCGCACAAGCGCATGGTGGACATGCTCGCCAAGGGCGAGCAGCTGCCGGTCGATTTCAATGGCCGCTTCATCTACTACGTCGGCCCGGTCGATCCCGTGCGCGATGAAGTGGTCGGCCCTGCCGGCCCCACCACTGCCACGCGCATGGACAAGTTCACCGAGACCATGCTGGCCGAGACCGGACTCATCGGCATGGTCGGCAAGGCCGAGCGCGGCAAGGTCGCTATCGAAGCTATCCAGAAGCATGGTGCGGTTTACCTTATGGCGGTGGGCGGTGCGGCTTATCTGGTCGCCAAGGCGATCAAGAAGTCGCGGGTGGTGGCGTTCGCGGATCTGGGGATGGAAGCCATCTACGAGTTCGAGGTGGAGGATATGCCGGTGACGGTGGCGGTGGATGCCAAGGGGGTATCGGTGCATGAGACGGGGCCTAAGGAGTGGATGGGGAGGATTGCGGGGATACCGGTGAAGGTGGTGTGATGATAGATAACATCATGTTTTATGTATTTGGATTGTTTGTTGTTGCTGCAATTATTTATCTAGCCATTTTTTTGTTCTATGAGAAAAGCCTCAAGGCTATTGAGCATGATGAAAAGTTGATTCAGTCAGAATCTGCTCCACTTTCTCTTAATATTCGAACAATAAAACGTTTTTCGAGTAGTCATCCTGTGGCAGGGCTCATATATCGAGGTTTGTTTTATTACATGCTGGGCGCTGTGCCAGGAATTATTGTGCTGATGGTATTGAAATCTATTTCTTAGATGGCTGATGTACGATGGGTTGAGCGCCGCGATACCCATCAATCAAATTCAACACCGTCGGGGGTCGCCCCTACGGGGTACCCTGCGTTGCTCGTCAAGTCAGGCGGCTGCGGAACTCGCGCTACGCGCTCAGACAGTCCTCGCCGAAATCCCCTGACTCGCCTGCGCTACTCGGCGGCGCTCAAGGGAAATAAAATCAACAGCGGTTTTGTGTGCGCTTTGCGCACGCTTCGTTTTGTTTGGGCGAGGCGGGCGTTGCCCGCCTCGCGGGTTTTTGGTTTTGATTTTCCATCCCCTGTGCACCGCCTCGCTCAGTCACAAACGAGCGGTGGTGTTAGGCGAGCACTGTTTGAGCACGTGGCCGCGTAGCGGATCGTGCGAGTTGCGCAGCCCCGCTCGTTTGTGACTGAGCGAGGGAACCCCGAAGGGGCGGCAAACCGGGGGCGCCCTCTTTTGGTTACTTTTCTCGGCAAGACGAGAAAAGTGACTGGCTGTCGGGCCACCCCCGACGGTTTTGCTTTTGAATTTGAATTCAAACAGACCAGCGGGCTACGCCCATCCTTCGATACGGCTTCGCCTACTCAGGACGAACGGCCTGGAGGTCATCCTTATCATGGATTTATCCCCGCTTTTCGACTATCATGCGCGCCAGTCTTGAGGCGCGTATTGC
>JAQUAD010000076.1 GCA_028687425.1 Sideroxydans sp.
GGCTTGTTGTGCCTGCCCTATGCGGCGCAAGCCGAAGAGCACTCTTCCGACTGGCTGCTCAGCATCGAGCGCCAGAAGGAATTCAATCCGGTCAAGAATGCGGCCTATTCGGAAGAATGCGGCTCCTGTCACTACGCCTATCCGCCGGGACTGCTGCCCAGCCAATCCTGGGAGAAGCTGCTGAACGCCAAGGCACTGGAGGATCACTTCGGCGAGAACGCCGAACTGGATGCCGACACCTTGCGCGAGATCCGCACCTTCGCGCTGGAGAATGCAGCCGACAAGTCCTACTACAAGCGTGCACGCAAGATCGCCGTGGCGACCGAGAACGGTGAAGCGCCGCTGCGCATCACCGAAGTGCGTTACATCAAGCGCAAGCACCACGAGATCCCCGAGAAGATGATCAAGGGCAACAAGGATGTGAAGTCCCTGAGCTACTGCGACGCTTGCCACACACAGGCCAAGAATGCAGTGTTCGACGCGGAGACAGTGCGTATCCCCAACTATCCCGATTGGGAAGATTGATCCGTTCCTGACTAGTAAAAAGAGCAGCCTCGGCTGCTCTTTTTATTGCCGGATATAGGCCGTTATATAGGCCATCGTATATATCGAGATTTGAGGAGGTCGCAGTTATAGTGCATGCGCTTTCAACAATGTGAACCCCAACTATCAGGAGCGATTATGCAGGCACGGCAGGAGCATTCATTCGAGTTCACCGGCAAGGGCTGGGAGTATTTCAGGATATGGATTGTCAATCTGCTGCTGTCCATCCTGACCCTGGGTATCTATAGTGCCTGGGCCAAAGTACGCCGTCTGCAATACTTCTACCGCAACACGCATCTGGCGGGCTCAAGTTTCGAATATCACGGCACCCCCATCGCCATTCTCAAGGGGCGCATCATCGCTTTCGTGCTCATGGCGGCGTATACCATCGCCGGGCAGATGAATCCCTTGCTGGCCATCCTGATCTTCGTGCTGCTGGCCGCCGTGATGCCCTGGCTGATCGTGCGCTCCTTGCGCTTCAAGCTGTACAACAGCAGCTACCGCGGTTTACGTTTCGGTTTTGCCGGCAGCGACGGCGCGGCCTATGCGGTGTTCCTGCTGTTCCCCATCCTGACCGTGCTGACGCTGTACCTGCTGGCGCCGTTCACGCATTTCAAGATCAAGCAGTACCAGCACAACAACAGCCGTTTCGGCGACACCTTCTTCCGCTTCGATGCCACGGCCGGCAACTTCTACGGCATCTATCTCAAGGCCCTGGGGCTGCTGGTGCTGGCGGGGGTGTTGTTCGGTATCACCGCCGCCATGCACATGCCATGGCTGGGCTTGCTGCTGCCGCTGCTTTATCTGTACATCGTGGGCTTTATGGCGGTGCGCCTGCCCAACCTGATCTGGGATAAAACAGGCCTGGGGGAACACGATCTGTACAGTCGCATGGAAGTCGGCAAGTATCTGTGGATCGCCTTTACCAACCTGCTCGGCATCGTGTTCACGCTGGGCCTGTTCATCCCCTTCGCGCAGATACGCATGGCACGCTACAAATTCTCCTGCATGGGCTTGCTGGCACAGGGCGACCTGTCCGAGTTCGTGGCCGGTCAGGTGCAGGCCGACAGCGCTACCGGTGAAGAAACCGCCGAGATGTTCGATCTGGATATCTCGCTCTGATATGGTCGCTGCGCGCTATTTTGACGGCATGAGTTCCACTGCGCACGTGGTGACGCTGACGCTGGACGGCGAGTGGCTGCAACTGCGCGGTGAACTGCTGGCACACGAATGGCCACTGCAGAATGTAAAGGTCAGCGAACGTCTGGGCGACACGCAACGCCGCATCACTTTGCCGGATGGCGGGCATTGCGAAGTGTCCGACCATGCCGCGTTGGATGCGTTGTTGAAACAGGGCGGCTATCGCAGCGGCTGGCTGGACGGCATGCAGCACAGCATGCGCTGGGCACTGATCTCGGCAGTGCTGATCGTGCTGGTATTCGCTGCAGCGTATCGTTACCTGCTGCCTTGGGGCGCAGAGGTCGTGGCGCAGACCATCCCGCCTGCCATGCTGCAGAAGATGGGCGCATCATCGTTGCAGACGCTGGACAGGCTGATGCTGGAACCGAGCAAGCTCCCTCTCCAGCGCCAGCAAGCCCTGCGCGATGCCTATGCCAAGCTGGCGCCTTTGCCGGATGCGCAACTCCCATACCATATTGAATTCCGCAGTGCGCCGCAGATCGGTGCCAACGCCTTCGCATTGCCGGACGGCAACATCGTGATGCTGGACGAACTGGTCGCGCTCACCGGTGATGACAACGAGATACTCGCGGTGCTGGCTCACGAGCGCGGCCACGTCGAACAGCGCCACGCCTTGCGCATGGTGTTGCAGAGTTCGGCGGTGGGGCTGGCGATGACCTGGTATATGGGCGATGTCAGCTCATTGCTGGCGACGGTACCGGCGATGATGGTGCAAGCCAGTTACTCGCGCGACATGGAACGCGAAGCTGACGATTATGCCGCGCGTACCCTGGTCCGGAATGGTCTTTCACCCTGCCTGCTGCCAGATGTCCTGCGCAAACTTGAAGTCGCACACGCCAAGCGGCAGGCTGAAGCAGTGAGCGACAAACAAGGCTCGGTGATGGACTATCTGGCCAGCCATCCGCCCACGCAGGAGCGTTCTGCGCAGCTCTGTCCCGCGCATTGATCCGCGCGCTGCGGTATCATCGCGCGCCATGAAGAAGCCTGCCGACACCCTTTCCCGTTTCCTGTTCGAAAACCTGCCCCTGCGCGGCGAGATCGTGCGCCTGGACGATGTCTGGCAGCACGTGATCGACCGCCACGACTATCCTCCCGTATTGCGCGACATGATGGGTGAGTTGTGTGCCGCCGCCGTGTTGCTGGCCGCCACGCTCAAGCTGGACGGCTCCATGGTCCTGCAAGTACACGGCACGGGTGCCGTGAAACTGCTGGTGGTGGAATGCAGCGGCGACCTGGAGATGCGCGCGACCGCCAAGTGGGAAGGTGAGCTTGAGCACGGCAGATTGCAGGATCTGGTGGGCGACGGACGTTTCGTCATCACGCTCGATCCCAAGGACGGCAAACAGGCATATCAGGGCATCGTGCCGCTGGAGGGCGACAGCATCGCCGAGATATTGCAGGGTTACATGACGCGTTCCGAGCAGTTGCAGACGCGTTTGTGGCTGGCGGCGGACGGGGCGAGCGCGGGCGGCATGCTGCTGCAGAAACTGCCGGATCAGAGCGAAGCGGCGGACGAGGATGTATGGGATCGCGCCACCCAGTTGGCCGATACGCTCAAAGCGGAAGAGATACTGAATCTGTCCGCTGGCGAGCTGGTACATCGTCTCTATCACGAAGAAGATATCCGCATGTTCGACGCGCAAGCGGTGGTATTCCGCTGCGCCTGTTCGCGCAACAACGTGGCCAACATGCTGCGCATGATCGGCCGCGAAGAAGTGGACCAGATACTGGCCGAGCGCGAAGAGATCGAGGTGCACTGCGAGTTCTGCAACGAACGCTATGTGTTCGACAAGGTGGATGCCGACGCGGTGTTCGCCGAGGTGCCGGCGGTCGCCGCCAGCAAGACCGTGCATTAGTCCATTACAATTACCGGCACGACGGCCCCGGCCATTTCGATCCCTTCCAGCGCGGCGAGCAGGTGCCGCTAATTGAGGTAGCAAGCATGAGTGAGAGAGTTTCTTCCAATGCTGTGTGGCACCACGGGCATGTAACGTCAGGGGAACGTGCGGCCTTGCTCGGCCAGCAACCCGCGACGTTCTGGCTCACCGGTTTGAGCGGAGCGGGAAAGTCCACGCTGGCATTCCTGCTGGAGCGCGAACTGGTAGACAAGGGACGAGCCTGCTACGTGCTGGATGGCGACAACGTCCGCCATGGCCTGAATCGCGACCTCGGTTTCTCATCGACGAATCGCAGCGAGAACATCCGCCGTATCGCAGAGGTGGCGAAGCTGATGAATGACGCCGGCCTGATCGTGATCGCGGCGTTCATCTCGCCGTATCGCGCGGACCGCGAGATGGCAAAAGAGATCATCGGTGCGGACAGCTTCCTCGAAGTGCATCTGGCAACTCCCATCGAAGTATGCGAACAACGCGATGTGAAGGGGATGTACAAGAAGGCACGCGCCGGTTTGATCGCGGATTTCACCGGTGTCAGCGCGCCCTACGAAGCACCCGAGACCCCGTCACTGGAGATCGATACCAGCCGCCTGTCGCGTGAAGAAGCTCTCGCGCAATTGATCGGACTGCTCCCCGCGAGAAAATAGTCAGCCAGCGTCCGCCGGTTTTTCCGGCAAGGATGCGCCCGTCATATCCAGCGCCACAGCCTCGGCCACTTCGATGCCATCCACCGCCGCCGACAAGATCCCGCCCGCATAACCCGCGCCTTCTCCGGCCGGATACAGTCCCTTGATGTTGATGCTCTGGTAGTCGTCGCCGCGCTTGACGCGCACCGGTGACGAAGTGCGTGTCTCCACGCCGGTCAGCAGTGCATCGTCCATGTCGAAGCCCTTGATCTGTTTGCCGAAGGCGGGCAGGGCCTCGCGGATGGCTGCGATGGCGTAGTCGGGCAGGGCGGTGGACAGGTCGGTGGGGGTCACGCCCGGCGTGTAGGAGGGCACGACTTCGCCGAGTGCTGTCGACGGGCGTCCGGCGAGGAAGTCGCCCACGCGTTGCGCCGGCGCGCTGTAATTCTTGCCACCCAGTTCGAACGCGCGCGATTCCCATTTGCGCTGGAATTCCACTCCGGCCAGTACATCGCCCGGATAGTCGTCCGGTGTGATGCTGACCACGATGCCGCTGTTGGCGTTGCGCTCGTTGCGCGAATACTGGCTCATGCCGTTGGTCACCACACGGCCTTCCTCGGACGTCGCCGCCACCACCGTGCCGCCGGGGCACATGCAGAAGCTGTATACAGCGCGGCCGTTGCTGGCGTGGTGCACCAGTTTGTAATCCGCCGCGCCCAGCAGTTCATTGCCTGCGTTCGCGCCGAGGCGGGCGCGGTCGATCATCGATTGCGGATGTTCGATGCGGAAGCCGATGGCGAAGGGCTTGGCCTCCATGTACACGCCGCGCCGGTGCAGCATCTCGAAGGTGTCGCGCGCGCTGTGGCCGACGGCCAGCACCACATGCTTGCTGGCGATGCGTTCGCCGTTGGCCAGCACCACCCCTTGTACTTCGCCATCGACGATTTCGATGTCTTCCACGCGGCTCTGGAAGCGGATCTCCGCGCCCAGTGCTTCCATCTCGTGGCGCATCTGTTCCACCATGCCCACCAGGCGGAAGGTGCCGATGTGCGGCTTGCTCACGTACAGGATCTCTTCCGGCGCACCGGCCTTGACGAACTCGGCCATCACTTTGCGCCCGTAGAACTTCGGGTCCTTGATGCCGCTGTACAGCTTGCCGTCGGAGAAGGTGCCCGCGCCGCCTTCGCCGAACTGCACGTTGGATTCGGGGTTGAGCTTGCCCTTGCGCCACAGGCCCCAGGTGTCCTTGGTGCGTTCGCGCACTGGATTGCCGCGCTCCAGGATGATGGGCTTGAACCCCATCTGCGCCAGCAGCAGCCCGGCGAAGATGCCGCACGGGCCGGTGCCGATGACTACCGGGCGTTCGCTCAGGTTTGCCGGGGCCTGCGCCACCACGCGGTAGCGCATGTCGGGCGCTTGCGTCACGTGCGGGATCTTTTTCTTCAGCAGCGCCGCTTCATTCTTCACTTCCACATCCACGGTGTAGACGAACATGATGGCGTTCTTCTTGCGTGCATCATGGCCGCGCCGGAAGATGGAGTAAGCAGTCAGCTCATCCGCCGCGATGCCCAGCCGCTTGAGAATGGAGGCTTGCAGATCGTCGGCAGGATGGGCGAGGGGGAGGCGGATTTCAGTGAGGCGTAACATGGGCGCGATTCTACCCGAGAGGCAGGTCAGGGTGGTTGGCTGTAGCGAATGCTGGTAGATTCCAGCCATGCGGACGGCCGTGCATGACAGCCGTCCTTCCCGTCTCCAGGAAGGTGCCCATGACCGAACCAACTTCTTCCTTGCGCCTGCAGTTATGGGGGGTGATCGCACTCATGGCGGTCGTGCTGAGCGGTGTGCTCGGTTTCACCTTTTATGAACTCAACCTGCGCAAGCACGATTACCTGATCCTGAACCTGACCGGACAGATGCGCGTGACCATGCGCAGCATGGTGGAGCAATCCCGGCAGGTCACCATGCAGGACAAGTTGCGCATGCGCGCCAACGAGAACGATCTGCGCCAACTCTATGGCAGCAGCTTGCAGCAACAGATCGTGTTGATGGAACAGATCATCTCTTCGCTCAAGGCGCGGCGCTTGTCGCCGGCGCTGACCGGCAAGGACGAAGCCATCCAGTGCACCTGGGATGAGCACTCGCGCTCGCAGATGGACCTCACTGCGCTGGACTGGGCCAATTTCCGCTCCTCGCTCAAGGTGTATGGCGGGGATGACGAAGCGCATCGCGACCTGCATGCGGCAGCCCGCTACATCGCCAGGGATGGTGAAAGCATGGTCACGTCGGCCGACCGACTCGCGCTCGCATTCCAGACCATGATGGAAGGCAAGCTGAACACCATCCGCGTGTTCCAGGTGGCGGCCGGCGTGCTGTCGTTGTTGCTGCTCGGCCTCATCGCCTATGCCGCCAACACCCGGGTGATGCGCCCGCTGCGCAACGCGGAAGCAGGCTTCGGGCGAGTCGCGCAAGGCGCGCTGGGCTATCAGGTGCCGGTACAGACGCACAACGAGATCGGCCGCATGACGCAGGCCTTCAATGCGCTGTCGGTCAGGCTGCACAGCCTGTTCCAGTTGACCGACCGCATCAATCGCGGTCGGCAACTGGATGAGACGCTGGATTTCGTGTTGCAGGAGTTTCCCGCTTTCGTGCCGGTGGACTGGGTGTGCATCCTCCACCCGGCCGAAGATGGCGAAGCCTTGAAACTGGAACGCATGGCGGGGATCGTCACGCCCGGCTTGCACGAAGGAACCGCTTATGTGCGCCACAGCAATGCGCTGGCGCAGGTGATCGACGAGCATCAGCCATTGGCGATCAACGATCTGGGCGAATATGCCGCGCGCAATCCCGCCGCGCAGCTCGCGCGCGATCTGCATCAGTCAGGGTTCGGTTCGGCGCTCTACATGCCATTGAGCAGCGCCCGCACGGGCGGCGTGATGGTGTTCGCCGCGCGCGAATACGGCGTCTACAGCGGCGGGCATATCGAGTTCCTGGGCAACATCGCGGCCCAGGTCGGCCACATCATCGAGCGCACCATCGTGGTGGAAGGCCTGGTGGTGGCGGCTTTGCAAGGGCTGGCAAAGCTGGCCGAGAGCCGCGACCCGGAGACCGGCGACCATCTGGTGCGCATGGCGCTGTATTCGGCAGTGCTGGCCGAGACCATGGCGGAAAATCCGCATCACGCCCCCATCATCACCCCCACCTATGTGCGCGACATCCACCGCTTCGCGCCGATGCACGACATC
>JAQUAD010000030.1 GCA_028687425.1 Sideroxydans sp.
CAAGCTGCTGTCTCTGGCCGGCTTCCTGTTGCTGGTGCTGCTCTACCAGCAACAACGCATGGGACAGTTCGAACAAGTGGTGATGCAGGACAACCGGGCGATCGCGGCAAGCTATCTGGAGACGAGCGAACAGCTGGCGCAGCTGGGCTACCAGTCTTTTTCGCGCGATGCGGCCGGCGTGAACCTGTGGGACACCGACGACTACCAGCGTCCGCGCAAACTGATCGCGGCTGACGGCAGCATAGAGAGCGCGGCGCAGACCGCGCAGATCGCCAGGCGGGCCGGTTTTATCCAGCCCGTCCTGTGGGTCATCGACCTGCTGGCTGTCACGGTGCTGTTCATGTTCGTCTACGGCCATGCGGCGCATGCCTGGGCGGCGTTCAGGAAGCATATCGATGCCTACCTCTATGTAGCGCCGGCCATGATCGGCATGCTGGTGCTGGTGTTCTTCCCATTCATGTACGGCATCACCTTGGCGTTCACCGACACCACGCTGTTCAACGAATCGCTGCCGTTCCAGGAACGGCTGATCGGCTGGGACAACTTCATCGCCATCCTCGGCGATTTCGATCTGTACCAGCGCACGGCCGACGGCCTCATCTGGAACTTCCAGAACTTCTACTGGACGCTGGGGGTGACCGTGTTGTGGACGGTCACCAATGTCGCGCTCGGCGTCAGCGTCGGCTTCCTGCTGGCGATGGCACTGAACACCGAAGGCTTGCGCGGCAAGGCGATCTACCGCGTGCTGCTGATCCTGCCCTGGGCCATCCCCAACTACATCACGGCGCTGGTGTGGCGCGGCATGTTCCATCCGCAGTTCGGCGTGATCAATCAGGTGTTACAGATGTTCGGGCTGGAACCGGTGGCGTGGTTCGACGGTGTGTTCAGTTCCTTCATCACCGGGGTGGCGACCAACGGCTGGCTGAGTTTCCCGTTCATGATGGTGGTGATACTGGGCGCGCTGCAGTCCATCCCGCGCGACATGTACGAGGCGGCCGAGGTGGAAGGGGCCAGCCGCTGGCAGCGTCTGCGCTACATCACGCTGCCGCTGCTCAAGCCGACGCTGATCCCGGCCATCGTGCTGTCGGTGGTGTGGACCTTCAACATGTTCAACATCATCTTCCTCGTCTCGGGCGGCGAGCCGGCCGGGGCCAACGAGATACTGGTGACCAAGGCCTACAAGATCGCGTTCGAGAACTATCAGTACGCCTATGCCGCCGCCTATTCGACGGTGATCTTCGCCATACTGCTGGTGTACGGCTTCTTCCAGACGCGCGTCACCAAGGCCACGGAGTCGTTCTGACATGAAGACGCGCAATCACATCTGGCTGCACCTGACGCTGATCAGCTTCACACTGCTGGCGCTGTATCCGGTGTTCTGGGTGCTGGCGCTGTCGTTCTCCGGGCAACAGAGCGTGGGGCTGATCGACCTGCCGAAGGACCCGGGATTCTTCGAGCGGCTGCGCGGCGTGCTGCCGTTCCCGGCACACTGGTCGGTGAGCAATTTCGTGGAAGTGTGGACGGAACAGCAGTTCGGGCGCTGGCTGTGGAACAGCGTAGTGGTGTCGCTGATGACCACCTTGCTCGGCGTGTTCCTCGCCTGCACGGCGGCCTATGCCTTCTCGCGCTTCCGCTTCCCGGGGCGCAACCTCGGCATGCTGGCCTTCCTGGTATCGCAGATGTTCCCCGGCACGCTGATGCTGATCCCGCTGTTCATCATCATCGTCAAGCAGCTGCAGCTGGGCAACACCTACATCGGGCTGGTGATCGTGTACGCGACCACCTCCATCCCGTTCTGCGTGTGGATGCTCAAGGGCTATTTCGACACCATCCCCTATGACATCGAGGAGTCGGCGCTGATCGACGGCGCCTCGCGGCTCACCATCTTCTGGCGCATCATCCTGCCGCTGGCCAAACCCGCCATCGCCATCACCGCACTGTTCTCGTTCATGACGGCGTGGAACGAGTTCATCCTCGCGTCGGTGTTCATGGAAGCGGAAGGCAATTACACCGCGCCGGTCGGCCTGCGTTTCTTCGTCGGCGGCTTCTCTTCGCAATGGGGCTATTTCGCGGCCGGCTCGGTGATCGTGTCGCTGCCGGTGGTGGCGCTGTTCCTGCAATTGCAGAAATACCTGATCTCGGGATTGACGGCGGGCAGCGTGAAATAGGCCGTATCCCTTCCACTTTCCGCCCCGGGTCGGGGCGGTGTTGCCGCATGCTGTTTTACTGTTTGAAGTACCGCGCCGAATACAGGGTATGCCGTAGCGAAAATACAGTGTTCACCGGAGTGCATCGGCTCAGACCCTGACTAACACTCGCACCACAGTCGCGGCCCGCGTCCGTGGTGCATGGCGTGATGTCATGCCGGGTGCGATAACAACAAGGAGAACGCACATGAAATTCAACACACCTGCATTCGTGTTCTGTCTTACTTCCTTTCTTGCATACACCAGCGCCCAGGCCGTGACCTTCACCGATCCCAAGGGCGACGACAACGGGCCGGGCAATTACATCTATCCGACCGACAGCGTGTACAAATCCGGCTCTTTCGACCTGACCAAACTGTCGGTCAAGAAGAAGGGCGACAACGTGGAGTTCGCCGTGGACGTCAACAGTTCGCTGGAAGACCCGTGGGGCATGGGTAATGGCTTCTCGGTGCAGATGGTGTTCATCTTCATCAAAACCGGCGCCGGCGGGCATAGCGAGGGCCTGCCCGGACTCAACGTGAAGTTCGCGCCGGGCAGCGAGTGGAACAAGGTGGTCATCCTGTCGCCGCAGAAGAAAGCGCGCGTGACCGGCGAGGCCGAGACCAAGGCGGGCATGCTGATGGCCGACATCGTGGTGCCCAACACCACGCGCGGCAGCGGACGCAGCATCAAGGGTTCGGTGCCGCTGAGTGAACTGGGTGGCGACGGCAACGTCGACGGCTGGTCGTACCAGGTGGTGATGCAATCCAACGAAGGCTTCCCGGCCGCCACCGACCTGCTCACGCGCAAGGTGAACGAATACGAGGGGCAGCACCGTTTCGGCGGCGGCAATGACGGCGATTGCGATCCGCACACGATGGACGTGCTGGACGGCCCCGGAGCCAAACAGTCCGACATGCTGGCCCACACCTGCGGTCCCAACGGCGAGCCGGTCAAGCCCGCCATGCTGAAGTTGATCAAGAAGTAAGCACCGTCAGTCAATCCGGATAAGGGGATACAAATGATCAAGCACTCGATGAAAACCTCGATGAAACCGTTATGCCTGCTGGTTGGTCTGGCATTGTCGCAATCCGCAGCAGCAGTCGATCTCGACCTGAGCGGTAGCAACTTCTACATGAAATTCCTGGACGGCAGCCAGCGCGGCGCACCCAGCGGCAGTATCGACACCGCCAGCGGCGGCGACCAGGGCCAGTTCACCGAACTCAACCTGGTGTTCAAGGCGACCATCTCGCCCAAGGTGGAGGCGGGCGGCCGCATCCAGAGCCGCAGCAGCGCGGCCTACTGGACGGAGTTCGGCGGCTTCGGGCTGGAGAACTCGGTCGGCAACAATGAAGTCAATCACCAGAAATTCACCAAGCTGCGCGGCGCCTATGTGGAGCTGAGCCCGGGCTACGACTGGCTGACGCAGGTGCGCATCGGCACCAGCGACTGGGGCATGTTCGATCCGTTCACCGTCGGCAAGGTGCGCTACATCGACCGCGACAACTACAACGGTTTCTACTTCCGTGGACCGATCAGGGACGAGAGCACATGGGAATTGGCGCGCGTGTCGCTGCCCACCTATCTGCAGTTCAACTACGGACAGGGACCGACTTGCTGTTCCACCGACAGCACGCAGTACAACGAGGCGGTCTACATCGGCCAGGTCAAGGTGCCGGTCGGTAACGCGCATCTGGTCGCCAGCTATCAATCGTTCATCGATCATATGCTGGGCACCACCGGCAATGCCTTCGCCGGGGTGAACACCAACAGCTTCTACAAGAACACCGTGACGGCATTGAAGGCGGACGGCAGTCCGAGTGATGCACTGGAGCTGCGCGCCGCGTATTACCGCTCCACATCCGAACCTTCCGGCGGTGCCGTCGGTGAGGTGTGGGGCAACACGCCCATGGGCAACATCAGCGACCGCGCGATCAAGCTGGATGCGGATGTGACCGAAACGCCGGTCGACGGCCTGAGCTTCAACTTCCAGTATTTCGATATCGGTGCCGGTTACTTCAGCACTGCCGCAGCGCGGCGCGAGTCGGATGTGTTGCTGACCGAGGGTTCAGAATCGGCCTGGTACAACTGGGGCAACGCGCTCTGGTCGGGCGGTGCGACAGCCGACTACACACAGGGTGCGGCTTCGCCCAAGGGCAGACCCGGCGTACCCAACGGCACGCAGAACGGGCTGACCGACAACGACTTCATGGACTTCAACGAGTCGCCAGCTGAATCGGTGATCGGCTGGAAGGGATTGACCGGAGTGGGCAAGCTGGATGTGGCCGACACGCCGATGTCGCTGGAGCTGACGCGTGTGAGCTACAACAACAACTGGCAGAACTACGCCACCACCGGCCCCCTGTACAACGTGTTCCCGGTGAACCAGGATCGCACCACCAACATCATCGTGTTCAAGCTGAACCACAACTTCGATGCGATGGGCGGACTGGATACCAACTTCAAGTTCAAGCGTGTGGATGACAAGGACAAGGTATCGGCCGCCATCGCCACCGACGACCGCGATGTGCTGGATAACGGCGCCTCGATCAGCGTGGGCAACCAGCTGGCTGCCGATCTGTACGGCACGCTGTCCTACGGCCGTTACATCCGCGACATCAAGGTCGGTGCCGACAAGTTCAACAACGCCAAGAGCATCTACGGTGTGCGCTTCGCCTACAACCTGCCGGGCTTCGAGTTCGGCATGCTGACGCAGTGGATACAGGGCAACGGCAACCCGAGCGAGACGGTGGGCGCGACGGTCAAGATCCAGCAATACCGCATGAAGGCGTATGCACAAGTCAATTTCTGACGAACTGCAGCGGACAGACTACGTTCTCCTCCCCTTGACCCTCCTGTAACCGGGAGGGTATTTTTTTGCGGACACACGATGTGTGCAGGAACGACAGGAGTGACCCATGAGAAAACTCATCGCATCCACGTTCGTGTCGCTGGACGGCATCATGCAAGCACCCGGCGGACCGGAAGAAGACCCGACCGGCGGCTTTGCCTTCGGCGGCTGGACATTCAACTACTGGGACGAGGTGATGGACATCTCGGCATCCGGCTTCGATGCCAAGGGCAGGGAGCTGCTGCTCGGCCGCAGAACCTACGAGATATTCGAAGCCTACTGGCCGTACCAGCCTGCCGACGACCCAGTGGCCAAGACGCTCAACGCAGTGAAGAAGCATGTGGTCTCACGCACATTGAAGAAGCTGCAATGGCACAACTCGACCCTGCTGCAAGGCGATGCGGCCACTGCGATCATTGCGCTGAAAGCGCAGGCAGGCCCCGATCTGCAGATCATCGGCAGCGGCAACCTGATCCAGACGCTGCACGCCGAATCGCTGATAGACGAATACAACGTGTGGACCTTTCCCGTGGTGCTCGGGCAGGGCAAGCGCCTTTTCGGCGAGAACGCCAAACCATGTGCACTGCATCTCGTGCACTCGCAGACTTCGAGCACCGGCGTGGTGATGAGCCGCTATGTACCGGCAGGCGAGATCAGGCCCGGCTCGTTCGCAAGTGAGGAACCGAGCGAACTGGAATTGGCACGGCGCAAGAAGATGGCGAAAGGCATATGGTGAGGTAACGCCAAGGCTCAAGGCCCGTCGCTCCGTGTTTACATAAAGGAGGTTAGCCATGAACACACCAGCAAAAAACACCATCTGTCTCTGGTATGACCGCGATGCCGAAGAAGCGGTGCGGTTTTATGCTAAGACCTTCCCCGACTCGGTTGTCAGCGAGGTGTACCGCGCACCGGGCGACTATCCGTCCGGAACACAGGGCGACGTGCTGACCGTCAGCTTCACCGTCATGGGGATTCCCTGCATCGGTCTCAACGGCGGCCCCGAATTCAAACATAGCGAAGCCTTCTCGTTTCAGGTGGCAACCGTCGACCAGGCCGAGACCGATCGTTACTGGAACGCAATCGTGGGCAACGGCGGACAAGAGAGCGCATGCGGTTGGTGCAAGGACAAATGGGGCCTGTCCTGGCAGATCACGCCGGTAGCACTCCTGCAAGCGATCTCAGATCCCGATCCCGCTGCCGCAAAACGCGCGTTCGACGCGATGATGGAGATGGGGAAGATCGACATTGCGACTATCGAGGCGGCGCGTCGCGGCGGTTGAATCAGGGGAATATTGCCGATGAATGAATCTCGGCCATAAGAGACATAGCAGATTTTCTTGGATGGCGATTCGGTGAGGGGCAATTCATCGTACTGGCCTGACACGCACAGCACGGATAGTGACCACCCGAAGTATCACTCTGTCACCACAGGAATTTATCGAGTTACCCACAGCTCTCCCACAAGGGCATACACAATAATTGTGAGCAACTGCAGTACGTGGCCTCCAATAACGAACAAAGGGGTTGGCTCAGACTCGATTTGGTTTCCTTACCCATCGCTTCCAGCAAACGGCCAGCCCTCACGTCCCTGTTAAAATCATCCCCTGTTCACCTTTTCAGGATCACCCGCACATGAGCAAGCCGATCAAGTCTGTCACCATCTACCGCAAAGACTACACCGCACCCGCATACTGGGTGGATACCGTCGAGATGGGTTTCGATCTCGACCCGACGGCGACGCGGGTGGCGACCGTCATCACGATGCGGCGCAACCATGCCTCGCCCAACCGGGATGTGGAGTTGCTGGGCGATGGCGCGAAGCTGGTGGCCTTGCGCATGAATGGCAGGACGCTGCGCAAAAATGCGCAAGGCTATGCAATCGAGGGCGGCAAGCTGCGTATCGCTGATGCACCGGATGCGGTGACGCTGGAGATCGAGACGCTGGTGAATCCGGCGAAGAACACTTCGATGATGGGGCTGTATCTCTCCAATGGCAATTTCTTCACCCAGTGCGAGGCGGAGGGTTTCCGCAAGATCACCTGGTTCCCCGACCGTCCGGACGTGATGGCGAAATACGCAGTGATGCTGCGCGGCGACAAGAAGCAGTATCCGGTGTTGCTGTCGAACGGCAACCTGGTGGAACAGGGCGACCTGCCGGGTGGCCGCCACTATGCCAAGTGGGAAGACCCGTTCCGCAAGCCTTCTTATCTCTTCGCACTGGTGGCGGGCAAGCTGGTATGCCAGGAGGAAAGGTTCCGGCTCAAGTCGGGTCGCCGCGCGCTGCTGCAGGTGTGGGTGGAGCCGGGCAACCTGGACAAGACGCAGCATGCGATGGCCTCGCTGAAGCACAGCATCCGCTGGGACGAGCAACGCTTCGGGCTGGAGCTCGATCTGGACCGCTTCATGATCGTCGCGGTGGGCGACTTCAACATGGGCGCGATGGAGAACAAGGGCCTGAACATCTTCAACACCAAGTTTGTGCTGGCCAATCCGCGCATCGCCACCGATACCGACTACAGCAACATCGAGGCGGTGGTCGGCCATGAATATTTCCACAACTGGACCGGCAACCGCGTGACCTGCCGCGACTGGTTCCAGCTGTCGTTGAAGGAAGGCCTCACGGTGTTCCGCGATCAGGAGTTCAGTGCCGACATGGTCGGCAGCGACAGCGGCCGCGCGGTGAAGCGCATCGACGATGTGCGCGTGCTGCGCCAGGTGCAGTTCTCCGAGGATGCGGGGCCCATGGCGCATGCGGTGCGGCCGGACAGCTTCGTCGAGATCAACAACTTCTACACCGTGACCATCTATGAGAAGGGCGCCGAGGTGGTGCGCATGTACCAGACACTGCTGGGGCGCGAAGGCTTCCGCAAGGGCATGGACCTGTACTTCAAACGGCATGACGGGCAGGCGGTGACCTGCGACGACTTCCGCGCGGCGATGGCGAAAGCCAACGGGCGCAACCTCGCCCAGTTCGAGCGCTGGTACAGCCAGTCCGGCACACCACAGCTGAAAGTGGAGAGCCACTACGACGTGAAAAAGAAAACCTTTGCACTCACGCTCAGCCAGAGCAGCAAACCCGGCAAGGCACAGAAGCACCCGCTGCCTTTCCACATCCCTGTGGCGGTCGGCCTGCTCGATAGCAAGGGGCGCGACATGCCGCTGTATCTGACTGGCGCATCCAAACCCGTCACCACCTGCGTGCTGGAGCTGACCCGTGCGAAGCAGACCTTCACCTTCACCCGTGTCAGGTCACGGCCCACCCCCTCGCTGCTGCGCAACTTCTCGGCGCCGGTGGAGATGGCATACGACTACACCGACAAGGAACTCGCCCACCTGATGGCGCATGACAGCGATGCCTTCAACCGCTGGGAGGCCGGGCAGCGCCTGGCGATGCAACGCCTGATGAAGCTGATAGAGCAGGTGCAGAAGAGTGAGGCGCTGACGCTGGATGCGCTGTTCACGGATGCACTGCGCAGCACGCTGAACGACCGCACACTGGACCCGTCCTTCATTGAGGTGATGCTCACCCTGCCATCGGAAGCGATGCTGGCCGAACAGTGCAAGGTGATCGACCCGCAGGCGATCCACAGCGCGCGCCAGTTCATGCGCAAGACCATCGCCGAGCGGCTCAAGGCCGACCTCATCGCCGCCTATGAAGCCAACCTCACGCCCGGCCAATATCGCCCCGATGCGAAATCCGCCGGCAAGCGCGGCCTGAAGAACTTGTGCCTCGCCTACCTGCTGGCCTGGGATGACAAGAGCACGCAGCAACTGGCACTGACGCAGGTGAACAGCGCCGACAACATGACCGACCGACTCGCCGCTCTGATGGGGCTGGTGAATGCCGGCAGCAGACTGGCAGTGACGCCGCTCAAGCGCTTCTACACCGACTACCGGATCGAGGCGCTGGTGATCGACAAATGGTTCAGTCTGCAGGCCGTGGCCGAGACCACCGATATCGATACCGTGCGCCGCCTCACCCAGCACACGGCCTTCATGCTGAAGAACCCCAACCGCGCGCGCAGCCTGATCTTCAGCTTCTGCAACGGCAACCCTTCACAGTTCCACGCGGCGGATGGCAGCGGCTACGCCTTCTGGGCAGAGCAGGTGATCGCGCTGAACAAGCTCAACCCGCAGGTCGCCGCGCGCCTGGTGCGCACGCTGGACCACTGGAAGAAATACAAACCTGCGCTGAAGAAGCAGATGAAGGCCGCGCTGCAGAAAGTCGCCGCGACCAAGGGCTTGTCGAAGGATGTGCAGGAAGTGGTGGAGCGGACGCTGGGAGGCGGGAAGTAATAAGAAACTGCAGGGTGGACACGTTGTGCCTACCTTACCTTGCTACTCAATATGAAGTAACGGAAGTATTTATCTCTTCGGGCGCGCCACATAAAGAAAACGGTTTGTTTCTTACGGAAGCAAGCCGTTTTTCTATTCCAAGGCAATAAATCCAGGCACGAGAGGGGCCGTCATTCGGCCAAAGCGGGAGCTTGCCCTTCAAGTAAGCTTCTTCCGCTGCGGTGCTGCCCCTTTCGATTGCTCAGACATGCTCTTTCTACGGGGAAACTAGGGTAGACCTGAAAATTCACAGATCGCTTTGAATTTAATGGAGTTATCTATAGAATCAGTACTTATTAATTGTATCTAGATAACAATATATCTAACAATGAGTTACTTTGATTTAAGCGAAGCGCAGCTAAAGCAGCAAATCGATGCTGCTCAGATTCGTTCGGCCTGGCTGGATGCAGAGCGCCGCATGATCGATTATCGCGGTTCGATGCAGTGGAAGACGGTCAAGGGACGCGACTACTTGTATCGGGAATATGGCAACAAGCGTGGCAAGAGTCAGGGGCCGCGTAGCGAAGAAACCGAACGTATCTATCAGGCCTTCACGAAGGGCAAAGCAGAAGCTGCCGAGCGCCTCGATACCTTGTCCAAAAGCATGGCGCGGATGAGGCGGGTGAATGTGGCAGAGCGGGTGGGCCGGTCGCCGAATATCGTGGTGCAGACATTGGAGGCGATACGCCAGGCCGGTCTGCAAGATCATTTTCTGGTGATCGGCACGAATGCGCTGTATGCCTACGAAACCTATGCGGGTGTGCGTTTTGATGGAGACATCACCGCCACGGTAGATGTAGACCTGCTGTGGGATTCCAGAAAGCACATCCTGCTCGCGTCAGACTGCGAAGAATCCTTCCTGCATCATGGGCTGATCGGGCTATTGAGGAAAATAGACAAGACCTTCCAGTTGCAGAATGGCGAGGAATACCGTGCGGTGAACGCAACGGGTTACATGGTTGACCTGATCAAGCGTCGCCCAGCATCCCTGTATGACGACAAGGAAAAGTCTCAGCTCGTGAAAAACGAAGATGACTTCTGGGCGGCCAAGATCGTCAATATGGATTGGCTGCTGAGCTCACCACGCTTCCGCCAGACGATAGTTGGCGTGAACGGAGAGATGGCGGAAATGACCACCGTCGACCCGCGCGCCTTCGTTATCTACAAAAACTGGCTGGCGCACAAAGACGACCGGGACCCGCAGAAAAAGCCCCGCGATCTGAAGCAAGCCCAGGCGGTTTACGAATTGCTGAACGACAGGCTACCGCAGCTGGACTTCAGTTCGATTCATGTCTTTCCCGCGCACTTGCGGGACTTGTCCGATCTGGATGGCTGATTGAGGGCAGAGCGCAGGTGGTGATGCAGACGGAGTTCGGCGGGCAGCGATTGCTGGAAGAACTGGAAGACGACCCGCTGCCGCGTATCTGCTAGTCCACTACATCATGCTGCCGAACGAGCGATCCGCCGTATGCGGCGGCATCGGTAATCCGGCGATGCGGCTGGCTTGGGCGACAGGCCCGTGCGGGAACAGTTGATAGAGATATCCGCGTCCGTTCGCTTCACCGAACTTCATCTCCAGATCGTGTAACACCTCACGTGCCGGATCATCATTGCCGTGCGCACGGAAGCGTTCGCGCAGGTAGTAGATGATCTTCCAGTGCTCATCGGTCAGTTCGATACCTTCGAGTCTGGCAACGCGGTTGGCAAAGTGTGGCGACCACTGTTCCAGTTCGGCCATGTTGCCTTCCGGGTCGTGTTCGAAACGGGCGGGGTCTTGAATGGATTTGTTGATGTCGAGCATGATAATTCCTCCTGCTGACTTGGATGGACAGAACAGTTCATCCGTCAGGGCATCATCAAACTCTTGAGTGAGTTTTTCAACTATTAGTGCGGCAGGGTTATTGCTGCAGACAGCTGGCAATATTTCAGGGTGGGACAGTTCGACAGATAGAGGGCTGGTGTTCGGCCAAAGCGGAAGTCCATGGTGGATTGTCGAGATGTCCGCTCGTGACAAATTTCCAGACATTCTCGACTATCGTTAGTCATGAAAATGGCATATTCATTATGCTGCTAACCAAATATGTATAAATTGGTTCTGTTCCAGTATCCGGTTCCCTAGGATGCGCTCCATCGCGGATTTGCGATTGACCATTTCCCAAGGAGCCATTCATGAAACTTTCTTCCCTCGCCGCTTCGCTGCTGGCATCGGCCATCGTGCTATTCAGCGCCGCTGCACATGCAGCGGAGATCAACCTGCTCAACGTGTCATATGACCCGACCCGCGAGCTGTATCAGGAGTACAACGCCGCTTTTGCGGAATACTGGAAAGCCAAGACCGGCGACGATGTCGTCGTGAAGCAATCCCACGGCGGTTCCGGCAAGCAAGGCCGCGCCATCATAGACGGGCTGGAGGCCGATGTGGCGACGCTGGCGCTGGCGGCGGACATCGATGCGCTGTACACCAAAGCCGAACTGATCCCCGCAGATTGGCAGAAACGCTTGAAGCTGAACAGTTCACCCTACACTTCCACCATCGTGTTCCTGGTGCGCAAGGGGAATCCTAAGCACATCAAGGACTGGGGCGACCTAGTCAAACCGGGCGTGGCGGTGGTGACGCCGAACCCCAAGACCTCGGGCGGCGCGCGCTGGAACTATCTGGCCGCTTACGGCTATGCGCTGAAGCACAATAACGGCGACCACGCGAAGGCCCAGGCTTTCATCAAGAAGCTGTTCGAGAATGTGCCCGTGCTGGATTCCGGTGCGCGCGGCTCGCTGACTACCTTCACCGAGCGCGGCATTGGCGACGTGTTCCTGTCCTGGGAGAACGAAGCCTTCCTCGCCACCACCTCGCTCGGTCCGGACAAGTTCGACATCGTCGTGCCCAGTTTGAGCATTCTGGCCGAACCGCCGGTCACAGTGGTGGACAAGAACGTGGACAGACACGGAACGCGTGCTGTGGCCACCGCCTATCTGGAGTATCTCTATTCTCCAGTCGCCCAAGAGATCGCGGCCAAGAACTACTACCGTCCGACGGATGCCAAGGTCGCGAAGAAATATGCCAAACAGTTCCCCAAGGTGAAGACACTCGTCACCATTGACGGTGAATTCGGCGGCTGGGCCAAGGCGCAAAAAGAACACTTTGCCGACGGCGGGGTGTTCGACCAGATCTACAGCAAGAAGTAATCCGCAAAAATGCCCCGCCAGTTGCGGCGGGGCTGCGATACGCAACGCCCCATTTAAAAAACGGCAGGCACAGCCTGCATCGGGGACACTTTTTTTTTCATAAAACAGAAGGAGTAACAAAACATGCAACAGAAACTCATCGTACTGACCATCGCCGCAGCATTTTCCGCCCCGACACTGGCCGATAACGCCAACGTCAACGTGTACGGCAAAGCCTACCTGACCCTGGATTCCATCAGCAGTAATGCGACCGGCGCGGTCAGCACGCTGCGCACCAACTCCAATGCTTCGCGCTTCGGTGTTAAGGGCAGCGAGGAGTTGGGCGACGGCCTGAAAGGCATCTACCAGTTCGAAGTGCAGGTGGATGGCGACGGCAGCGGCGGCAACGGTCTCGGCAACGGCACGCGCAATAGCGGTGTTGGTCTGGAAGGTGACTTCGGCAAGGTGATCGTCGGCGTATGGGATACGCCGTTCAAGGTGGCGCATAACAAGGTTGAGCTGTTCGACAACGCATCCGCCTTCACTGCATTGAACCTCATCGGTCGTGCCGGTGCCGCCAAGAACTTCAACTCGCGCCTGAAGAACATAGTGCAATACTGGACGCCCAAATTCGGCAGCGTGCAGGGCGCCGTTTCTTATGCGCCCGATGAAGCCAAGACCGCAACGACAAACAAGAGCGATCTAGCCTTCGCCGCCACATTCGAACAGGACGATCTCTATGCGGCGGCGGCCTATGAAAGCCGCCCTGATGCGACCACTGCGGGCACGACAGACAGCGCGCTGCGTTTGGTTGGAAAATACACGTTGGGCGATGTCTGGGTTGGTGCCACGGTCGAAAGCATCAAGGTGAACACTTCAGCTACTGCCAGCTACAGCCAGAAGAATCTGGAACTGGTCGGCCAATACAAGCTGGGTGCAGACAAGCTCGCGGTGAGTTACGCCAAGGCAGGCAAGACCGCCACGGCGAACACTGGGGCTACCCAGCTTGCACTGCGCTACGGCCATGAATTCTCCAAGCGCACCGAACTGTTCGCGGCCTATACCACGCTGAAGAACGACTCGGCGGTCAACTACGACCTGAACAGCAGCGGCATCGGCGCGGCGGGAGACACCAAAGCGGTGTTCGGCGCTGGCCTGATCCACGCGTTCTGAGCAAGACCGGTCACGAACATGGCACACCGATACCACTACCTGAACCTGCTGTTGAGCAAGCATCTGTCGCTGCCGCCGGGCGAGTACCGTTTGGAAGACAGCGGACGGCAGGGGCTGGTGTGCCACTTCATGGGGATGCAACTGGCCAGCGCATTCCAGCCGGTATTCCGCGCGGACGGCAGGCTGGCCGGACATGAAGCCTTGCTGCGCATCGACCAGGGCGAACACGTCGCACAGTCCCCCGTGGAGGCTTTTGCAACTGCGGAGCATTCCGGCAGGCTGGTGCAGTTCGACCGGCTGGTGCGCACCATCCACCTGCTTAACCATACGCGCCATGCCGCCGAGGAGGAACTGCTCTTCCTCAAGGTTCATCCGCGATTGCTCGCCCGCGTCGATCACCATGGCCGCACGTTCGAGCACATCCTGCATTACTACTCCGTCCCGACCTCCCGCGTCGTCATCGAGTTGAATGACAGCGATGGGATTCCGGAGGCCGTGCTGTGCCATGCCATCGGCAACTACCGTGACATGGGTTATCGCATCGCGCTGGATGGGCTCGGTACCGCGTATCCTGTACTAGTGATCGGGATGCAGCCGGACATCGTCAAGTTGGATGGTGAAGCGATCCGCGCTGCCGAGCGTTCTCCGGTCGCTGCATCCGTCTTGTTCGAGTTAGTTGGGCAGTTGAAGGACGCGGGGATATGCGTCGGCATACCGGGCATCGAGACCGCGGGTCAATTGCGGCTCGCGCGACAGTCAGGCGCCGGACTGGTGCAAGGCTACCAACTGGGGCGGCCTGCTTTTGCTGCATCGCGGAAGCTGGCAAACCCGCCCCGGCAAATGGACGCATGAATTCTCTCCTCCCCGGGTGCAATACCCGGTTTCAGCAGGGGCAGGCAACTGCCCCTGTTTTTTTATTCAAATTATCGATAAGCAAATCAGTTCTTATTCTTTCTTGTTCTGCTTTGCGTCGGCTAGATTGACGTCATGGCGGCACGGTATTGCGTGCTGCTGAAACGAACATGGAGATGGAAATGAACAAGACCCTGCATCAGGCAGCCGCTGCGCTGGCCTTCTCGACTGTCCTCGCATTCAGCGCCCACGCCGCCGAAGTGCAGATACTGAACGCGTCCTACGACGTGTCGCGCGAGTTCTACAAACAGTACAACCCGCTGTTCGTCGCCCACTGGAAGAAACAGAGCGGCGACGATCTGGCCGTCAACCAGTCGCACGGCGGTTCCAGCAAGCAGGCGCGTGCGGTGGCAGACGGTCTGGAAGCTGATGTGGTGACCATGAACCAGTCCATCGACATCGACAAGATCGCCGCCAAGGGACTCATCCGCACGGACTGGGCCGCGCGCCTGCCGAACGAAAGTGCGCCGTTCACCTCCACCTCGGTGATCCTGGTGCGCAAGGGCAACCCGAAAGGCATCAAGGACTGGCGCGACCTGGCCAAGCCGGGCGTGGCGGTCATCATCGCCAACCCCAAGACTTCGGGTAATGGCCGCTATGCCTACCTCGCCGCATGGGGCTCGGTCATCAAGTCCGGCGGCACGGCACAGCAGGCGCGCGAGCTGGTGAGCGGCATCTTCGCCAACGTGCCCATTCTGGAGACCGGCGGTCGCGGCGCGACTACCACCTTTGTGCAGCGCGAGATCGGCGATGCGCTGGTGACGTTCGAGAACGAAGTGGGCCTGATCCAGAACGAATACGGCGCGGACAAGTTCGACCTCGTGTATCCGAAGATCAGCATCGCCGCCGACCTGCCGGTGAGCGTAGTGGACAGCGTGGTGGACAAGCGCGGCACGCGCCAGGTGGCCGAAGCCTATCTGCAACACCTGTATTCGCCGCAGGCACAGGAGATCGGCGCGCAACTGGGGTTGCGTCCGCGCGATGCGAAAGTGGCAAAGAAATATGCCAAGACCCTGCCGAAGCTGCAGCTGTTCGCGGTGTCAGAAGTGTTCGGCAGCCTGAATCAGGCCCAACTGGAACACTTTAACGACGGCGGTGTGTTCGACCAGTTCTACGGCAAGCGATGAACTTCCGGCGGCGCGCAGCCGGATGACGGCTGCGCCTGCCTATATTCAAATTTCAGCTATTCAAATCAGTTTTTATTGTTTTTATGGATGAAGGTGCATCGATAGACTGCGCACTCATCCAACCACAGGAATAAGCGATGTCCAGTTTCAAAGCCCACAGCGTGCTGCCCGGTTTCAATCTGGCGCTGGGTTTCACGCTGCTTTATCTTTCGCTGATCGTGCTGATTCCGCTGTCGGCGCTGTTCGTGAACACGGCGAGCATCGGACTCGGCGGTTTCTGGGACGTGGTCACCGGCGACCGCGTGCTGGCCTCGCTCAAGGTAACCTTTACCGCTTCTTTCGCGGCGGCGGTGGCGAACGCCTTCTTCGGGCTGGTCGTGGCGTGGGTGCTGGTACGTTACCGCTTCCCCGGCAAGCGCATCATCGATGCGTTGGTCGATCTGCCGTTCGCGCTGCCCACTGCCGTGGCCGGTATCGTGCTGGCGACCTTGTATGCGCCCAACGGCTGGCTCGGCCAGTATTTCGCCGAACTCGGCATCAAGGCGGCCTACACCCCACTCGGCATCGTGATCGCGCTGACCTTCATCGGTCTGCCGTTCGTGGTGCGCACGGTGCAACCGGTGTTGGAGGATGTGGAGGCTGAAGTGGAAGAGGCGGCGGCCAGTCTGGGCGCGGGGCGCTGGGACGTGTTCCGCCGCGTGATCTTTCCGGCCGTTGCGCCCGCCTTGCTGACCGGCTTCTCGCTGGCCTTCGCGCGTGCCATCGGCGAATACGGTTCGGTGATCTTCATTGCCGGCAACATGCCGTTCATCTCCGAGATCACTCCGCTGCTGATCGTCGCCAAGCTGGAGCAGTACGACTATGCCGGGGCCACGGCCATCGCGCTGGCGATGTTGCTGATCTCGTTCATCCTGATGCTGACGATCAATGCCATTCAATGGTGGGCAAGCCGCCGGGAAGCACGCTGATGTCCACACCGCAAAGAAGAATCTCCACCCGTGAATCGCGCGGCGTGACGCTGCTGCTGATCGGAGTCGCGCTGGGTTACCTGCTGATGTTCCTCGGGCTGCCGCTGGTCGCGGTGTTCGTCGAGGCGCTGAGCAAGGGCTGGGAGTTGTACTGGAAAGCCCTGCAGGAGCCGGATGCGCTGTCGGCGGTCAAGCTCACGCTGATCGTGGCTGCGATTGCGGTGCCGGCCAATCTGGTGTTCGGTGTCGCCGCTTCGTGGGCCATCGCCAAGTTCGATTTCAAGGGCAAGAGCCTGCTCATCACCTTCATCGACCTGCCGTTCGCAGTGAGCCCGGTGGTGTCCGGCCTGATCTACGTGCTGCTGTTCGGCGCGCAGGGCTGGTTCGGGCCATGGCTGCAGGAACACGACATCAAGCTGATCTTCGCGGTGCCGGGCATCGTGCTGGCGACGATCTTCGTCACCTTCCCGTTCATCGCGCGCGAGCTGATCCCGCTGATGCAGGCGCAGGGCAAGGAGGAGGAAGAGGCGGCGGTGTCGCTGGGTGCCTCCGGCTGGCAGACCTTTTTCCGTGTGACGCTGCCCAATATCAAGTGGGGGCTGTTGTACGGGGTGATCCTGTGCAATGCCCGCGCCATGGGCGAGTTCGGCGCGGTGTCGGTGGTGTCGGGCCACATCCGCGGCATGACCAACACCATGCCGCTGCACGTCGAGATCGTTTACAACGAATACAACTTTGTCGCGGCCTTTGCCGTGGCCTCATTGCTGGCGCTGCTGGCGCTGGTGACGCTGGGCATCAAGTCGCTGGTGGAGTGGCAGGCCAAGCAGTCGGGCGAACCTTTGCATGGAGCACATTGAAATGAGTATCAGCATCCAGAACCTGAACAAGCAGTTCGGCGCGTACAAGGCGCTGGACGACATCAACCTCGAAGTGAACAGCGGCGAACTGCTGGCGCTGCTCGGCCCTTCGGGTTGCGGCAAGACCACCCTTCTGCGCATTATCGGTGGGCTGGACGTGGCCGATTCCGGGAAGCTGCTGTTCCACGGCGAGGATGTCGAACAGCGCGATGCGCGCGAGCGCAACGTCGGCTTCGTGTTCCAGCACTATGCACTGTTCCGCCACATGACGGTGTTCGAGAACGTGGCCTTCGGCCTGCGCGTGAAGCCGAAGAAGTTGCGTCCCAGCGAGGCCGAGATCAAGCGCCGCGTGCACGAGCTGCTTAACCTGGTGCAGCTGGACTGGCTGGCCGAGCGCTATCCGTCGCAGCTTTCCGGCGGACAGCGCCAGCGTATCGCCCTAGCGCGGGCGCTGGCCGTGGAGCCGAAGATATTGCTGCTGGACGAGCCGTTCGGTGCGCTCGACGCGCAGGTGCGTAAGGAGCTGCGCCGCTGGCTGCGCCGTCTGCACGACGAGTTGCACATCACCAGCATCTTCGTCACCCACGACCAGGAGGAGGCGCTGGAAGTGGCCGACCGCGTGGTCGTTATGAACAAAGGCGTCATCGAGCAGGTCGGCACGCCGGACGAGGTGTATGCCGCACCGGCCACGCCGTTCGTGTACCAGTTCATCGGCAACGTGAACCTGTTCCACAGCCGCGATCATGCGCCGTGGAGCGAACAGCACGGCGATGCGGTGGCATACGTGCGCCCGCACGACATCGACATCAGCCGCAGTGCACAGGATGCGACGGCACTGCCTGTAGAAGTGAAATTGGTGCGCGCCATCGGATCTGTTGTGCGCGTGGAGGTGGCACTGGAGGCCAGCAGCGAGCTCATCGAGATCGAGTTGTCGCGCGAGCGCTTCGATGCTGCACCGCTGGCAGATGGCGACAGGGTGTTCATCCGTCCCCGCCAGTTCCGCGTATTCGAGGAGGCATCTGCAGCATGAACTTCCAGCAACTGCGCATCATCCGTGAAGCGGCACGCCGCAATTTCAATCTCACCGAGGTGGGGAACGCGCTGTTCACATCCCAATCAGGTGTGTCGAAGCACATCAAGGATCTGGAAGACGAACTGGGAGTGGAGCTGTTCGTGCGCAAGGGCAAGCGACTGCTGGGGTTGACCGACCCGGGACGTGAGCTGCTGGTGATCGTCGAGCGTATCCTGCTCGATTCCAACAACATCAAGAATCTGGTGGAGCAATACAGCAAGCGCGACGAGGGGCAACTGACCGTGGTCGCCACGCATACCCAGGCACGCTATGCCTTGCCGCAGGTAGTGCATGAGTTCAAGAAGAGCTTTCCCAAGGTGCACCTCAAGCTGCATCAGGCCGGTCCGGGCGAGATCGTGTCCATGTTGCTGTCGGGCGAGGCCGACATCGGCGTAGCGACCGAAGCGCTAGGCGAGGTGATACGGCTGGACTCTTTCCCGTATTACACCTGGCGCCATGCGGTGGTGGTGCCCAAAGGTCATCCGCTAACCCGGCTAGCAACGATCACGCTGAAGAACATCGCCGAATATCCCATCGTCACGTATCACGAAGGCTTGACCGGGCGTGCCCGGATCGACCAGGCGTTTACCAAGGCGGGACTGGTGCCGGACATAGTGATGTCGGCCTTGGATGCGGATGTGATCAAGACCTATGTCGAGCTGGGGATGGGCATCGGCATCATGGCGTCCATGGCGTTCAACCCCGCCAAAGATGACGATCTGAAAATGCTCGATTGCGGCGATCTGTTTGGCGAGAACACGACCTACATCGCTTTGCGCAGAGGGCATTATCTGCGCAGCTTCGCTTACCGCTTTATCGAATTGTGTTCGCCAAAACTGGATGAAGGAACGATTCGCGCTGGACTCGCGCCGTTATTGGATTCCGGCACACGAGAGTGAAAGGTAACAGAAACAACAGGTATTGGACTGTGTCCAAAATTTCGTGCAAAGCGGTCATTATCTATCGCAACTCTAACCGGCGGCTTTGGCCGAATAGCAGCCCTCAAGAATTCTCTTCTCTCACCGCAGCCCGCGTCAGTCGGTCAAACCCCAACGTAGAGAGCTTGTCGATGTTGAGATATTCATCGGTGACGTCGACTTGTGTGCCGATGTGGTTGCTGCCGCACCATGCTTCCCAGGCGGGTTGTCCGGCGGGGTAGTTGCCGGGGAGGCCGACGAGTTTGTAGAGCCTGCCGCTGCGGGTGCTGACGGTCATGTTGTGGGCGTCGAACTTGTGGATCGCGCTGGAGGTGCGGGCGAAGTTGTGGGTGACGTCGTGGCCGTGGACGTGGCGGCTGGATGCGCCTTTTTTCGTGGTGACCTCGAACACGCTCCAGCGGCGCAGGGTGACTTCGCGTGATGATTCGGGGGCGGTTCTGACAGCCATTAGATACTTTCCTTTTGAGGGCAGGGCGGTACGGGGGCTATCTTAACGGAGTGGGGCGGTTGTTGCTTGCTGCACGTGCGGGGCTAGCGGGAAAGCAAAATCGCCGCGCGACCGTTCGGGTGCGCGCGGCGGTGATGCTTGTGGATCGCTTCAGGGACGCTTGGGTGTGGCGTAGGGGGCGACTTTCTGGATCGGTTCCCAGGTGGTCTCATAGCCTACGAAGAACTGGCCGGGCACGATCTCTTTTTGGCGGGTGGTTACGCGGAAGGCGTGACCGTCTGGAATCTTGGGGCGGCAAAAAGGTTTCTTTTCTTCACTCATGGTCCTATCTCCTTTGGTCGTTGCAAACTGTTGCTCGTAGCGGGAGGCTTATCGCTGCTGGCCCCTCCCGGGTGGCCGTGAACTTGTTCATTTGCGCGTGTAGTGCGCCTTGCTCGGTATCACGTGCCGCACGCCGCCTTGCGGGTTTTCCACGTCGCCCTTGTAGCGGGGGATGAGGTGGATGTGCACGTGGAAGATGCTTTGCCCGGCAGCTGGGCCGACGTTGACGCCGATGTTGTAGCCATCCGGTTTGAATTCTTCGTCGATGAGTTTCTTTTCCTGCTGGACGAGGCTCATGCAGGCCGCGACTTCTTCCGGTGTCAGGTCGAAGAATTCGGCGACATGGCGACGCGGGATGATCAGCGTGTGGCCGGGGCTGGTGGGGTAGCTGTCGCGCGCGCTGTAGGCGTGTTCATTCTGCAGCGATACGCCGCGCGGGTCCTTGCAGAACAGGCAGGGATTATTGGGATCGCGTTTCTTTTCTTGTGTTGCTTCAGACATCAGCAGAACACCTCTTTCATTACGTTATACTCGGATGAAGTAAATCATCGACGAGGGAATCATCGTGGCAGCGAACAAAGGACGGGCTTACTTTGCATTGCTTGGTTACCATTTCAACCCCGACGACATCACGCGTTTGCTCGGCATCGAACCCACCACGGTCAACGCCGCGGGCGCATACAGCGGGCTGGACAAGCCCGTCATCAGTTCCTGGGAGTTGTCCTCGGAAACACTCAGCGGCGAGGTGGATGTGTTCGCCTTGACCGACAGCCTCGTCAAGCAACTGGAACCGCTCAAGGACAAGATCGTGGAAGTCTGCAAGAGCCACAATCTGTCTCCGCGTCTGGGTGTGGCGCTGACCTTGTCGGTCGACAAAGGCGAGACCAGCCCGGAAGTCGGTTTCGGCGCGCGCACCATCCGCTTCCTGGCGGATACCGGCTCGTTCATCGAGGTAGAGAACAAACTGTCCGAGCGGGTCTGAGTCATTCTTTACCCCGCAAGCTGAGCGTCCGGTGCGGTCCGCGCCAGCTTCATCTGTTCCTGACAATGCCGCAAGCACAACGGCTGCAGCGCGTGCGAGAAACATTCGATGATGACTTCGAACTCATCCGCAACTTCTTCGGCCAGTGCGGCATCGTTGCTCATCTGCGCCAGCACGTTCTGCGCGGTGGCTTTGTTCACACGGCAGAGGACGGCGACATGGATGGGTAGTTGCTGTTCCATGCTGACGGTCAGCGCTTTCTCGTATGAGTTGATCGCTTCCTTCAGGCGGTCGGGGTTCTGTTCCGATTCGCCGAGGTGATGCAGGGTGACGCCGCGGTTGTTGTGGGCGGCGGTCAGTTCCAGTGCGTGATCGTCCGCGTTGAGCGCGGCCAGCGCATTCTTCCAGGCAACCACGGACTTTTGCAGTTGGCGGTTGCCTTTGAGCTGGATGCCGTAGGTGTACAGAGTCGCGCCGAGTTGATGCATGGTCTGCAGCCATTCTTCGGGATGCGCTTCGCGCGTCCAGACCAGCAGGGCGTTGGTGTAGGCATCCACCGCGAGCTTCAGCGGGTTGGTCTCTTCAATCAATCGGCCCAGCGCCTGATTGGCCGTGCCCAGGTTGTATTGCGTACTCGCCCATTGCTGCGGCGAGTCTTCCTGCGTGATGCCTTGCAAGGCCTGTTCGAAACACTGCACGGCTTGTGCTAACAAGGCGGCATCGTGGCGTTGCTGGCCCTGTGCGGCGAGGATGTTGCCGAGCTTGTTCTGCGTCTCTGCGCTTGGTGTGGCAGCCTGCGCTGCCTCCAGCGCTTCGCGCAGGCGTTCGAAGATGCGCGTGCTGTAGCGGTGCTGCTCGTAATTGCCGCGCGTGAAACGGAAGTTGTCGGCGACGGCGACTTGCGTATCCGGCTGGGCCGCAGCGGCATCCTGCGCACTCAGCAGAGCGAGCGAGTCCGCTATGGCGCGTTCCAGTGCCTTGTTCGCGGGGTAGAGGAGGTAGAGGGTAGAGCGCTTCATTGTGCCCGTTCGAGTATCTCGTTCAGTTCGGGATCGGCACCGACCGCGCCGCCCAGGTCGATCTCTTCGTCGGTCGCTTCGCGTATGGACAACACTTCGAGCATGAAGGTGACATCGCGGCCGCACAGCGGGTTGTTGCCGTCCACGGTCAGGGTCTGGTCGTCCATGCGGGTGACGATGAAGTTGCGCGGCTCGCCTTTCTCGTTCTCCATGGTGATGGTCATGCCGATCTCGCGGTATTCCTCGGGCACGTTCTCGATGCGGTCGGTGAACACCAGCGATTCGTCGCGCTCGCCGTAGAGCAGTTTGGTGTCTATGGGCACTTCGATGATGTCGCCGACCTTTTTGCCATAGAGCTCTTTGGTCACTTCTTCGGACATCACGTCGTTCACGCCGTGCACATAGCCGATGGGGTAGTCCACGGTGACCAGCACGTCGCCGGTCTTGTTGTCGATGACCCGGTAATTCAGTTCGACGAATTTTTCGTCTGCTATCGTATCTGACATGTGTTGCTTCCTTGTCCTAGAACAGCGTGGCGCCGAAGATCCTGACCTTGTCCTTCTCGTAACCGAGCACCAGTCGGCCCAGCCATTCGCCCGGTTTCTGCGAGCTTCTCTGTTTGTATAGCACGGTGACGTATTCGCCGCGGCGGATGATGCCCAGGTATTCGTAGTCCGGCGACAGGGTCTTCGCCAGTTCGCTGCGGGCGAACTGCTTGCCCATCTCGACTTCGTTGGCACCTGCGATGAAGGTGCTGGAGAAGTTGCGCGTGAACGCGCCGTAGTTGCCTTCGTTCGAATACTTCACCAGATCCGCCCACATGGGATTTGCGATTGCCAGTATCTCTTCGTCCTTCATTTCTATGATGTTCATCAACCAAACTCCATTCCTGCTCAAGAGATAAAAAGAGGACCAACATGCAACATGCCGGTCCTCTTTAATGTACTACCAAGTTATCGCAAATACACTTGCGTAAGCCTGATTTTACAAAACCGGTAAATCAAGCCTGCGTTTGCCTAGTGATGCTCTTCAGCCGGCTTCTTCTCCACATCGCCTACCAGGTGGTAGAGCGGTGCTTTCTCCATGGTGTACTCGCCGGTCTTGGGATCGCGGCGGGACACGGTGAGCACGTGCCAGTTCTGGTCGTCCAGCTTCATCTTGTCGCCGCGATAGTAGTAGCCAGGCCAGCGGGTTTCGTCGCGGAACAGGGTGTGGTGGAACACGCTTTCGGAAGTCAGGAAGCGATGCTTCAGTTCCCATGCACGCAACAGCTCGTGGATGTCGGAAGCGGCAACATTCTCCAGATCCTCGCCCAGGATGGACATCTTCTTCAGGCCGATGTTGAGCAGCTTGTCGTTGGTCATGTAGTTGACGCCGAAGCCGCCGCAATATTCGTCCATCAGCTTCTGCAGACGGTCCAGACCCTGACGCGGGTTGATGAAGTTGGGGTTGACGGTACCGGCCACCACTTCATTGCTGAACACGCGATAGGTTTCCAGCGGCTTGTAGATCTGCTCGCGGCGACGGGCGATCTGTGCGTCGGAGACGCGGATGCCTTCGGCCTTGCCGTCGTCGATGTACTTGCAGGCTGCCTTGGCTGCCAGACGGCCTTCCGTAAAGGAGCCGGAGGAGAAGGCGTGCGGTGTGCCGCCGACCGCGTCACCGGCACCGAACAGGCCTTCGATGGTGGTCATGCGGTTGTAGCCCCAGAAGTATTCGGTCGGGGAGATATCCTCGGGACCGGAACACCATGCGCCGCAACCGGTGGCGTGCGAACCCATCACATACGGCTCGGAGGTGGTCAGCTCGGGGTTCTCGTACTTGGGGTCCACGTCGGTGGCGGCCCACAGCACAGCCTGACCCACGGTCATGCCGAGGAAGTTGTGCCAGCCGATCTCTTCCAGATGCGGGTCCTGGAAGGCTTCCATGGTGACCATGTGGATCGGCCCGCGACCGGCGTTCACCTCGTTGATGATCGCGTGGTTACGCAAACAGGTCGGGATCGGGCGGTGCGTGCGGTGCGACACTTCCGGATCCAGATATTCCTTGCCTACCATTTGCTGCAGTGCCGGGAACCACTTGGATTCGTACTCTTCACCGTAGGCGTTCTGGGTGTAGGTCTTGAGGTGCAGGAAGTAGGCGCCAACCGGGCCGTAGCCGTCCTTGAAGCGGGCCAGCACGATGCGGTTTTCCATCTGCGTCATCTTGGCGCCGGCTTCGATCATCAGACCGTAGGCGGAACCGGAAGACCACGGTGCGTACCAGACGCGGCCTGCGCCTTCGCCGACGGAACGCGGCTTGAAGATGTTGGATGCACCGCCTGCGCCGCAGATCACGGCCTTGGATTTGAACACGTGGTAGTTACCCGTGCGCACGTTGAAGCCCACGGCACCGGCGACGCGGTTTTCCTTGGACTCGTCCATCAGCAGGTGGGTCACGCAGATGCGGTTGAACACCTTGTCGGCGGACTTCTTGGCGGCCTCGGCCACGATGGGCTTGTAGGATTCGCCGTGGATCATGATCTGCCAGCGGCCTTCACGCAGGAACGAACCCTTCTTCTCGTCGCGCATGATGGGCAGGCCCCATTCTTCGAAGTTGTGCACGGTGGAGTCGACGTGGCGCGCCATGTCGAACAGCAGGTCTTCGCGCACCATGCCCATCAGGTCGATACGTGCATAGCGCACATGATCCTCGGGGTTGTTCTCGCCGAAGCGTGTGCCCATGTAGCAGTTGATCGCATACAGGCCCTGTGCGACTGCGCCGGAACGCATGATGTTGGCTTTCTCGGCGATGACGATCTTTTTGTTCTGGCCCCAATATCTCGCCTCGAATGCCGCACCCGTACCGCCCAGACCGGCACCGACCACCAGGATGTCGATATTGTCTTCAATGATAGTTTTGTAGCAGCTCATCAGTACTGCACTCCTTCCTTGATTTCCAGGCCATTGGATTCCAGTGTGTGCAGACCACCGTCATCCATACGGATATATTTTGGTTCGTTGAACAGCAGCTGGCTGTCGCGCATCTCCTTGCTGGGCGCGGGCACCTTGCCGAGGTCGGGCGTAGCTGAGCCCCAGGGCTTGGTGGTGATCGGGGCGAGCAGTTCCATGTCTTTCTTGCCGTTGCGGAACTTGATGCGCCAGGCAATCGTGCCTTTCTCCTCGTCGCGGATCACGCGCACGCTGTGGCCCAGCGGGGCGAAGTCGGCATAGCCGCGCACGTCGATGGCCTGATGCGGACAGGCTTTTACGCAGGAGTAGCACTCCCAGCACATGTTCGGTTCGATGTTGTAGGCACGACGCAGCTTCTTGTCGATGTGCATGATGTCGGACGGGCAGATGTCGACGCATTCCCCACAGCCATCACAACGAGTCATATATACAAAGGTTGGCATATCGATTTCCTCTAGTTTCGTAGATGGTTAGTAGTGGTTCGGGCGCTCGGCCTTGATGCACAGTCCCATGTTGGGCGGGTTCTTGCCCATGTACATCGGGACGTCCGGGAATTTGCTGTGCACTTCCGCAGAGGTCAGGTCGTAGTCGGGAGGCAGGTTCTCGCGCGAGCCGTCGGCTTCGGTGATCTTCTTCTGGTGCGCTGCAGCAGGCTTGAAGAACATGTGCGCGAACTTGGACCAGTACACGCCGCCGAACAGCACGGTGCTGGACAGGATGAACAGTGCGAAGGAGATGCCGATGCCGCCGCCGCTGTACGACCAGATCAGGGCAAAGGTGGAAGTGGCGATCAACGACAGGATGAACAGGTCGGCACGCTCGACGCGGAAGACGGGCAGCCCTTCAGCCGATACATCCACGCGGATGCACAGCCAGAACCAGTAAGCGCCGACGGCCAGCATGATCGCGCCGATGTGCCACAGCTTGGGCAGCAGGGTGGAGGTGGTGCCGGGCGAGAAGATCATGATCGCAGTGGTCACCACGAACAGGATGAAGCCGTACATCATCAGCAGGTGCGAGAGTCGGCGGCGCGGGTTGCTGAATTCGCCCGCGGTCAGCACTTCGTTCGCCAGCACGGAAGCGGCGATCACGGCCTTCTCGCCGCCGCTCACCTTGCGCTTGGCGCTCTTCTGCGCCTTCTTCGCGTTCTCGAAGAAGTACTTCGCGCTCTTCTTGTGCAGCATGTCGAGGATGGTTCCGCCCATGACGAACAGCACCATCAGGACGATATATCCCTGCATCATCGCGGGGGATATGACTTCTGTCAGTGTGGCAAAGGGATTGCTCGCGAACATCAGTTTCTCCTAAAAACGTTAATCACATGATTCATGTCGGTCAGCGCACTGCGCTTAGCCGCTGTTCAAACCCGCGTAATACTTGCGCAATATCTCCAGCACTTCGGGACGGCTGAATTCGGCCGGGACTTCCTCGCCTTCGGAAAGCATCTTGCGCAACTGGGTGCCGGACACTTGCAGACGGTCGTCGTCGCCGTGCGGGCAGGTGCGGGCCGAGGCCATGCCGCCGCACTTGTAGCACCAGAACGAGACGTCGATCTTCAGTGCCTGGGTCTCCAGCGCGTTCTTGGGGATCTTGTCGAAGATGTGGTGCGCGTCGAAGGGACCGTAGTATTTGCCGACGCCTGCATGGTCGCGACCGACGATGAGGTGCGAGCAGCCGTAGTTCTGACGGAACAGCGCATGCAGCAGTGCTTCGCGCGGCCCGGCATAACGCATGTCCAGCGGATAGCCCGACTGCACCACGGTCTTGCCGACGAAGTAGTTCTTGGTCAGCGCGATGATGGCATGGGTGCGCACCTCGGCCGGGATGTCGCCCGGTTTGAGGTTGCCGAGCAGGGAATGGATCATCACGCCGTCGCACACTTCGATGGCGATCTTGGCCAGATACTCGTGCGAGCGGTGCATGGGGTTGCGCGTCTGGAACGCGGCGACCTTGCTCCAGCCCATCTCGGTGAACAATGCGCGTGTCTCTTGCGGCGTCATGTACATGCTGCCGTACTTCTGCGGGAAGCCACCTTGCGACAATACTTTCACCGGACCGGCCAGGTTCACTTCGCCTTGATCCATCACCATCTTCACGCCGGGGTGTTCGATCTCGGTGGTGCCGAACACGGTGGCGCATTCGTGGGCTTTGTCGATGGTGTATTTCTCGGTCACCTTCATGGTGGCGAGGATGCTGCCGTCATCGGGATCGACCAGCGCGATGTCGCTGCCGGTGGGGATGGCATCTGCTGCTGTCTTGTCGGTGGAGAGGGTGATGGGGATGGGCCAGAACAGGCCGTTGGTGAGCATCATTCCGTCGCAGACGCCTTGCCAGTCTGCGTGGCTCATGAAGCCGTCCAGCGGTGTGAAGCCGCCTATGCCGAGCATGATGAGATCGCCTTTTTCGCGCGAACTCACTGTTACCTTGGGATAACTGCGTGCTCTATTCAACTCTGCGATCTGGTCTTCACCTGCCAGCAGCAGGGGTTTCAGATCGCGCCCGCCATGCGGGTTTACCAATGCCATAAAACCTCCCTAATGGGGTTGAGCTACGGATGGAACTACGTCGAAATTACAGGTGCGCACAGTAGGGGAATATCTTTGTGGAATCGATACCCCTCATGGGTTGAGGGGCGCACCCCCCATAGGGGTTATGTCATTCCCCCTCATCACGGCTATGGCAGCACTGGCGCTGGATACGCATACTTCGGCACCTGAAAGATTGAGTAATTTCGTAGGGCAGCGGCACACGAAAAATAAAGTGGCGCGCCCCGATGCAACGATCAACCCATACAAGATTTTGCCCATGTCATCGACACCATTGCACGACCCATTGGCGCCGCCGGTTGCTGGCGCCACGACCGAGATCAAGAAGACCACCTGCTACATGTGCGCCTGCCGCTGCGGCATCCGCGTGCATCTGCGCAACGGCGAGGTGCGTTACATCGACGGCAATCCCGACCACCCCTTGAACGCAGGCGTGATCTGCGCCAAGGGATCTTCCGGCATCATGAAGCAGTATTCGCCGGCACGTCTGACCAAGCCGCTGCGCCGCAAGCCGAGCACCGAGCGCGGTGCGGGCGAGTACGAGGAGATCAGCTGGGAAGAGACCTTCCAGCTGCTGACCGACCGCCTCGGCGAGCTGCGTGCGACCGACCCGAAGAAGTTCGCGCTGTTCACTGGCCGCGACCAGATGCAGGCCCTGACCGGCATGTTCGCGCGCCAGTTCGGCACGCCGAACTATGCGGCCCACGGTGGTTTCTGCTCGGTCAACATGGCGGCCGGCATGATCTACACCATCGGTGGTTCGTTTTGGGAATTCGGCGGGCCGGATCTGGAGCGTTCCAAGCTGTTCATCATGATCGGCACGGCCGAAGACCATCACTCCAACCCGATGAAGGTCGCGCTGTCCAAGTTCAAGCGCGAGGGTGGACGTTTCATCTCCATCAATCCGGTGCGTACCGGCTACTCGGCCATCGCCGACGAGTGGGTGCCCATCCGTCCCGGTACCGACGGCGCACTGTTCCTCGCCATCATCCGCGAACTGATCGAACTGGGGTTGTACGACCGCGAGTTCCTGGTGCGCTACACCAACTCCGGCCAGCTGGTGAACCTGGATGCAGAACATGACGAGTTCGGCATGTTCGTCCGCACCGAGGTGCCGGAAGAAGAGGGCTGCTACGACCCGCAGAACAAACTGTGGTGGGACCGCAATACCAACAAGCCGGTGGTGACCCATACCGAAGGTGCCGACCCGTTCCTGCGCGGCGAATTCAAGTTGAGCGACGGCACGCCGGTGAAGCCCGCGTTCCAGTTGCTGAAGGATCGCGTCGCGGAATACACGCCGGAGTGGGCGGAAGGCGTGACCGGCATCCCGGCCGACACCATCCGTCGCTTGGCGCACGAGATGGGCATCACCGCACGCGACCAGAAGATCGAACTGCCGATCGCCTGGACAGATAGCTGGGGCAAGGAGCATCAGACGGTCACCGGCAATCCGGTGTCCTTCCATGCCATGCGCGGACTGGCTGCGCACTCCAACGGTTTCCAGACCATCCGCGCACTGTCCATCCTGATGACCTTGCTGGGCACCATCGACCGCCCGGGCGGCTTCCGTCACAAGCCGCCGTTCCCGCGTCCGATCCCGCCGTGCGCACGCACGCCGAACGATCCGCGTGCAGTGCAGCCGAACACGCCGCTGGACGGCATGCCGCTGGGTTGGCCCGCTGACCCGGACGATCTGTTTGTGGACAAGGAAGGCAACCCGGTGCGTCTGGACAAGGGCTTCTCCTGGGAATACCCGCTGTCTGCGCACGGCCTGATGCACAATGTGATCACCAATGCCTGGCGCGGCGATCCGTACAAGATCGACACGCTGCTGCTGTTCATGGCCAACATGGCGTGGAACTCCACGATGAACACCAGCGAAGTGCGCAAGATGCTCACCGACAAGGATGAGAACGGCGAATACAAGATCCCCAACATCATCGTGTGCGATGCGTTCCATTCCGAGACCACGGCCTTCGCCGACCTGATCCTGCCGGATACGACTTATCTGGAACGTCACGACGTGATGTCCATGCTGGACCGTCCGATCTCCGAGTTCGACGGCCCGGTGGATTCGGTGCGTATCCCGGTGATGCCGCGTACCGGCGAATGCCGTCCGTTCCAGGAAGTGCTGATCGAACTCGGCACGCGCCTGAAGTTGCCGGCTTTCGTGACGGCGGATGGCTCGCGTAAGTATCGAGACTATCCGGATTTCATCGTCAACTGGGAGACTGCACCGGGTTCCGGCATCGGCTTCCTGTCCGGCTGGCGCGGCAAGGGTGGCGAGAAGAGCATGAAGGGCGAGCCGAACCCGAACCAGTGGGAGATGTACGCCAAGAACGACTGTGTGCACCACGAGGTGCTGCCGCGCTCCTATCAGTTCATGCGTAACTGGAATCAGGGCTATCTGGAGTGGTCGCAGCGCAACGGCATCACGCGCTATTCCGAACCCATCCTCATCCACCTGTATTCCGAGGTGTTGCAGAAATTCCGCCTGGCGGCGCAGGGCAAGAGCATCACACGCCAGCCGCCGAAGCATCTGGCCAAGCGTGTCGAGACCTATTTCGATCCGTTGCCGTTCTACTACGAACCGCTGGAGACGCAGGCCAGCGACAAGCACAAATATCCGCTGTCTGCGGTGACGCAACGCCCGATGGCGATGTATCACTCCTGGGATTCGCAGAACGCCTGGCTGCGTCAGATCCACGCGCACAACTATCTGTATGTGAACGCACAGACCGCGAAGAATGCGGGCATCGCCGACGGCGACTGGATCTGGTGCGAATCGCAATGGGGCAAGGTGCGTTGCATGGCGCGCTACAGCGAATCGGTGGAGCCGGGCACGGTGTGGACCTGGAACGCCATCGGCAAGGCCGCCGGTGCGTGGAACCTGACGCCGGATGCCAACGAATCGCAGCAGGGCTTCCTGCTCAATCACGTGATCTCGGAAGAGTTGCCGCCGCAAGCCGACGGCTCCCGTTTCTCCAACTCCGACCCGATCACCGGACAGGCCGCGTGGTATGACGTGCGCGTGCGTATCTACAAGGCGGAAGAGGGTGAGCCGCAACACACCTCGCCGCAGTTCCCACCCATGAAGGTTTATCCCGGTATGAAACAGCGTCCGAACTGGCTGGCCTATTTTTCCGGCCTCAAGAAGAAAGGGGGCGCACAATGACACAACTCGCTCTCGTTATCGACCTGAACGTATGCGTGGGCTGCAGCGCCTGCGTGACCAGCTGCAAGGAGTGGAACACCTCTGGTTCCGCAGGTCCGCTGGTGGATGAACGTCCCTACGGTGAGAATCCGACCGGCACGTTCTTTAATCGCGTGCAGACCTATGAGATGGGCACGTTCCCCAACAGCGAGACCATGCACTTTCCGAAGTCTTGTCTGCACTGCGAAGACCCGGCCTGCGTGCCGGTGTGCCCGACCGGCGCTTCGTACAAGCGCAAGGAAGATGGCATCGTGCTGGTGGACTACGACAAGTGCATCGGCTGTAAGTATTGCTCATGGGCGTGTCCGTACGGCGTGCGTGAATTCGATGAACAGCAGAAGGTGATGAAGAAGTGCACCCTCTGTGTGGACCGCATCTACGACATGAGCATGCCGGAAGCGGATCGCAAGCCGTCGTGCGTGAAGGCCTGCCCGACCAGCGCACGTCTGTTCGGTGACATCCATGATCCGGAATCCGAGGTGTCGCAAGCCATCCGCGAAGAGGGTGGCTATGCGCTGATGCCGGAGTGGGGCACGCATCCTTCCAATCACTACCTGCCACGCCGCAAGGTGAAGATGAAGATCCATGCCGACGAACTGGAGCGTGCCGACAATCCGCTCAAGCTCGATCATCAACTGCCCATGCCGGACAAGGATGCGTCTACGATGGACGATGCGTCGGCCTGGTAAACAGAACAAAGCGAGACATTATGAAACCAGCTTTTTCAGTCATCTTCCTGACTACGCTCATCGGCGCCGCACAAGGATTGCTCCTGGCGCTGTTCACACATCAGTCCTACGCGCTGTTCGGCATCCTGCCCAAGCAGTCGGATGCTTTCTACGGATATGGCAGTCTCATCGCGCTGGCATTGCTGGCGGCGGGCTTGTTCGCGGCCGTGTTCCACCTCGGCAAGCCCAGTTACATGTTTACCCGAGCCTGGCGCGGTATTTTGATGTGGCGTACATCCTGGATGTCGCGCGAACTGATCGCCTTGCCTGCATTCATGTTCATCGTGTTCCTGTACGGGATTGCCCATCTGTTCGCGATGCATGGTGAGATCGCCACCCTGCCGGGTGGGCAGGTGGTCGACTTTACGGTGCTGGTCGGCGTGATCGCCACCTTGCTGGCTTTCGCGTTGTTCGTCAGCACGGCGATGATCTATGCCTGCTTGCGCTTCCTCAAGGAATGGAACTCGCCGTTGACGGTCATTAATTACATCCTGATGGGTGGTTCATCCGGCTTCGTACTGGCGGCGTTCTATGCGGCTTCGGCGGCACCGGATCAGGCGGACTTTTTCGCAGGGTGGGCCATCATCATCACCGTGCTGGCCTTGATCGGCCGAGTAGCATCGCTGGTACGCAACGCGCGTCTGAAGCCGACTTCGACCATACAGACTGCGATCGGTGTGAAGCATCCAAGATCACGCAGCGTTCCATGGGAGCAATGGGCGGCACGTTCAATACGCGCGAGTTCTTCCATGGCAAGAGTGCGGGTTTCCTGCG
>JAQUAD010000031.1 GCA_028687425.1 Sideroxydans sp.
CTGTTTCAACTCGATGCTGGGTCCCGGGAAATTGGCCGCGAGGATGCCGGTGCTGATGGCCTGCGCCGGCGGAGTGCCCGTGACATCGGAGAAGCCGAAGGTGTACAGCACCCTGCCGTCGGCCATGGTGACGAAGCCGTCACCGGCTGTCAGATGCCTGCACACCACGCCGGGCGGTGCGCCCGCATCGGGCACGGCGTCGCCGTTGGTGTCGCCCGGACATTGCACGAACACTGCAGCACCGGCCGGGGTCGCGGCGGCACCGAGTGCGGCGGCCAGCGCGAGCGGGAGCAGAAGTTTGCGAAGGTTAACTGTACTCATGATGTCTCTCCTTCCGGTTTCCATATCCGCCGGGATCATCCCGGCGGAACTTCATGTCTCGGTTCAGGGATTGGCCCCTATCCCGCCGAAGCTCAGCAAGCGGTAGTCGCCGTACAGCGGGCAAGTGCCGGGTGTGGCGCATATCTGGTACTGGGTGAGCGGGCCGAAGTGCACGTCTATCCAGTTGCCGCCCTCGTCGAACGCCCCGGCGGTGGCGATGCCGGTGGTCAGCTCGGGCTGCTGGATGGTCTGGCCCTGATCGCCGTTGAAGTACTCGGCGACGAAGCCGGGATCGGTGGCGCTGTTGCTGGCGTCATAACCGGTGGTGCTGGTCAGGATGCTGTGCAGGGGATTCAGTTTGTCCGCACCGGCGTTCACATAATCCGGCCAGGTGCCCTGATGGATGGTGCCCAGCACGCCCAGGTCGGAATACACCGCCGGCTGGCCCGCCGCGATATCCGGCACCAGTCCGAAGCTGGCCGGCACGGTGGCATTGTTGATCGCCCAGTAGAACGAGCGGTTGTGCCACACGATATTGTCGGTCAGTGTCGGGTTGGAGAACTGCGTCTTGTAGCCGGTGCCCGCGCCGATGTTCCAGAACAGCAGGCGGCTGTGGACGCGCGACACGATACCGGCCGGTTGCGGCGACGACTGGTTGGGGCTGCCCGCGGCGAAAGCTGCGCCAGCCGTGCCGGAGCTGTCGTTGTTGGCCACGGTGTTGTTGTCGATGACAGCCTTCACCGTGTCCTGCAGCGAGATGCCGCCGCCGGCCGCGCCGGCCATGTTGTCCACCACCTTGTTGTTGCTCAGGGTCAGCTGGTACCAGCCGGCGGCACTGTTGTGGTTGCGGCGCACATCGAGACCGTTGACGAATTCGGCACGGATGCCGCCGCCATCCCCTGCCCCGGCCTGATTGGCCTGTACCAGGTTGTTGCGCACCGTGACGTTACCGGTACCGGGCGACAGCGTCGGTGTGGTGGCCGCTGCCGCCGATGCCTTGCCGCCGACGAAGATGCCGCCGCCGGAGACGTTCAGCCCCTGGTTGAAGGTCTGGTTGAAGATCACCGTGTTGTCGGCGATGGTGCCGCCGTTGTTGAAGCCCACGTGGCCGATGCCGCCGCCGCCGCCCATGCTGAAGTTGCCGCACACGAAGTTGCGGGTCACGCTGTAGTTGTTGTTGCCGTTGCACAGCGCGATGCCGCCGCCCGCCCCTTCATTGCTGCCGTTCTCGATGACCTGGTTGTGGTGGATGCGCACGAAGTTGTTCTTGGCGTTGACGTAACCGCCGAACCAGCCGTCATCGGCCGGCAACACAGCCGGGTCGAGCAGGTTCGGGTGACCGAGCCGGATGCCGCCGCCGAAGGTGCCGTAGTTACCCATGATCTTGTTGTTGCTGATCTCCAGATAGTTGGCATAGCCGTTGACGAAGATGCCGCCGGCATTATCCGAACCGCTGATGCTGAAGCCGTCGATGCGCGCATTACGCACGTTGACGAAGGCTTGCGGTCCGCTGGCCTTGGCCACCACCAGGATGCCGGGGCCCTCCTCGGTGTTGAACAAGGCAGGCTCGTTGTTGGGCGCATTGAAGGTGTTGGTTTGTCCCGGCAACAGGTCGAATCCGCCCGCGGCCAGCAACTGGTTCACCTTGGTGCGCCATGCCGCCAGCTTCTCGGCCGGTACCTTGGCCGCGTTGATGTGCGTGGACGGTGCGCCCCAGCCCTGCAGGCGGACCATCTTGTTCATGATGACCAGCTCGTCGTAGGTCCCGGGCGGCACCATGATCATGTCGCCGCGGTTGGCCGCGTCGATCGCCGTCTGGATCTTGCTGCCCGGGGCGACCACGCGGATCACGTTGGACGCGGTCGGCCCGTAGCCGCCCACGGTCACCGTGACGCCGGTGATGCTGCGCTTGCCGTTGTCGCGGGTGACCTGCAACTGGCCGGTGGCAGCGCCGGTGGGCACGCTGGCGATGATGATGCCGTCGCTCCAGGAGACGATGGGCAATGTCACGCCGTCGATCTGCACACTGCCGGTGCCCTGGCTGGCGCCGAAGCCGTGGTCGCGCAGGATGGTCTTGCCGTTGCTGCCGTCTTAGGCCGGATTGGGCACTTCTTCCATGCCGACCGAGACGATGGTCAGACGCGGCCACACATTGGGATCGGCGGGCGGCGGCGGCACATAGGGGCCGTTGAAGCTCTGGCCGCCCTTGGTCTTGCCTTCCACCGAGTAGATCACCGGCACGCCGGCATCGAACTCGCAATCCAGCGGGAACTGGCCCGGGCCGGCAAAGGCTGCCACCGGTACTACCGGCGTATCCAGATAAGTGGTCTTGCCCGGCAGGTACTGGAAGGTGTAGCAGAACTGGCTGTACTGGCGGTTGAAGTGCGGGTCCACGATCATCTGGCCGAAGGTGGGCGAACCGGCGCGGGTGTCCTTGATCGGTCCCGGGTCGTTCATGCAGGTGGTGACCATGTTGGGCATCACACCTGACGGGAACGGCGGGTTGATGGTGTAGGTGGACGGCACCAGCGCGTTGTAGGTGCCCCACTGGTCGGAATACACGCGGTCGATCTCGCGTCCGCTCCAGTCGCGGATGGAGATGGGCAACCATGACGGTGCATGCTTCTCGCCGAAGGTGGGTGCGTTCGGGTCGAACTCGTTGGCGGTGTCGTCGAGGATGAAGCCCACGATATGGCCCGCCACCGGCACCTCGGTGAACAGGTAAAAGTCAGCCGGAGCATTCATGCCCTGGGCCACGGTCACCTTCTTGCGGTCGCACTGGTTCCAGGTCTTGTTCGGGTTGGCCGGGTCGTACGTGGGGTTGTCCAGCATCTGATCGCTGAACAGGTTCAGGTACTGCGGGATCGGCAGCGGATCGCCCACGCACTCGGGCGGCAATGACAGCGGGCTGGGCACGGTGGCATCGCCGAAGGCCACGTTCTGGTCGCCGTTGCCCTGGTGCAGGTAGCCCGGGGGCGCGATACCTTCGACGATGTAGGTGCCGTTCGCCAGTTCTGGCTTACCTGCTCCGCCGCCGAAGGCATAGCCGCCGTCAAACACGGCCGGCCGCACCTGGTTGAAATTGCGCAGGCCGTCGTAGCAATCGGTGGTCACGCCGTTGGAGACGAATACCGCTCCCTGACAGCCGGTGGGCAGGCTGTCATCCCAGCTGTCGGTCCAGGCGACATCGATCGCATCGCCGTTGCTGTAACCGATCGCAGTGTTGCGCTTGCTGTCTTCAGGGCCCATGGGGGCACTGCCATCGCTCCAGCCGAACGGATAGTTGTCGACATCGGCCAGACTGGCGGTATAGCCCTGCGAACTGAGGCCAAGACAGCCGGCTCCTGCGGGATCGGGTTGGTCGATCTTGCCGTCGTTGTCGCAATCGCGGTACAGGTTGATCTGCACGCGCGGCACGCCCGGTTCCCAGTTCTCGGCTGCTGCATAGCGCGGATCGTCCTCGGCGCGGGTGATGGCGTAGTGCACGATGCCGCTAATGCCGCCGTTCTCGCCCGGCGCGTAGTTGGCCTTGCCCCAGTCGATCACATTGGTCTGGCCGAGGAAGGTGGCGATACCCTGCAACAGCACGGGGCCGGTCTCGGTGCGCGACAGGTTGTTGCCGGTCGGTCCGACCAGCGGCGTGCCGGTGGCGGCGCCGGTGTCCGGGTCGGTGTCGAACTGCGGTTGCGGATTGAGGCGGTCCCAGGTCGGCATGGTCCAGCCGTTGTGCGGCGGCACCGGACCGCCGTTGTCCACCACGATGGTGGCGCCGGTCGCCTTGTAGCGCAGGAAATCGACCTCGGCGATCAGCCAGTTGAAGAAGGGGAACACTTCATCGAACATGGCCACCCCGCTCGGATCGGTGGCTGCCGATTGGTAGATGCTGCCGTCGCGGAAGCGCAGGTTCATCGCCTGGTCGGGGATGCCCATCTCGCCCGGATCGCGGAAACCGTTCTGGTTGGTGTCGAAGAAGGCGCTGGCCTGATAGTGGCCGAACCAGTCGAACACCGGCACTTCATGCAGGTCGACATTGACCCCGCCCGGCGGCACCTTCACATCGGTGCTGGCGATGATGCGGTCGAGGAACTCGTCCCAGATCACCAGCTGGAAGGTACCGGCCGGGACATTGGGGATGGCGAACGTGCTGTCGGGATTGCACGGGCTGGTGTACAGCGCGCGTCCGCCGGCACCCGCCAGTTCGTTCAGGCCGATCCAGCACATGGGTACGGGATCGCCGTTGTAGAACGTGAAATTGGGCGGCCGCGACATGTGCTGGTTCACCACCTTGCCGCTGATGGTGCTCACGCCCCTGAGGATGCTCCTGTCATTGATCTGCTTCACGAAACCGACGTCCACATGGTGTCCGGCCGGGCCGAACTCCTGGAAGAAGGCCGGCTCATTGGCCTTGACCCAGGCATCGATGCCTTTGGTGCCCTCGATGGTGGCGGTCTGGTGCCAGCTGGCATCGGGCGGGATCACCTCGATGGTGTATTTGGCAGGGAACAGGTATTTGATGAGCGCCACGCCGTCCGGCCCGGACTTGATGAAACCGTTGCCCAGGGTCTGGATCTTGGGGCTGCCGTCCGGGTTGAAGAGAAAGCTGCCATCCGGGTTCTGCTGGTAGGTGGTGCCGATCTGGTTGCCGAACGCATCCAGTGTGACCTGGCCGCCGGATTGGCCAAAGGTGCCGCCGGCTTCCTTCAGCGTGATGCTGAAATTGGACAATCCAAGTTCCTGCGGCAGGTCGGGCGTGCCGTTGATGGGCTGGTTATCCTCGAACACGAACACGGAGATCTGTGCGGTGGGGATGGGCGAGACGTTCACCACGATGTTCACCGAAGACTGTCCCGGTGCGATCGAGGCGCCGCCCATCTGGTAACCGCTGCGCGGCAGCACCGAGACGTAATAGCGTTTGGCCGGGTCCAGTGCCAGATCGCTTGGCGATTTGGCAGGGTCGGTGCTGTCCCCTGCCGCGATCACCGGCATGTAACTGGTGTGGAAGTTCAGCGCCAGGTTGCTGGCGTCGGCCGGCATGTTGGGGATGGAGGCCTTGGTGGCATCTTCCTCCACCAGCCAGCGGTAATCGGTCACCGCCGTCACGCCGTCCGGCCCGAACACATTGATGGTCAACGCCTGCGCGTCGAACTGGATGAACATGAGCAGGAACAGCGTACCCAGCGCACGTCCAAAGTCGCGTGCCGTCATCCTGAAAGCGTTCTCGAAATGGGTTGTCATGATGCCTCCCTCGGTTACATGTCCATTGGTTGACTGACTTCGCCGACAGCGCCGGAACTACGATCCTTTGCTGCGCTTCATGGGTTGCAAGTATCTTGCAGCCCTTCGTTCAGCACACTCAGGCGCACCCCTTATTCAGATATGCGCAAGACTGTATTTCTTGCGACGGGTCCCGGTAGCGGAGCCGGCCTGTCCGGCACCTGCGCCATACGGGCGCAGCCATGGCAAGCGACTGTCGTCACAGTTGCCATGCCGGACTCAGAAACAGCGATGGACGCAGCGGCATGCCGGCGGGTATTGCTACTGTCCGGCTACGCTCGTCGCCGTAGTACTTGTCGATGACGCGTGCGAGGTAGGCATCACCGAAACGGATGCCGCAACGACGCAAGGCGGCTTCGATGCGGCTGACGTCTATGTGCGCGCCCGATGTCCTGTCTATCAGGTCGAACTCGGCCCGGATGTCCAGCACCCGCTCCATGGCGCGCACGATGTCGAGCATGCCGGTCGAATGCGGATTGGCGACATTGACGGTCTCGCCCTGCGCGTCCTCGCGCCGGATCAGGTACAGCGTGATGTGTGCGACGTCGGCCACGTCGATGATGTTGCGCCGCGCGCCGGCCCACACCTGGAAGCGCTGGCCGCGCGTCATGCGCTGATGCAGGAAGTTCAGCAGGGTGTGCGGGTTCGGTGTGCGGCCGGCCACCTGCGGCAGGCGCAGGATGAGGTGGCGCGGGCAGCGGCGCACGCGCGCCTCCATGCGCAGTTTGTGTTGCACATAGGCGGTGTCGCGCACCGACGGGTCGTCGATGCTGCAGCTGCTGAAATACACGAAGCGCGTGTCCGCCGGACAGGCGGCGACCACGGCCTCGAAACGTTCGCGCTCGCGCAGGAACTCATAGCTGTCGCGGCAGCACGAGTTGGAGACGCCGGCCGCGTAGATGCAGGTGTCGTGCAGGCGCTGCGCACCTTCCCGCATGAATGCCTGCGCGATCAGTCCGGAGCCTTCGATCATGATGCGCTCCCCGCTGCGGCAGCTTCCCCGCGCCCGAACACGTTCCTGCGCAGCAGCACGCTGCAGAAGGTGGCCCACAGTATCTTCAGGTCCAGTGCGGTCGAACGATCCTCGATGTAGCCGAGGTCGAGCCGGATGGTCTGCTCCTTGGTCAGCAGGTCGCGCCCGGACACCTTGGACAGGCAGGTGACGCCCGGCTTGACCGACAGATAAGGCGCGCGGTGGCGGCCGTACAGCACCGACACCTCGGGGATCTCCGGGCGCGGCCCGACCAGCGTCATGCTGCCCAGCACCACGTTCAGGAAATTGGGCAATTCGTCGATGCTGGTCCTGCGGATGAAGTTGCCGACGCGGGTGATGCGCGGATCGTGGCGCTGGTGGAAATGGAAATCCAGGTCCTGGTGCGCGCTGTAGTCGTACAGTTCGGGGAAACGTTCGCGCGCATCCGCATACATGCCGCGCAGTTTGAAGATGCGGAACGGCTTGCCGTCCAGACCGACCCGGGTCTGGATGAACAGCGGATTGCCGCGGCTTTCCAGACGGATGGCGATGGCGGCGACGAGGATGATCGGCAGCGCACAGCACAACAGCACGGAACCGAGCAACAGGTCCAGTCCGCGTTTGGCGAACAGATAGGCCGTTAGCCGCCACTGCCGCGGGGCCGCCGGTACGCGGCTGTCGTGTACATCGGGGAAGAACATCTCACTGCGCTGTAATCGGGTCGCCATGTCGTCCTCCTGCACTGATCGGTGGTCACGCGACGCTTCGGAAATGCGTCGCCTTTGCGTGGTGCCATCATGTGCAGGAACGCGGGCGCGATAAATATGCTGGGGGCCGTATTGGGAAGGGACGCAATATGCAATCTGCAGGCTGGATTCGTGTAGCGCGGGCCGTTGCCGCACCCCATCGGGTCGGGTCCAGTCTGTAGCCCGAGTAAAGCGAAGCCGGTAGTGCGCGCGCCCTCGCGTTTTGCAGAAGTGCTGCAAGGGCAGCGAGCAGGTCGCGCGCAACGTCGCGCGCGACTACAGTGCGATCGTGTCTGCTGCAGGGGTGTCTATGGGAAGTGCTGCAGTCCCGGAAGGCTCATCGCCAGTAGCTGCTCAGCATGCCCAGCTGCCGCTTGATGCCGACCGGCAGCGCGGCTTCGGCCTTGCCCAGCTGGTAGCCGGCCAGTTTCAGCAGCGTGCGCAGCGCGGCGGAGGGGATCAGTTGCGGCGCATGGCGGGCCAGCCACAGCAACTCCGAACGCACGAAGCGCGCGCCCTCGCCTTCCGGCCTGCCCAGCCGCTGCGTCAGCCAGGTTTCGCGCGCATGCATCACGCCGAGGTCGAAGTAGCGGCGGAATTCCTGTGCCATGCCGTAATCGTGCGAGTGGTGCACGGCGGCATCGGCGCGGTAGGCCAGCTTCCAGCCGGACAGCAGCATGCGCGCCGCCACGCACATGTCCTCGCCGAAGATCACATCGCTCGGGAAGCCGCCCACCGCCAGCAGCGCGCGCCTGCGGTAGGCGGCGAATGAGTTGGACAGGAAGGCCGTCCTGATGCCCAGCGCGGGGATGTCGGCGGCCGAGCGGACGCAACTGCTGTCCGGGTAGTTGAAGTGACGCGCATGCGCTGCGATGGGTCCGGCATCGGGATGCGGCAACTGGCGGCCGCCCACGGCCCCCACGGCGGGATCGTCGAACTCGGCCAGCAGGTTGCCGATGGCGTGCGGCGTGGCGAGGATGGCATCCTGGGTGAGGAACACGATGAACTCGGCATCGCCCAGTTGTTCGACCGACCGCTGGCGCGTGCCGCCGTGATTGAAGGTGGCGCGCGGGATGCGCTGCACGCGCAGGCCGGCCGCCTGCGCCAGCAGCGGCGTGTCGTCGTTCGATTCGGAATCGATGGCCAGCGTGGGCGGCCTGACGCGCTGCGCCGACCAGGCATCCAGCCAGCGCCCCCAGGCATTGCCCGCATTCAGCGTGGGCACGCAGACGGCGACTTTGCTCGGGTCGAGGGGCATGGCACGCTCCGCTCTCACGGCGACGGCAGCCGCCATTTGGAATAGTCGGTCTGCAACAAGGCGGACAGGCCGTCGAGCTCGCTGTGGTAGAGCTGCACCAGTGCCTGCGGATAGTCGGCGGCCGGCTTCTCCATCGTGCCGGCTTGTGGCCGGTATACCAGCCAGTCGACCAGATGGCTGTGCTTGAGGCGGCCGAGGAAGTTGGCGTAACCGGCCTGACGCAGGCGCAGTGCGACCTGTTTCGCCAGACGTGCCAGCAGCCGGCTGCGCGGTTCGCGCGCGGGGTTGATCCTCTGGTGCAGCACTTCCGGCACGTAATCGGCATCCACGCCGAGAAAGTCGAAGATCCTTCGCGCGAAGCGCTGCGGGTCGGCTTCCAGTTCGTCAAAATCCAGCACCAGCACCGCGTCGCGCGCGAACAGCGACAGGATGTGGTGCAGGTTGGAGCAATATTTGCCTTCCTCGACCAGGAAGGGAAGCTGCTGCAAGGCCTGTTCGAACGTGCCGTCGAACATCCCCACCCGCAGCAGGTGCAGATAGGAGGAATACGCGCGCTCGAAAGGGTTGCGCAGGCAGCAGATCAGTTTTGCCCGCGGGTTGTAGGCGTGCAGGCGGCGGATGGCGTCGGGACTGGCGAAGTAGTCGTGGCTCAGTTCGCCGCACAGGCTGTCGGGCGGCGCGGCACGGAAGAAACTTTCGTACCAGTCGCTGCCGCGCTGGTGGTATCTGTCGAAGAAATAGATGTCCTTGCCGGCCGGCACGAACAGCTGCGGGTGCGGACGGATCGCCTCGAAGATCCAGGTCGAACCGCTCTTGCTCGGACCGAGGAAGATGAAATCGACCATGCTGCCTCCCTTCGTCATCTCGTCGAGCTCACAGCGCGTACGCCAGCAGCGTGACCGCGATGGCGACCAGCGTGCAGCCGTACAGAATCGCCCATTCCGGCCGCGGCGCGCCGGCCGTCCTGAAGCTGATCGCGCCCGACAGCAGCGCGTTCACCACATACGGCACCAGATACAGGTAATAGCGCCCCGACTCGAACACGTGCACCACGCCGGTCAGGAAGAAGAACACGGTCAGCACTGCCAGCAACGCGATGAAGGCGCGCGCGCCCTCCTCGCCGAAACGGGGCGACAGGCAGAAGCGCAGGAAACGGTGGAAGGCGAACAGCAGCATCAGGTACAGCGGCAGCAGCGCGACGAAGAACTCGGTCGCGCCGGGCAGGATGATGAGGCCGGCGTAGAACACCACCAGACTGACCAGCGGGTTGTAGGATTTGTCGTGCGTGTATTCGAGCGCCAGCGCCACGCCGTCTCCCAGCCCCGGGTACAGCATGTCGAGCCAGCGCGGATCGGCCAGCAGCCGCGTGACCAGATATGCCGCGGCCATGGTCGATACCGAGAACAGCAGCAGCCAGCCCAGCCGCCGGCCCCAGCCGGCGCGCGCGATGCGGCGCGACAGCAGCCAGTCATAGCCTTCGCGCAGCAGGATGAAGGCCGACAGCAGCACGAAGCTGCGATCCTCCACCACCAGCAGCGCCATGGCGAACGCGAGGCCCAGCGACGAGGCGCGGTCGCGCACGAAGAACGGCAGCAGCGAACACAGGATGAACAGGATGTCGGTCGAGATCTGCATCACGCCGTAGGCCACCGAGGGGAAGCACAAAGACAGCAGGAACACGCGGATGTGCCGGTTGCGGCTGGCCTCGCTGCTGCCGCTCAGGTAGAGCACCAGCATGGCGGCGAAGGTGCCGGCCAGCGTCAGGTTGGCCAGCTTGGCGAAGTAGTACACCGGCGGGATGTCGGCCACCGTCTTGTAATGCAAGGCGCCGTGGATCATGTGGTAGCCGCTGCTGGCCTGCACCGCGCCCAGCACGTCGCCCAGTTCGTTGAGGTTGAACAGGCTGTCGGCGATCTGCATCACGGCACGCGCGTAGTGGCCGTAGATGAAGGCGTAGCCGCTCTGTTCGCCCTTCTGCAACAGCATCACGTTGCGGTATTCGTCGGGCCAGTTGAGCGCCGGGAACAGGAAACCGTAGATCGCCAGGATCAGGCCCGAGCCGCCGAGGTAGACGGCGGCGGCGCGCAGCGATGACAGGCTGATGCTCATGGCGTCAAATCCTGCAGTCGTACTGGCGGTTGAACAGGTAAAGCATGTTGCCGCGGCTCAGCATGTTGGTGAGCACGAAAGCCAGCGCTGCGCCGTAGGCCTGGAAGTTGGCGATCAGCAGCAGCGTGAGCGGCAGCGCGAACTGCGCGGTGAACAGCGCATTGGAACGCAGCAGGTCGTTGCGGTCGGCAAGGATCAGCTGGGTCTCCATCATGACGAACAGCACGTTGGCCAGCATGCCGATCAGCATCAGCATGGCCAGCGTGGCGGCCGTCTCGAAGCCGCTGCCGACCTGGGAGAACACCCAGTCGAAGCCCAGTTCGCCCACCAGCAGCAGCAACAGGCCGGCGACGACGATGGGCGACATCGCACGCTTGAGGTAAGGCACCGGCGATTCGCTGCGATGCAGCAGGCCGGCCAGGCGCGGCGTGGCGATGCCGCGGAACACCGCGCTGAACGCGCCGACCACCATGGTCACGCGGAAGGCTGCGTTGTAGATGCCGACATCGGCCGGTGTGGCCAGCATGCCGAGGAAGAACAGCGGCGACCATACGATGAGCGTGTTCGACAGCGCGACCCAGACGCCCTGCACCGCATCCTTCAGCAGCGACAGGCAGCGGCGCAACAGTCCCGTCCACAGGATGCGGCAGCCGGCGTAGCGGTACACCAGTGCCAGCGCCAGCGCGGCGGCCAGCAGGTTGGCCTGCAGCAACGCATCCGCCGCCTCGCGGTAGCCGGCCGGACCGCCCTGCGCCAGCATCAGCAGCAACACCAGCAGTGGCACGCTGCCGGCCTCGATGAACACCGACAGCGCGGTGCGGCCGATGCCCTTGAGCAGCGCGGCGCTGCTCCACATCAGGGTGAACGGCAGGCAGGAGTACAGCGCGACGCGGTACAGCGCGGGGGATTCGCCGGGGAACAGCAGCGGCACGGCATGCCGTTCCAGTGCGCTGCCGGCCAGCAGCAGCAGCATGCCGCCTGTCAGCAGGTAGACCAGTATGTCGCCGCCCAGCCGCTGCAGCGCGTCATGCTCGTGCGCGCTGTGGTGGTGGCTGGCGCGGCGCAGCAGCACGCCGTCCAGGCCCAGCCGCAACAATTGGCTCAGCATCACCACCAGGGCCAGCGTGAAGTAGAAATAGCCCGAGCCGCGCGAGCCGATGCTCTGGCCCAGGTAGGCTACCAGCAGCAGGGTGAACATCGCGCCGCCGGCTTTGGAGAGGATCGCGCTGAGCAGGGTCATCATGATGGCGCTCCGCTGTCATCAGGCCGAGGCCGTGCGCTCGGTGCGCGCCAGCATGCGCAATGCCTCGGGGATGCCTTGCTCGCCCTGGCCGCAGATGCGCCGGATGTAGGGTTTCAGTTCGCGGTAGTCGCGCTCCCACCACCTGGAGGCGGCGATGGCCGCGCACAGGGCGGCGGAGAAGCGCATGCGCAAGGGATGCGCGGGCACGCCGGCGACGATCTGGAACGCCGCCACGTCGCGGCTCACCACGGCGCCGGCCCCGATCACCGCGCCGTCGCCTACGCTGACGCCGGGCAGGATGATGGCGTCGGCGCCGATCCACACGTCGTGCCCGATCACCACGTCGCCGCGCGGCGCCATGAAATCGGCGCGCTCGAGTGAGCGGTCGATCAGGTAGAACGGAAAGGTGGACAGTGCGTCCAGCGCATGCACCTGGCCGGACGACATGATCTTCACCCCGCGCGCGACCGAGCAGTAGTTGCCGATGCGCGTGGTCGAGCCGATGCCGCGGATGTCGGCGAAGCTGCTGATGTAGCTGTATTTGCCGATGTGCACATCGCCCCGGACCGAGGCCAGCGGCGAGATGCGGCGCCCCCGCGGCCGGGCGCGCAGCTTGAGCGCGGTGTAGAGCGTGACGAGCAGGTCTCTCATGGCAGCGTCCCTCCGTCGCTGGTCCAGACCCGCACATAGTCGGTCTGGAAGGGGGTGGGGAATCCCTCCGCGCTGGCCGTGTGTTTCAGGTCGGCACGCACCCCGAACGACAACACCACATCGAGCGCCTGGTGCCAGTGGTCGTTGCGGCGCGACTGCACCTCGCGCCCGTCGACATACCAGCTGATCCGCTGCGCGTCCCATTCGCAGCCGTAGACGTGGAAGTCGTCGCGCGGGTCCCACGGTGCCATCCAGCTGCGCTCCTCCTGCAGCGGCAGGTGCCCGGTGAAACCCGGCTGTTGGAACACGTGCACGTTGGTGTCGACGATGCGCACGTCGCGGCGGCGCTGGGTGAGTTCGGCGAAATCGATCTCGGTCCATTCGTTCGCATCCTGGCGATAGGCCCAGAACGCCGGCGCGACGCCGGGGTAGCGGCTGGCCGCCCGGATGCGCGCCTCGAAATAGCCGTAGCGCAGCGGCGCCGCACGGCTCTTCAGGATGCCGGACCGGTAATACAGCGTCCAGCGGCCGCGCCGGTGTTCCTCGTAGTCCATGCGTATCTGCAGCTTGCCGTCGTGCACGCTGACGTTGTCCGGCTCCCACGACCAGACGCCTCAGTCCGCCACGTCGTCGTCCCACTTGGCATGGTCGACCGCGTTGCCGTCGAACTCGTCCGAATATTGCGGCAGCAGCTGCCAACCCTTGTGTCCGCTGGCCAGCGGCTGGATCCCGGCCGCCTGTGCGTGGCCGGCCAGCAGGAAGGCCGGCAGGAAGGCCGGCAGCAGGAGCAGGTACAGGGTCGGGCGCGGCATGCTCAGCGCCTCCAGGCCAGGTGTTCGCGCAGCTCGTGCCAGCGCGCATGCCGACCCGCATCCTGCTGCGTGCGCTGCAGGACCAGCCGGGCGAACAGCCACAGGATGGACAGCAGCAGGGTGAACACGGTGGCCAGCAGCACGATCAGCACGCGGCGCGGGCCGCTCTCTTCGTCCGGCGCCAGCGCCGGGTCGACCACCTGGATCACCACCGAGTTGCGCGCCTCGTCCACGCGCGCGTTCTCGTACTGTTTGGCCAGCATCTCGAACACCGCCTGCTGGTATTTCATGTCGCGCAGTTTGCGCAGGTATTCCAGTCCGGCTTCCGGCATGCGACCGGTGGCCACCATGATGTCGCCCTCGCCGCCCCGGTCATTGCGTTCCAGTTTGCCGATCTGCGCGTTCAACCCGGCCAGTTCCTGCCGTGCCTGGATCAGGTCCGGATTGCCCGCAGCGGCATAGTTGCGCATGGAGGCGATCTGCACTTCCTTGGCGGCGGCCTGCGCGCGCAGCGTGGCCACCGCTTCGATGATGGCCCTTCCCTGGCTGTCGAGGTCGATCACGCCGGTGCGTTCCTGCGTGCGCTGCAGCGCGTCCTCGGCCTGGGCCAGTTTGTCCCGTGTCAGGCCGAGTTGCCGTTCGACGAACAGGCGGCGCTGCGCCGCCTCGGTGATGGCGATGCGCCGGGTCAGCTTCTCCAGTTCGTCCACATAGGCGTTGGCGATGTCCGCCGCGCGCTGTGCATCCCCGTCCTCGACCGTCACGCTGATCAGGCCGTCGGCGCCGTTGCCGATCGATACCTGCTTGTCCAGCGCCTCGCGCGTCTCGGCCAGGCTCCCGGTGCCATACAGTGTCTGCAAGCTGAAGCGTTCGATCAGTGCGTCCGCCACCGAGCGGCTCTTGAGCATGCCGATGTAGATGTCGGCCGGGTTCTTCAGGCCGAGCGCGCCGCCCAGTCCGCCGCTGCCGCCGCCGACCGACGACAGTTCCGCCAGCGCGCCCAGGGTCATGCCGCTCAGGCCGGAATGATCCTCCTGCGGCGGCAGGATCACTGCCTTCGCGCTGTACACGGCGGGCAACAGCAAGGCGATCGCAGCACTGAGGATGGCGGCGGCAACAGTCGCGCGCAGGATGTCGCGCTTCGCGCGTGCGACGACCAGCAGCAGGTCGAGCGGATCGACTGTGTCCTCATCCAGCCGGGTGAATTTTGCGGTCATGTCGTTCATGCCTGTTCTCCCTGATCCTGCACTACAGCTTCAGCAGGTGTATGGCGCCGACGCCGAGCGCGAACTGGTAGAAGATCTGCGCCCAGTCTTTCAGCTCACGGGTGAAGGTGGTCTCGTCCAGCTTTTCCGGCACGATCACGGCATCGCCCGGCATCAGGGCTTCTCCGCTGATATCGCCGAACAGCGAGTTGGCGGCCTCGGAACTCTGTACGGTACCGTCCGCGCGCAACACGTAGATGCGCGACTCGTCCGCGCTGTTGGTGGGGCCGCCGGCCTGACGCAGATAGTCGGCCACCTGTTTGCCGGGCTTGTAGAGGAAGGCGTTCTCGTTGTAGACCATGCCCATCACGCTCACGGTCGAAGCGCGCGGCGGGACTATGAACTGGTCACCGTCTTCCAGCACGATGTCGGGGAGATCCTGCGCCAGCAGTTGGCTCTGCGACATCTCCAGCACGATGCGTCCGCTGGCACGTGCCTCGCGCATACGCTCCAGCAAGGCGCGCTGTCCTTCCGCCTGCGTCCTGGTGGCAACCAGATCTTCCTTGCTGAGTGCGGTCTGGCTCTTCAGCGCGACATTGCGCTCGATGTCCTGCGACATGCGGTCGATCATTTCTTCCAGCTTCTGCTGCTGGCTCTGGCGCACCGATTCACGCTTGAACTCGGCGGCGAACAGATAGGCGTTGCCGGTCAGACCGCCCGCGCGCTGCACCAGCTGGCGCAGGGTTTCGCCCGCGTTCACCTTGTACACGCCGGCCTGGTTGAATTCGCCTTCCAGCCTGACGTACACGCTGCGTTTGTCCGCCGGCACACGGATGTCCTGCTTGGAAAAGATGGTGATCACATCGCCGGGCATCAGCAGCAGGTTGTTCATCTCGTCGCTGCCGGTCAGTGCCTTGCCCAGGTTGAACGGAAAAAGTCCGGTGCTCATCTCGGTCTTGTTCAACCGCTCCAGCAATGCGTAGTCCCAGTTGATCTCATTTATGTTGCGCTTGATTTCGGTGCGCAAGCCGGTCTCGCTGCTGACTTCCCGCCTGAAGATGTGGTTCTGCTGCTTCCAGTATTCCGGCACGATCAGCGCATCCATGTCCGGGATCAGGTCCTTGACGCGCATCCCGGTATGCCACGGATAGCGTCCGGGATTGGCCACATTGCCGCGCAGGGTGACGGCATTGTCGAACTGGCCGCTGATGGTCTGCACCTGCACTACGTCGCCGTCCTTGAGCTGGCTCTGCAGGCCAGCCTCGTCCAGCGCCATCTCTTCCGTCCTGCGCATGCGGTGCTGGTCGATGCGCTCGACACGCACCTTGTCGCCGTTCGCCGTACTGGTCAGGCCGCCGGCCAGCCAGATCAGCTCGGCCAGCGTGGCGCGGTTGGCCTTCAGCTCGTAGATCCCGGGATTGTTGACGCTGCCGGCAATGGCGGCCAGCGGACCCACCGGCGGGAAATAGATGACGTCACCGGGCTGCAGGGCGACGTCTTTCGATTTGTCGCCCTTGAGCAGGAAGTCGTACAGGTCCAGTTCGCTCACCACCTTGTCGTTGTGCTTGAGCTGTATGCGGCGCAGCGAGCCATTGAGCGAGGGGCCGCCGGAGGCGAACACGGTGTTGATCAGGGTGCTGAGCGAGCTGACGGTATAGGCACCCGGCTGTTTGGCCTGGCCGACGACGAACACCTGGATGGAACGCAGTTTTCCCAGCGATACGTTCAGGTCGAAATTGCGGAAGGAACGACTGAGTGCTTTTTTCAGATGGGCGCGCAGGTCGCTGAAACGCACACCGACCACGTTTACATTGCCCACTTTGGGCAGGTAGATCGCGCCGTTGCGGTCCACCGTGACGGTCAGGTCGAAATCGATCTGACCCCAGCCGCGCACCTGCAGTTCGTCGCCCGGCCCGATCAGGTAATCGGCGGTGACCGGCACGTTGTCGAGCGGCGAGAATGAATCGGGTGCGTTCACGAACAATTTGTAGCCATAGAACGGTAAGGTTTTGCCCAGCGAGGTCGTGACGAACTGCTGGAACTCGTTCTGCTGTCTGTGGAAAGTGGTGTCTTCCGGTGCGGGAAGCGATGCACTTGATTCTGGTGCAGGGGGAGCGGCAGGAGTGGCCGGCGATTCCGGTTTCATTTGCCCTGTCATTTCCTGCTGCACTGCGTTGCCGGCAACATCCTTGCTGCAACCGAGGGCATTGGGATCGGCGCAGGGATCACCCAGAGTGCCGCCGGCGAACAATACACCGGCGGCCGGCGGCATGCCGCTCGGTATCGTCTGCGCATGGACAGACGACGATGCAAGCAGGAACATGCCGATACACAGCAAACTGCTGGCAACGCTGGTACCTAAGAATGTCCTTGGGTTCATCCGCACTCTCCCGCATCGAGTTTCGAATTGCGCACACGCGATGTCTGCACAGGCGCGCGACAACGTGCAGTGACGATACCAACGGGATTATTTGAAGACGATAAGCGGAACGCTCTATTTGAAAGGTAGGCGTAGACAGTAGAAACGGTGCTGGGGATTACTGCAGGAATCGATTGGTGGGCGATACTGGGTTCGAACCAGTGACCCCTGCCGTGTGAAGGCAGTGCTCTACCACTGAGCTAACCGCCCAATCGAGGGCGCGCATTTAATCACAGGCACCCATACCGGTCAATTTGTTTATCAGGCAATTCCAACCCTGTAGAATGCGCGCCTTCTTACATAAAGCCAGAATCAGGAAAGCAACATGACCGTCCGTACCCGTTTCGCTCCCAGTCCAACCGGCTATCTGCACATCGGTGGTGCCCGCACCGCGCTGTTCTCCTGGGCCTATGCCCGTAAGCACGGCGGCACTTTCATCCTGCGCATCGAGGATACCGATGTCGAGCGTTCCACGCCCGAAGCGGTGCAGGCCATCCTGGACGGCATGAACTGGCTGGGACTGGACCACGACGAAGGCCCGTTCTACCAGATGCAGCGCATGCCGCGTTACAAGGAAGTCATCCAGCAGATGCTGGATGCAGGCCATGCCTATTATTGCTACACCTCGCCCGCCGAGCTGGAAGCCATGCGCGAAGCGCAGCGTGCACGCGGCGAAAAACCGCGTTACGACGGTACCTGGCGTCCCGAACCCGGCAAGACCCTGCCGGCCATCCCGGCTGATATCAAGCCGGTGATCCGTTTCAAGAACCCGACCGACGGCGTGGTGGGCTGGGACGATATGGTCAAGGGCCATATCGAATTCAGCAACAGCGAACTGGACGACCTGATCATCGCCCGTTCGGACGGCACGCCGACTTATAACTTCTGTGTGGTGGTCGACGATTGGGACATGGGTATCACCCAGGTCATTCGCGGCGACGACCACGTCAACAACACGCCGCGCCAGATCAACATCCTCAAAGCCCTGGGCGCCAAAGTGCCCAGCTACGCTCACCTGTCGATGATCCTCGGCGACGACGGCACCAAGCTGTCCAAGCGCCACGGCGCGGTCAGCGTGATGCAGTACGACGAGGACGGTTATCTGCGCGAGGCGGTCCTCAACTACCTGGCCCGCCTCGGCTGGTCGCATGGCGACGACGAGGTGTTCTCGGTCGAGCAGTTCTGCGAATGGTTCGATCTGGACCACATCACGCCGTCTGCCGCGCAGTTCAACACCGAGAAGCTGAACTGGCTGAACAACCATTACATGAAGCAGATGGACAACGACAAGCTGGCCGCAATGGTGCGTCCGCGTCTGGAAGCGCGCGGCATCACTGTCGCCGACAGCCCCGCCCTCGCCGCTGTGGTCGGCTTATATAAGGAACGCGTCTCCACCTTGAACGAACTGGCCGATGCTGCCGAAGTGTTCTACATCGACCTGCATCCCGATGCGGCATTGCTGGCGGAACAACTCAGTGAAGAAGCCGTTCCTGCCCTGCGTGACTTTGCAGCCAAGCTCGCCACGGCAAGCTGGGATGCACCTGCCATCAGCGCACTGATCAAGGATGTCATCACGCAACACGGATTGAAGATGCCGAAACTGGCCATGCCCTTGCGTGTGATGCTCACCGGGCAGAAGCAGGCACCATCGGTGGATGCATTGGTGGTCCTGTTCCCGCGCGAGATGGTTGTGCAGCGTATCGAGAAGAATCTCGCAAAATAACTGCCTGAGCGCTTTACAAGGCAGGGGGGCATCAATATAATGCGCGCTCTTTTCGGGGGCACCCCTGGGGGGTATAGCTCAGCTGGGAGAGCGCTTGCATGGCATGCAAGAGGTCAGCGGTTCGATCCCGCTTACCTCCACCAAAGAAAAGTAGCAGTACCGTAGTCCCCTTCGTCTAGAGGCCTAGGACACCGCCCTTTCACGGCGATAACACGAGTTCGAATCTCGTAGGGGACGCCAGATCCAGTTGCGCAGTGCTCGCACTGTGGCAACAAAGCAGATAGCCCTTCGGGGCTATTTTGTTAATAGTTGAAGTCCCCTTCGTCTAGAGGCCTAGGACACCGCCCTTTCACGGCGATAACACGAGTTCGAATCTCGTAGGGGACGCCAGATTCACATGCACTGCGAAACAGTCGTGCAATACAAAAGCCCCTCACGGGGCTTTTTTGTTTTCGGTCTCCCTTACTTCCAGCTAACGAAAGTCTCTTCCTTCACCGCAGCCTTGAGCAGTTCGATGAGCGGCAGCGCGCGGTTCTTCAGACTCACGTTCGGCTCGTCCGCATCCTTGCTTGTCGTGGTTGCTGCGGATGGATTGGCGTTGACCGCTGCGGTCAATCGTTCCAGTGCCGTGGGCACATCTTCGGCACGGATCGCGCCGGGCACGGTTGCGCTGTGCCCCATCATCCTGAGCATGGACAGCCCGACGTCGCCGAACATGGTGATGTCGGCATAGGCTTCTGTGGTGAATGTCACGAGCACGGATATCTCCTTTGAATGAGGTGCGAGTATGCGGCACATTGCGTGCCGCATGGCATGAACTTTACATCGCAACGCGCTTGAAGGGCGATATTGAATGCAAGGGTCACGCGCTTTCCAGCTGCACCATGCCTTGCGAGACCCTCACACTGTAGGTGCGCAGGTCTTCATATGCCGGTGGTCCCAGCACGGCGCCCGTGCGGACCGAGAAGCGAGCCCCGTGTCGCGGGCAGATGATCTCATCGCCTTCGAGTTGCCCCTGGGCCAGTTCGCCGCCATCGTGCGGACAGGCATCCTTGATGGCAAAGAACTCGCCGCCAAGATTGAAAACCGCCACCGCAGTGCCGTCCACATCGATCACGCGGCATGTCCCCGGCGCGATCTCCTCGACACGTGCGACATCCAGCCATGGACTCATTGTGCACCTCGATTCTTCATAACATATCCAGTTGCAGCCGCGCGGCTTCGGTCATGCGTTCCGGTCCCCACGGCGGCTCCCAGACCAGTTCCACCTGTACCTGGCTGACATCGGGGATGGCGAGTAGCGTCTCCTGTACGGTCTGTGGGAATTCCTGCGCGACCGGACAATTGGCGGCGGTCAGGGTCATCTGGATGTTCACCTCGCCGGAAGGCTGCACGTCCAGATCGTAGATCAGACCCAGATCGTAGATGTTCACGGGCAGCTCGGGATCATGGATGGTGCGCAGCTTGTCGATGACCTGCGCTTCCAGGTCGCTGCCCCGGCTGTGCACCGGCTCCAGTTGCGTGACGTTGGCTCTCAATCTGTCGAACATGCTGCACCTGTTTATCTGGTCATCATTCGGTCTTCACCGGCGTGGCGACGTTCTCCAGCGCGGCCTTCATGGTGTGCCAGGCCAGCGTTGCGCATTTCACCCGCTGCGGGAACTCATGCACGCCGGACAACACTGCCAGCTTGCCCACCGCGCCGCCACTGCCGCCGTCGGCCACCATGTGATGCACTTGCTCCAGCAGACGCAATGCTTCGTCCGCACGTTTGCCCTTGATGCTTTCCGTCATGAGCGAGGCCGATGCGGTCGCGATCGCGCAGCCGTTCCCCTCGAAGCGCGCGTCGCGGATGACGCCGTCGTCCACTTTCAGGAACAGCTTGATCCGGTCGCCGCACAGCGGGTTGTAGCCTTCGGCCACGTGGTTGGCATCCGCCAGACGTCCGGCATTGCGTGGCTGGCGATAGTGGTCGAGGATGGTCTCCTGATAAAGTTCGCGCAGTTCGGTCATTGCTTGAACACCTTTTTGGCCTGGTGGATCGCGTTCACCAGCACATCCACATCATGGCGGCTGTTGTACAACGCAAACGAAGCGCGTGCCGTGGCCGGCAAACCGAAACGTTCCATCAGCGGCATGGTGCAGTGGTGCCCGGTGCGGATCGCCACGCCCTCCTCGTCCAGCAGCGTGCCGATATCGTGCGGGTGCATGCCTTCCAGCACGAAGGAAAGGATGCATATCTTTTCCCGTGCATTACCGACGATGGTCAGCCCCGGGATCTCGGACAAGGCCTGCGTCGCATAGGTCAGCAATGAATGTTCATGCGCAAGCAGGTCTTCCCAGTCGAAACCGTTCAGATAATCGATGGCGACGCCAAGCCCGATGGCGCCGGCGATGTTGGGCGTACCGGCCTCGAACTTGAAGGGTAGCGTGTTGAAGCTCGTCTCCGCGAAACTGACGGAGCGGATCATGTCACCGCCGCCCTGATAGGCCGGCATCGCTTCCAGCAAGGCGGCCTTGCCGTACAGCGCGCCGATGCCGGTCGGGCCGTACAGCTTGTGGCCGGAGAAGGCATAGAAATCGCAATCCAGTTCTTGCACATCCACCGGCAGATGAGCGACCGCCTGCGCACCATCGAGCAGCACCGGCACATCGTGCCGGTGGGCCTGCGCGACGATCTCCGCCACGGGGTTGATGGTGCCCAGCGTGTTGGAGACATGCGTCACCGCCACCAGACGCGTGTGTTCGTTCAGCAGGTCGGCATAAGCATCCATGCGCAACTCCCCCTCATCGCTGATCGGAATGATGCGCAGCGTGGCGCCGGTCTGCTGGCACAGCATCTGCCAGGGCACGATGTTGGAGTGGTGTTCCATCTGGCTGAGGATGATCTCGTCGCCGCTGTGGAAACGGCTGCGCCCGTAGCTCTGCGCGACCAGATTGATCGCCTCGGTGGTGCCGCGCACGAACACGATCTCGCTGGAACTGGCCGCGTTGAGCAGATGCTGTACCGCCGTGCGCGCATGCTCGTAGGCTTCGGTCGCCTGCTGGCTGAGGCTGTGGATGCCGCGATGCACATTGGCGTTGGTGTTGAGATAGTAATTGCGCTCGGCTTCGATCACCGACAGCGGCTTTTGCGTGGTCGCTGCGTTATCCAGATAGATCAGCGGTTTGCCGTGCACCTTGCTCTTCAGGATAGGAAAATCCGTGCGCCAGAATTGCGCCTGCATGTCATCGTAATGGAACAGTTTGTCGGCCAGGCTCATAGCAGCTCCTTGATCTGTTCGCCCTGCGGCAGACGATCCAGTACCAGATGTTCGATGCGCGTGCGCATCCCGGGATCGGCCACACGCGCAATGATGTCGTTGGCAAAACCGTACAGCAGCAGCGAGTGCGCCGAATCCGCATCGATGCCGCGCGAGCGCAGATAGAACAGACTATCGTCGTCGAGCTGGCCGACCGTCGCACCGTGGGTGCATCTCACGTCATCGGCGAAGATCTCCAGTTGCGGTTTGGTGTCCACCTCGGCTTCTCGCGACAGCAGCAAGTTGCGGTTGGACTGGTGCGCATCGGTCTTGATGGCGTGCGGATGGACGATCACCTTGCCGTTGAATACGCCATGCGATTCGCCATCCAGGATGCCGCGGTAATACTCGCGGCTGGTGCATGACGGTGCGAGATGGTCGATGCGGGTGTGATGGTCGACATGCTGTTTGCCGTCCAGCAGGTATAGCCCGTCGAACTCGCACTGGCACTCCGGCCCGTTCAGGCGCGAGGTGATGTCGTTGCGCGCCAGGCGGCTGCCGAGCGCGAACGATTGCGAGCCGAAGCGACTGTGCGCCGCCTGTTCCGCATGGATGCCGGCCACATGGAACGAGGCGTTTCCCTCCTGCAGCAGTTTGCAGTGCTGCAGCTCGGCACCTGCCGCGAGCTTGATCTGCGTGAGCGTATCGGTGAAATGGTGCGCATCGATCATGCCGAAATAATGTTCGATGACCGTGGCACGCGCGCCCTCCCCGACGACGATCAGGTTGCGCGGGTAGATCGCCGTGCCGTGTCCGCTGGCGATGAACAGCAGGTAGACCGGATCCTGCAGCACCGTGCCCGCGGCCAGATGCAGCACGGCGCCGTCGGTTGCCAGCGCCGTGTTGAGCGCACCGAAGATCGTATGTTCATGCGATGCATCGAGCGATTCGGAGGACAGCTCGGCCGTGCCGTCCAGCAACTCGGCCAGACTTTCCAGCCGTGCGCCATCCGGCATCTCACCGATGGCGGACAGGCCGTCCGAGTAATAGCCGTTCACGAACACCATCAGATGCGGATGCTCCTGTGCCAGCGCCCAGGAGAACAAGGCCGCTTCGGAGGGCGGATCGGGCGGGATGCTGTCGGGCGCGAGCGAAGCGCGTTTGCCGATCTGTGTCACATCGGTGTACTTCCACTCCTCTTCACGACGGGTGGGCAGACCGTGCGCCTTGTAACGTTCGAATGCCGACTGGCGTGCCTGACTCACCCACGGCACGCCGCTGCCGGCGAGGAATTGCGGGATCTGTTCCAGCGCCATGTGTTCCCAGGATTCGAGTTGGATGTTCATGTCAGCTCCTCACGCCGCCTTGCGTGCCGGGTGCTGTTCTTCCACCCAGCCGTAGCCGCGCTGTTCCAGTTCGCGTGCCAGATCCGCCTTACCGGAGCGGACGATGCGTCCCTGCGACAGCACGTGCACCACATCCGGCACGATGAATTCCAGCAGGCGCTGGTAATGCGTGACCAGCACGATGGCGCGCTGCGGATCGCGCATGCCGTTCACGCCGTCGGCCACGATCTTGAGCGCATCGATATCCAGACCGGAATCGGTCTCGTCCAGGATTGCCAGCTTCGGTTCCAGCACCGCCATCTGCAGCACTTCGTTGCGTTTCTTCTCGCCGCCGGAGAAGCCTTCGTTGACGGCGCGCGGCAACAGCAACTCGTCCATGCGCAGCAGCTTCATCTTGTCGCGCAGCAATTGCAGGAAATCCATCGCGTCGAGTTCGGACAAGCCTTGCTGCTTGCGGATACTGTTGAGGGCGGTCTTGAGGAACAGCGCATTGCTCACACCGGGTATCTCCACCGGATACTGGAACGCGAGGAATATGCCGGCGCGCGCCCTCTCTTCCGCCGGCATCGTCAGCAGGTCCTGCTCGAGGTAGCGCACCGATCCGGCCGTCACCTGATAGCCGTCGCGACCGGCCAGCAGTTGTGCCAGCGTGCTCTTGCCGGAACCGTTCGGCCCCATGATGGCGTGCACCTCGCCGGCGCGCACTTCGAGATCGATGCCGCGCAGGATATCCTTGCCGTTGATGCCTGCATGCAGATTCATGATGCTGAGCATGATGTCCTCCTGCGGGGATCAGCCGGTGCTGCCTTCCAGGCTGACGCCCAATAATTTCTGCGCTTCCACGGCGAACTCCATCGGCAGGTTCTGGAACACCGCCTTGCAGAAGCCGCTGACGATCATCGACACCGCTTCTTCCGGCGCGATGCCGCGTTGCGTGCAATAGAACAGCTGGTCTTCGCCGATGCGCGAGGTGGAGGCTTCGTGCTCCACCTGCGCAGTCGGGTTGCGCACCTCGATGTAGGGCATGGTGTGCGCGCCGCACTGCTCGCCCAGCAGCAGCGAATCGCACTGCGTGTAGTTGCGTGCGTTCTCGGCACCGGGCAGTACCTTGATCAGGCCGCGATAGGTGTTCTGTCCGTAGCCGGCGCTGATGCCCTTGGACAGCACCGTGCTGCGCGTGTTGCGGCCGACATGGGTCATCTTGGTGCCGGTGTCGGCCTGCTGGTGATGGTTGGTCAAGGCCACGGAATAGAACTCGCCCACCGAGTTGTCGCCGAGCAACACCACGCTCGGATATTTCCAGGTGATGGCCGAGCCGGTCTCCACCCGCGTCCACGAGATGTGCGAATTCGCGCCGCGGCACTCGCCGCGTTTGGTGACGAAGTTGTAGATGCCGCCTTTTCCTTCCTTGTCGCCCGGATACCAGTTCTGCACCGTGGCATATTTGATCTGCGCGTCTTCCAGCGCGACCAGTTCCACCACGGCCGCATGCAGCTGGTTCTCGTCGCGCATCGGCGCGGTGCAGCCTTCCAGATAGGAAACGTATGCGCCCTTGTCGGCGATGATCAGAGTGCGCTCGAACTGGCCGGTGTTGCGTTCGTTGATGCGGAAGTAGGTCGAAAGCTCCATCGGGCAGCGCACGCCGGGCGGGATGTAGCAGAACGAGCCGTCGCTGAACACGGCGGAATTGAGCGTGGCGAAGAAGTTGTCGGTGTAAGGCACCACCGAACCGAGATACTGCTGCACCAGCTCGGGATGTTTCTGTACTGCTTCCGAGAACGGACAGAAGATGATGCCGAGTTCGGCCAGTTTCTCCTTGAAGGTGGTCGCGACCGAAACGCTGTCGAACACCGCATCCACTGCCACGCCCGCCAGCACCTCCTGCTCTTTGAGCGGAATGCCCAGCTTCTCATAGGTGCGCAGCAATTCGGGATCGAGATCGGACAGACTGCGCGGCCCGTCCTTGCCCGATCTGGGTGCGGAGTAGTAACTGATGTTCTGGTAGTCGATAGGCGGGTGATGAATGTTCGCCCATTGCGGCTCGCGCATGGTGAACCAGTGGCGAAAGGCTTTCAGGCGCCATTCGAGCATGAAGTGCGGCTCATGCTTGCGCGCGGAGATCATGCGGATGACCTCCTCGTTCAAACCGCGCGGCACCGTATCGGTTTCCAGCGTGGTCACAAAACCGTGCCGGTACTCGCGGCCGATCAGTTCGTCCAGTTGTCTGGTTGCTGTAGACATGATCGTCTCCAACCGTACTTCCGTTACCCCCTGTCTGGCATTGGTGTCTTGCTGCAGCGCGTCCCTACGCCGCGATCGGCCATTCCACCGCCGGCGGCAGCTGGTACTTGGGCGGCAGCAGATCGATCAACTCCCGCTGTGCCTGGATGTTGTGCTCCTCATAGAACGTGTTGCTGCTCAACGCCAGCGCTTCGTCCAGGTTCTCCAGCACCTTTTCGCCCTTCCACAGCCATTCCACCGGCAAACACATCTCTTGTCCTGCACCGGTCGGGAATTCCGACTTCACGACTCCGACTGCCTTGATATGCAGCCGCGATTCCGGGCTGTTGTATTTGATGAATACGACATCCATGCGCCTGATCGGCGCAACGATGGCATGCGTATCCACTTCGCCGCTGGGCCGGTGCGGCATACACACAATGTTGTTTTCCAGAAAGCCCTGGGAATTCTGTTCGTCGAATCCGAAGAATGTGGACATGACAGCCTCCTTTCATCAAGGATCATCAGGCTGGAAACACATCCGGGATATGAAACTTGGACTGCATCCAGAACTGGATCCAGCATCACCAACTTGAGCTTTCACTATACTTAACCAAGCAAATTAGTCAAGATTCATTTTTCCCGGCAGGATGGGTCATGTCGCGGTACACCACCCAGCGGTCGTAGTCCTCCGCCGTCACATAGCCGAGCGCGACGGCCGCCTGCTTGAGCGTGGTGCCCTGCGCTTGCGCCTGCTTGGCGACTTGCGCAGCACGGTCGTAACCGATATGCGGCACCAGTGCCGTGACCAGCATCAACGACTGTTCCATCAGTTCGGTCAGCCGTTGCGGCACGGCTTCGATACCTTGCACGCAGTGCCGATCGAAGCTCGCCATGCCATCGGCAAGCAGTCGCAGGCTTTGCGAGAAAGCATGAGCGATCAGTGGCTTGTAGACGTTAAGCTCGAAATTGCCTGAAGCACCGCCGAGCGTGATCGCCAAGTCGTTGGCGATGACCTGATAGCTCAACATGGTCAGTGCCTCGCACTGGGTCGGGTTCACCTTGCCCGGCATGATGGAACTGCCCGGCTCGTTCTCGGGCAGACGCAATTCGCCCAGACCCGAGCGCGGCCCCGAAGCCAGCCAGCGGATGTCGTTCGCGATCTTGCACAGGCCGACGGCCAGCAGCTTGAGCGCACCATGCGCATTCACCAGTGCATCGTGCGTGGCGAGCGCGGCGAATTTATTGAGCGCACTCTGGAACGGCAGACCGGTGCGCAGGCTCAGTTCCTTTGCGACACGCGCGCCGAATTCGGGATGCGTGTTCAAGCCGGTTCCCACGGCGGTGCCGCCCACGGCCAGTTGGTAGAGCGGTTCGAGCGTGGCTTTGATGGCCGCTTCCGCCTGCACAAGCTGGGCGACATAGCCGGAAAACTCCTGTCCCAGCGTCAACGGTGTGGCGTCCTGCAGATGGGTGCGCCCGATCTTGATCAGAGCAGAGAATGCGACAGCCTTGTCGTTCAGGCTGCTGCGCAGCGCGGCCAATGCCGGCAGCAATCTTTCATGGATGCCGACGGCCGCCGCGACATGCATGGCAGTCGGGAAGATGTCGTTCGATGATTGGCCGAGATTCACCTCATCGTTGGGATGTACCAGCCGCTTCATCCCTGCTTCACCGCCCAGCAATTGGGAGGCGCGGTTCGCCAGCACCTCATTCATGTTCATGTTGCTCTGCGTGCCGGAGCCGGTCTGCCAGACGGAGAGCGGGAACTCTTCCGGGTGCATGCCGCCCAGAACTTCATCCGCGGCCAGGACGATGGCGTCCGCTTTCTCGGGCGACAGCAGCCCCAGTTCGCGATTGACCCGCGCACAGTCGCGCTTGACCTCGGCCAGTGCGAGTATGAGCGCCACCGGCATGTGCTCGGTCGAGATGGCGAAATGTTCGAGCGAACGCTGCGTCTGCGCACCCCACAGATGTGCTGCGGGCACTTCGATCTCGCCGAAAGTATCGCGTTCCATTCTGGGTGGCATGTCGTTCTCCTGTTGCTGCTATGTGGGTGGCGCAGGTGCATCCCAGTATGCGAGCAGATAGTAGATGCCCCAGATCAGCAGCGTGACCACCACCAGCCACAGCCACAGCGGCACATAGCCCTCGTTTTCAGAGATGCCCGCAGTCTGGTAGGAATACCGGGCATGTTCCGCACTGGCGGGATGTGTGTTGTCATCAGTATGCGCTTTAGTCATGGCAGTTTTACCTTATTGGTTGTTGCGGCTGTTTGAATGAAGGCGAGCTGCGGCTGGTCGAGTTGCAGCACCTGCGCATCGATCTGCTGACGGTCCGCCGCTTCGGACAAGGCAGCCCACAGTTTCGCTCTCGCCTCGGTCATCTGGAATCGTGCACCACTCACTCTTGCCGACTGCGGCCCGCCCACCGAACAGAAGTTGACGATGGGCAGCACGAAACTGTCGCACGCCGACTTCAGCCAGGGCACGGTGGAAGTGCAGAAACGTGCTTCCTCTGCCGGGTCGCTCACCCCTGCCAGTTTCAGCGCCGTCATATGTGCATCAACGCGCAACGACTGCACGTAGTGCACGATGTCCCAGGTCTGCTGCGGCGTGAACACGCCCGCCAGTGCCGGCATCGGCGTGCCGCCGACACCGGTCATGATGGTCTTGAAGATGTGGCGTCCGTCGTGTCCCAGCTTGACGCCGCCGGGTGCGCCCGCGGGCAAGGTGAAGTTGGCCGGATTAACCGGATGGCCCCAGTTGTCGGAGAATGTGCCCGGCGGCACGCCGTCCCCCTGCCCCGTCATGCCGTGACAGGCGGCACATACGCCTTCGAACTGCGCCTTGCCGCGGGCGATGGAAGCCAGCGTGACCGGCGGTTCCTCGGGAATGTCGATGGCGGCGGCTGGTGTCGAGTTCTTCCACACCGGCGAGAAAGTCTTGATGTACTGGATTACCGCCAGCCGTTCCTGCGCCGGGATCGAATACCAGGGCGGCATGGCCGTCCCCCACAGACCGTGGGTGACCGTCACGAACAAGTCCTCATCCGACGGCAGCGAATCTGCACCGCCGGCAGTCGAGCGGAACTTGAACACGCCTGAGGTGAAATCGCGCGGCTTGGGATTCAGGAATCGTGCGGACGGGCCGTTGCCGTCACCCTTCTCGCCATGACAGCCGACGCAGCGACGCAGATAGACCTGTTTGCCGCGCGGCAGGATGTCCTGCGTGCGATCCAGCTGGTTCGCTTGCAAGGAGATGCCGTTCGTCAAACGCGTCGACACGAAAGTCTCGCGCCAGTCGTCGAGCGAGCTGCCCAGCTTCTGCAGGTAGGCCACCAGTGCCTTGCCATCCTCGTTGTACTGCGGCGCTGCATCGCCTTTGGCCGTTTCGAACAGCCACGGGAAGCGCGGCATGATGGAATCCGGCACCACTTCGCGCGGATCCCAGTGATGCGCGGCCTGCCAGTCGTCGCCGTATTTCCTGCCGACCCGCGACAGGTCGGGGCCGATGCGGCGCGTGCTCAGCATCTGCGGCTGGTCGTACACATATTCGCCGGCTTGTGCCACCGGTCCCCAGCGCAGGTTCTCCCCCGTCACCGGCCGCACGAACTGCGAATGGCAATACCAGCATCCTTCGCGGATATAGATCTGCCGGCCCTTGCGTTCTTCGGGCGTGTAGTCGGCGACGCGAATGAGCTGGCCGGTGCTGGCCGAGACCACCGTCGGATCGTAGGTCTGCGGCAGAATGGAAGGCAGGATGCCCTGTATCACCACGGCCAGGAAAAAGAAGGCGATGCCGGCGACGATGAACACGCCCGACGGGCGGCTGATCCATGCTCTTTTCACCTGCGCCGTGCTTGCCGCCAGCGGCGATATATCCGCAGCCCCCTCGAACGGTTTGCCTGCGCGCACCGTCATCACCAGATTGATGGTCATCAGCACGAATCCGATATCCATCGTGGCACCCGCCAGGGTGCGGGTGACCCACCACGGTTTCATCTCCACCACCGAGTCGACGAAGTTCGCGCCGTATTCCAGCATGCTGCCCTGAATGAAACCCTGCGCCGCGAGTCCGACCAGCATGATGGTGGTGCCGGCGATGGTCAGCCACACATGCCAGCTGGCCAGCTTGGCGCTCCACAATTGGCGGCCGGTCACGCGCGGCCACACGTAATACAGGCTGCCCACGGCGGCCAGCACGAAGGTGGCGAACACCGTGAAGTGCGAATGCGAGATCACGAAGTCGGTGAAGTGGGTCAGTTCCTGTACGCGGCGCAGCGCTTCGGTCGATCCCTGGAAGCAGCCGATCAGATAAAAGAACGTCGCCAGCAACAGGAATTTCGCGGCATAGCTGTCGGCATCGTTGTTGCCGATGATCGCAGCCCAGCGTCCCTTGGCGGTGCCGAACAGATTGGTGATCACCGCCCACACCGGGATGATGAGCATCATGCTGGTGACGATGGAAATGGTCTGGTTGTGATACGGGATGGGGCTGAACAGGTAGTGATGGGTGCCGACGAAAGGATAGAAGAACGCCAGCGACCAGAACCCCAGCAATGAAAGCCGGTGGCTGAACAGCGGTGCTTTCACCGCCAGCGGCAGGAAGTAATACATCAGCGCCAGCCCGGCCGGCGTGATCCACAGCCCGACCACATAGTGGATATACAGCCCGTGCAAGGCGGTGTTGCTGATGCCGGACATCGGCACATAGGGCAGGATGACATTGCCCAGCAGCAGATTCATCACGGTCCACACCAGCGCCGCCAGCATGTACCACAGCGCAACATAGAAGCCCTTCTCCTCGCGCCTGAATATCGTGGTCAGCACCTGAGCGCCGACACCGGCCAGGATCGCACCGCGCAGGATGTTGAACGGCCACTGGAACTCGTCCGCCTCGAAGCCGAGGTTGTAACCCATCAGCAAGGAGATCGAGCCGCTGACCAGAAAGATGTTCCAGCCCCACAGGAACAGCCAGCCCCATTCCTCTTTTGCCATGCGCCGTCCGCACAGGCGCGGTACCAGGTAATAGGTCAGCCCCAGTACCGTGGTGGAGAATGCGCCGAAGATGACGCCGTTGACATGCACCGGACGCAGTCGCCCGAAGGTCAGCCACGAAGTCTCACCGAGGAAATCGGGATAATGGAATTTGATGGAAACAAGCAAACCGACCAGCGGGAACACCGTCATCCACACGATGGCCCACCAGAGCCAGGCACGTACCAGTTCTTTGTTGACGAGGTCTGTGCTGACAGGCTCGTTCAAGTTGCTTGATCGCTGGTCAGGCATAAGCGGCCTCCCTTGATGCTTGCAATCACAAAGATCGAAAAATCTCGCTGTCGACTAACTCCTCCGGACTGTCTTTACTTGTTCTTTACATTGGATGTTTTCGCTATCCGGGTACGACTATATCTGGCATGGCAAGCGTTTGGCGATACGGTAAAGCATGTAAAAAACACGCTTACATATCTGCCGGATATGTGCAGGAAGAAACAGCGGGGAGACTTATTTGTTGCGCAGCGGATCGAGCAAAGAAGAAAGACCGTTGTGATCCAGCTCGTGCATCAGTGCCAGCAGGCGGCCCAGTTCCCCTTTCGGGAAACCGGTACGCGCGAACCAGTTCAGGTAGTTGCCCGGCAGGTCGGCGATGATCCGACCCTGATACTTGCCGTAGGGCATGGTGCGTGTCACCAGCAGCTGCAATGCTTCCTGCTCCACGCGCGAACCTCAGCCCTTCAGCTTGGCGAATGCCGCCGCCATCGCGCCGCCCATTGCGGGTTGCGCCGGTGCACGGTTGGCAGGTTTGCCGCCGTGCTTGCCCTGCCCGCGGTTGTCGCGCGGGGCTGCGCCGGCGGGCCTGCTGCTCTGTTGCCCGGCCGTATCTGTCAGGCGCATGGTCAGCGCGATGCGCTTGCGCTTCTCGTCCACTTCCAGCACCTTCACCTTCACCACCTGCCCCGCTTTCACCACCGTGTGCGGGTCTTTGACGAAGGTGTTGGACAGTGCCGAGATATGCACCAGACCATCCTGATGCACGCCGATGTCCACGAACGCGCCGAAGGCCGCCACGTTGGTCACCACGCCTTCGAGGATCATGTCCGGCTGCAGGTCGGAGATCTCTTCCACGCCTTCCTTGAAGGTCGCGGTGGTGAACTCGGGGCGCGGGTCGCGGCCGGGTTTTTCCAGTTCCTTCAGGATGTCGCTGATGGTCGGGATGCCGAACTTCTCGTCCTGATATTTGGACGGGCTGAGCGATTGCAGCAGATTGCTGTTGCCGATCACACCCTTGATGTCCTGCTTGATGTCTTCAAGGATGCGCTGCACCAGCGGATACGATTCCGGGTGCACCGCCGACGCGTCGAGCGGATCGTTGCCGCCCATGATGCGCAGGAAGCCCGCCGCCTGCTCGAAAGTCTTCTCGCCCAGACGCGGCACTTCCATCAGCTGGGAACGGCTGGCGAAGCGGCCCTTGGCATCGCGGTGATGCACGATGGCCTGCGCCACGCTGCTGCTCAGGCCGGAAACGCGTGCCAGCAAAGGTGCCGACGCCGTGTTCACATCCACGCCCACCGCGTTCACGCAGTCTTCCACCACCGCATCCAGCGAACGCGCCAGCTGGAACTGGCTCACGTCGTGCTGGTATTGGCCGACGCCGATGGACTTGGGATCGATCTTCACCAGCTCGGCCAGCGGATCTTGCAGACGGCGTGCAATGGATACCGCGCCGCGCAAGCTCACATCCAGCTCCGGCAGTTCCTTGGAAGCGAACTCGGACGCGGAATACACCGACGCACCCGCTTCGGACACCACGATGCTGGTCAGCTTGAGTTCGGGATGCAGCTTGATCAGCTCGTGCGCCAGGCGGTCGGTCTCGCGTGAGGCCGTGCCGTTGCCGATGGCGATCAGCGCTGCGCCGTGCTTCTGCGCCATTTGTGCCAGG
>JAQUAD010000077.1 GCA_028687425.1 Sideroxydans sp.
AATGATATGACCTGAGAATTCCCATGACTTGCCGAGCAACCTATCGCTGGCTGATGACTTTGCTGTTGGCGACTTGCGCGTTGATTGGCGGGCCAAGCTACGCAGCCGACACCACTGAACTCAAAGCCAAACAGATTTGGCAACTTCTGGACTACGTAGCCGTCGATTACGGCGGCGCAGTCGCCAACGGTGCTGTCCTGAAAGCGTCGGAGTACGCTGAAATGCAGGAATTTGCCGTTACAGCCGAGCGTCAACTGGGAGAACTTCCTGACCAGCCCGATAAGGGCATCTTGTTGCAACAAGCGACCGCGTTGCGTGCTGCGGTAGCTGCCAAGGCCGATCCGGCCAGCGTGGCGAAACTGGCGCATGTGCTGTCCAGTGCGGTGCAAAAGGCGTACCCGTTTCCTGTCGCGCCGACTGCCATGCCGGTCTTGGCGAAGGGAGGACAGTTGTTTCAGGTGCAGTGTGCGGCCTGTCACGGTCAACAAGGGCACGGTGATGGCCCTCTGGCGGCATCCCTGAACCCAAAGCCGACCGCATTGGCCGATCACATTCGGGCGCGTGAACGCAGCTTGTTCGCGCTACACCAGATCATCAGCAACGGTGTCCAAGGCACCGCCATGCAGGGCTTTGGCGCGTTGTCGGATGAAGACCGATGGGCATTGGCGTTCTTTGTTGGCACGCTGCCCTATACGCAAAGCGACAAGGACGAAGGAGCCAAGCTTTGGCAAGCCAACGCGCAGGTTCACCAGAAGCTCGCCAGTCTGGATGTGCTGACGCAAACATCGGAGCATGTCTTGGCGGACAGGCTGGATGAGCCATCCGCCAAAGCCCTGACCGCCTATTTGCGCGCCAATCCGAGCGCGCTGAACATCAACAGTCCGAAGGGCACCGCGATTGCCAAAGCTAAACTCAGTGAGAGCGTGACGGCATTGCTGGCTGGTGACCGTGCAGGCGCGACCAAGCTGGCCTTGTCTGCTTACCTAGACGGCTTCGAGCCAGTCGAACCGGCGTTGGCCACCCGCAATCGGCCGCTGTTCGAGAAGATCGAAGCCGCGATGGTGTCTTATCGCGCCTTGGTTGCCAAAGGCACACCCGCTGACGTTCAGACGGCCCAGCAGCGGTTGCAGGGACTGCTGGATGAAGCGGACAAGGTACTTGCTCCCTCCGAAGACGATGCTGCGGCGGCCTTCATCGGTGCGTTGACCATCTTGCTACGTGAAGGATTGGAAGCCCTGCTGGTGGTCGTTGCCATGCTTGCATTTCTCAAGAAAGCCGAACGGAAAGACGTATTGATCTACGTGCATGCAGGCTGGGCGTCCGCGCTGGCCGCAGGCGGCATTACATGGGCCGTGGCAACCTACTTGGTGGGCGTCAGCGGGGCGAGCCGCGAACTGACGGAAGGGTTCTCGTCACTCTTTGCTGCCGTGGTCTTGCTGGGTGTGGGCATGTGGATGCACCAGAAGAGCGTTGCTGGCCGCTGGCAGGTCTATCTCAAGGAAAAGCTGTCCTCGGCGCTCAACAAACGCACGGCTTGGTTCTTGTTTTCGCTGGCCTTCGTTGCCGTCTACCGTGAAGTGTTTGAGACGGTGCTGTTCTATGCTGCGCTCTGGACAGAGGGAAATGGCTGGCCCCTGCTGGCAGGCTTGGGCACCGGCATGGGAATCCTGGCCCTGCTTGCAGCCGTGCTGCTGCGCACCAGTGCGCGCCTGCCGATTGGCCAGTTCTTCGCTGCCAGCTCACTGCTGGTGGCCATACTTGCCGTGGTCTTGGCGGGAAAGGGTATTGCGGGACTGCAAGAGGCCGGGTTGTTGCATACCAGCCCGATTGCGATCCCACGCATCGACCTACTAGGCATCTATCCGTCGTGGCAAACACTCTCAGCGCAGTTCGCCGTGTTAGTCATCGTTGTAGTGGCCTTCACGATCAATTTGCGTTCGTCTCGTCAGACGGCAATGCAGCAAAACTAAGTCTCCCGGTTCAAAATTCCCACTTGAGCCATGCCACAACTGGGCGTCAGGCCGACCATCCTCGTGTCGGCGTCAAACTCGGCCGAGAAGCTTCGCGCCGTCTGGCCGCAGCTCGCCTTTCGGTGAAATATGCCGGTACAAGGTCTGTCGCGTGATGTCGAGTTCCTGGCACAGATCACCGACCTTGGTTTCCGGCTGCCCCATCGCCGCCATCGCCAAACGCAGCTTGGCTGCCGTCATCTTGAAGGGCCGACCGCCTTTTCGGCCTCTAGCCCTTGCAGAATTTAGGCCGGCGACGGTACGTTCTGAGATCAGCTCGCGCTCGAACTCGGCCAGCGCGGCGAAGATACCGAAGACCAGCTTGCCAGCGGCGGTCGTGGTATCGATGGCAGCGCCGTGGCCGGTCAGCACTTTCAGGCCGATGCCGCGCCCGGTCATGTCGTGCACGGTGTTGATCAGGTGGCGTAGGTCACGCCCGAGCCGGTCCAGTTTCCACACGACCAGCGTATCCCCCTCTCGCAGCGCCTTCAGGCAACTCACCAAGCCGGGTCGGTCCTCGCGCTTGCCCGATGCCTGGTCTTCGTAGAGATGCGCCGGATCGACATCGGCAGCGATCAGCGCGTCGCGCTGCAAGTCGGTGGCCTGGGAGCCGTCCGCCTTCGATACCCGCATGTAGCCAATTAGCATGTTGCCCCTGTCACATATACGTTCGATTATGTGACAGTGTGCGCCGGAAAATTCTGGCCGTCAAAATTTGTCACTTAACCCGTCATTCTGTCTAAGACATGCAAAGGGTCCATCAGGCTCGTAATGTGACAGAAATTCCGGGGGGATGCCTTCCTTTGCAAAGGTGGCTCGCAACTGTTCCAGGGAAGCTGGGTCGCGCCGACCATAGGAAGCCAAGGCGAACAGCGAGCGCGCCGTCTCGGGGTTGTGCCGCGCTTCAATGATCGCCTCACTGATAGCTTGGACCGCCCGTTGCCAGTGATTGACGGGTTCGGGCTTCGGCGCTTTCGCCGGCAGACCACTGGTGAACCCGGTTTGGGGCTCGGACCAGAACAGCTTTGCATGCTCGCCTGGCGGGCTTATATCCCTCACCTCGATCAAGCTGATTGCCGTTGCCGCCGCCTCCAGCATCTGCAACCGTACTGCCGGGTTCAGGGTTTCATACGGTCGCCACAGACTTTGCCCAGCACGCAGCGGATGCCCGCAGCCTTGCCAGACTTGGCGGAGATACCCCGCGTAGGTTCCGCACGCCGAAAGCGGGGTGTTCAGCTCATCGAGCAGCGTGCGTAGCAGCCGAAACCACAATCCAGCGTGGATGCGTCGGCGCGGCAGCTCCACATGGCCGGTCGTCAGTGCCTGCCAGGTACGCCGGTCCATCACTGCAATCGGGTCGCTGGCGGTGCGCGGCGCAGTGTCGGCGTTCTCCCAGCCGAGAAACCGCCCAGGCACGCCCCAATAGGATTCCAGCCAGCAGCCATGCAGCGGGCAGCTCAGCATCAAGGGCAGCTTCCATGCAAGCAGTACGGCTTGGTTTGCCGGGTCGTTCAGACAGAGCGGACAGGCGCGATGTATCGGCTGGCTGGGCAGCCAGGCACGCCAGCTCGTGATGGATCGCGTCCTACGGCGGAGTTTCGGCAGCAGCACCGAGAGCTGGAACGCATAGGTTTCCAATGCATCTGGAATCTGATCATCAAGACTGTCCAGTAGCCAAGGCACCCAGCCGGCGAAACTCATGCAACGCAGCCGATCCGGCTCGATGCCGCTCCGCAGGGAGAGCATCTCCAGCAGCGCCAGTGGTGGCGCGGTGTCCAGGTCATCAACCTGACCGTGACCAAGATCGTGCTCCAGCAGCTCGGACACCTCCATGTGATAGCAAAGGGCCACGCGGTTGAGCCACGAAGACAAGGCTTCGCCTTCCCTGGGAGCCGGATGCAGTGGCCAGCGTGGCGCTGGCTTCACATCAGTTCCCGCTCGAATTGCCGCCGCCGCTCGCTGGGACCGGTGTAATCGGCCATGCTGAGCGTGCGATGGTTGATCGCTTCCTCGCAGCTCTCCACGGCGACGATGGCCGCTGCCATCAGCAAGTGCGCCAGTTCGCCTATGGTGCCCTCGCTGCGTGTGAGCAGGTAGCGGGCCATGTCCAGCGTGGCAATCGACGAGGGTCGCCGCAGAGGAAGCGAAGCGGCGAAGCTGGCCAGCAGTGAGCAGCAATCGTCGTTGGCCTCCCACAGCGGCAGCATCATCGGCTCGAAGCGGTTTTCCAACTGGTCATCCGAGCGGATGGCCAGATAGGCGTCGCGCGTGCCAACCCCGACCAGTGGGATGCGCAGTTCGTTGCCGAGGAAGCGCAGCAGATTGAGGAATTCCCGGCGGTTGACGCTGTTACCAGCCAGGACGTTGTGCAACTCGTCGATCACCAAAATGCGCACGCCGACCTTGCGCAGCAGTGCCAGCGCCAGTTGCTCCATTTCCGGCAGTCGTGGGCGCGGTCGCAATGGCGCACCCATCGCCGCGAGCAGCGCGACGTAGAAGCGGATCACAGACGGCTCGGACGGCATCTGCACGACCAGCACCGGGATGTGCTCCTGGTCGGCATCGGCGCTGGCCAGATGCGTGCGCCGGAACTTCTCGACGATCATCGACTTGCCGTTGTTGGTCGGGCCGACCAGCAGCAGGTTGGGCATGCGTTGCTTGTTTGGCCACGCATACAGGGTTTCCAGCCGGTTCAGCGCCTCGACCGCGCGGGGGTAGCCGATCCAGCGGTCGGCGCGAAGGCGTTGGATGCGCTCGTCCGCCGGCAGCCGGGCCAATCCCTGCGCCGCCGGCAGCAGGTGGGACAGCTCGATGATGGGATATTCTTCCACGGCTACCACTCCTCAATCTGGTCGAACGGTTTGGCGGGCGGCTGGTTGTCCGCCTGCTGGTCATCCATGTCAGCGTCCGGTGGTGGCGTGGCTTTGACAGGCGGTGCCGTTGCCTTGAGATGCTGGCGTCGATCTGCGTCGCGCCGCGCCTTGCGCGTGGTCTTCTGCGCGGTGGTCACGATTTTGCGCATCTGGTCGATCATGCGGAACAACGCCGACTCATCCACCTGTTCGCGCCCTTGCTGCCGCAATTTCATCAGCGCCTGCCGTTGTTCCCAGAGGGTGACAGCCGGGTGCGACAAGGTACGGTAGGGAATTTCCAGGTAGTGCTGCCCCTCTGGTTCCAGCACCCATATGCGGCTGATGTCGCGTGGGTCTCGCCGGATCAGGAACGCAGGCGAGCGGTCGCGCCGAGCTATCCACGGCTTGAGCGCATCGGCGTAGTAGTGGATGTGGTCGATGACGAAGCCGGTGCGGGTCAGCGTGCGGCGGATGATGGGCAGAAAATCGACCAGAAAAGCCGTGGCGCGAGTGATGACGGTTGGCACGCCGGTCCGCGCGATAGCTTCGGCCCAGCGCGCGGCCGGCGGTTGGAGCAGGCCGTTGTGCACAGAGCCGTGATAGGTGCCGACCGCCAAGGCGAGCCAGCGCTCCAGCTCGCGCAGTGTCAGGGTGGCCATCTTCTCGGAGGCGTATTCCCCGCGCTGGTCAGGGTTGGAGAAGGTCGTTCCCGGCAGTTCGTCGTGGATCATCTGCATCGCCGTGCCGATGATCCGTTCTACGATGCCGCCGTAGTGCGGCTGCCCGAGCGGGCGATAGTCTAGCCGGATGCCATGCTGCTCGCAGCCACGGCGTAGCGCTTCACTCTTGAACTCGGCTGCATTGTCCAGATAAAGCTGCCTGGGCTTGCCGCTCATCGGCCAGTCCATTTCCACATTCAGCCCTTCCAGCCAGGGACGCTTGTCACAGGCGACATGCGCTAGGCACAGGCCGACTGAGACGGCTGACGGGGCTTCCAGCGTGACGACCATGCCGAGCACGCAGCGGGTGAACACGTCGATGGCGATGGTCAGGTACGGGCGGCCAATCGGTTGCCGGTCGCGCTCATCAACCACGATCAGGTCTATCACCGTGTGGTCAATTTGCACCTGCTCCAGCGGTACTGTCAGGGCAGGCGGTACACCGCCGGCACCTTGCAGGTCACGGGCGGCATCTTGCCCTTCCCGGCGGCGCGTGGTTTTGAGCGGATCGAGGCCGACGATCCTCAGTGCCACGGTGTTGCGCGTCGGCACCCGCAGGTTCTGCGCCTTGCACGCCCGCGCCACCTCGCGGTGAAACGCTGCCAAGCTGCGCTTCTGCTTGGTCAGGAACCGCTTTTGCAGCAGCTCGCGGATGATGCACTCGACCGATTCCGGCAAGCGCCCCTTGCCTTTGCCGCCGCCGGAATGGCCGGGCACCAGGTCAGTCACGAGGCCGCTGCCTTGCCGGGCACGCCGGATCAGGACGTACACCTGTCGCCGAGACAAGCCCAACGCCTGAGCCGCCATATCGGCCGCTTCGTGCCCGACCGTCTCCGACTGCGCCAACGGGCCAATGATCTCCGCACGACGGCGCGCACGCTCCCATACCTCATCAGGCAGAGTGGCCACGCCTTGCTCGGGAATCCGTGGGGTGTCGGTCGCCATACTCACCTCGCTTTGGTGCACACGAGTATTGAGCATAGTCGAGACTGGTGCAGATGACTTCTGATATTGGGCTTTCAGGAGCGGGCTGCACAATAGCCGTTACGCCCAATCAACTGGTGCAGTCGTCTTCTGAAAATAACATTTGGTGGCCTCCGTACAACGTACAGAAAACCACCGTTTGGTGAGCAGTATGACTCCTACAAGTTCTACATCGCCGTCAGGACGTAGCGCAGCCCGCCCGAGACCTTGCGGGTCGGCTTGATGTGATGGCTGACGCCACCGCAGAAGTGCCGGGTGGTGGCTCAATGGCCCGTGCAGATGCGTTACCGTGTAACGCACAACAGGCGGCCTGATCGCAGTCCTTACTTTTTCTTCTTCGATGCAGGAT
>JAQUAD010000032.1 GCA_028687425.1 Sideroxydans sp.
ACCGACAAGCCGGGCACACCCCGCTACTTCGTCACCTACACCGGCATCAAGATGCCGTTCAAGCTGGTCAACGAACTGGAGCCGCATGAAGTGCAGAACCGCAACACCTACTTCTGCGGCTACTACGACGAAGACCGCCTGCTCGGCTTCGACAAGTTCGCCTACGGCGAAGTGGAACTCGCGCACCGCTACAGCTACCACGACAACGGCAGGCTGAGCGGCGCCGAGATCACCGACATCGAAGGCGAGACCACGCTGCTGGTGTTCGACGCGGAAGGCAATCAGGCGTGAGCCGTTTCAATCCCTGCAAGGGCAAGACCGCCTGCCGCGACGACGGCGAACGCTGCATCACCTGTGATCGCAGCTTCGCCGAAATCGAACAGACGCGCGCACTCATCGACCAGCTGGCGGAGTTCGCCATGGCGCAAGGCTACGTCAATGTCGATGAGTTCGCCGCGTACGTTGCGGACAAAATGGTGAAGAAGGTCAAACATCGCCAGACCGCTGTCTGACGGCAGGCTACTGCCGTGTCACACGGCAGCGCACATCCTTTTCATTCTGGCTTCCGACTTCTGCAGCAGCATCTCCATCATCTGCGGCAACATGCTGCGCGCCATGCGGAACTCAAACCCCGCTTCGTTCAGGAACAACGCTTCCAGATAGGAGATGCGCAAGGCATCGCGCAACTCATGTTCCGCGCGACCGAGCAGGTCGCTCACCAGAATCAGGTGTCTGAGCAGCTCGGACATGTCGCGCGCCATGATGGTCTGGCGACTGGCGAGTTTGAGCACACCGACCTCGAGATGGATGTAGCCGAAGTCGCTCTCGTCCACATGCTCAGCCACCTCGGGCAGATGCATGGTCAGCAACGGCATGAAGTCGGCACAGCCGACCACCCATTGTTTGCGCTGGTGCGCAACCATGCGACGCAAGGAACAGAAGGTCTTGAAATCCATCGCATGCCGGTGCGACATTGCGGGTGGCGCGATCAGCGATTCGAATGCGGCAGCCGTGGCAATCGTGAGCGTGTCGTTCATATCCAACCCCATGTAGTCAGGAACAGATACGCAACATACCCACACCAGATGACAGGGTTATGACGCCCTGATTGCATCTTTCTGCAGTACGCCCGGTGTCGCTATTTCGAGCAGCAGGCCGGCGTTTTGCGGTGCGCCGCGACCTCGCGCAGGATGCGGATGCCGCCGTACAACACCAGCCCGGCGATGATGAAACCGATGGCCAGATCGGGGAAGCGGCTACCCAGCAGCCACACCAGTCCACCCGATACGATCACACCCAAGTTGGCGATCACATCGTTGGCCGAGAAGATCAGCGAGGCACGCATGTGCACACCGCCGTCGCGATGCTTGGCGATGAGCATGAGACAGATACTGTTCGCCACCAGCGCCACTGCACCGACGCTCATCATCAGCATGCTCACCGGCTCGCTGCCGTAGATGAAACGACGCAACACATCGGCCAGCACCAGCACCGCCAGCCCCATCTGCAAGACGCCGCTCAACGTGGCCGCGCGGTCTTTCAGCGCATCGGCCCGCCCTACCGCATACAGGCTGATGGCATACACCAGCGCGTCCGCCAGCATGTCCAGCGAGTCGGCGATCAATCCCGTGGACTGCGCCAGCCAGCCCAGCACGATCTCGAACACGAACATCAGCGCATTGATGCCCAGCACGATGCGCAGCGTGCGCCGCTCCTGCTCGTTCCGCGCTTCCATCTCACAACCGCAACCCGCCATCACTTGCTCCTGAATCGTCCGTTGACCCGAATCTGGCGCATTATCCCGCCCAGCACAAGTGCCTGTAATAAATAGTCTTATTACAGGCACAAAAATACCATGGAACTTTTATCGGGTATTGCCCTCTGACGCACGTCTGCATTGTGCAGGCACATTGCGTTAACCAGGAGGTAAGCAAATGAAAAAAGCATATGAAGGTGTAACAAAGTACGTTCGCATGGTCGTCACCGCTGTGGTCTCGTTCATCGTCGCGCTGCCGACATTCACATCTATCAGCGCTTCCCTCTGACACAACGAACGACAACGCCCCGGCATGAGAATGCCGGGGCGTTTTTGCGTCTGCTTGGACTCAATATAACGCGGGCTACTCGGCCAAAACTGGCGATTAGCGATCAATAGCACGACCGGTTTGCATCAAATTCCGCCCCCTGCAGTGACGGCGTCCCTGCAAGAATTGTCGCCTTGTATGCGCCTGCCGCCACGGTTGCCTCATTAAAGTTGCCCCATATATCCCGAAAAATCCCTGCGCGCGCAAGGAAATAGGTTATTGCCGTATATTGTTTTTTGAACTTACATATTTTATAAACCAAAGCGCGGTGATTCAGGCTGCTGAGCTTTGCCAGGCAAGATCCATTTTCATAAATCAGAGGAGTCTTTCTTATGAACCGTGCGATTAAGGACCTTTCAGCATTTCCGAAGACAATAATTTTGTTTCTTGTAGCAATTGTCAGCGGCTGTGCTTCGACAAGCGATGTGTATGTGGCGGTCAAACCAATGATAGATCGCTGTGATGAACAATATTTCTCTACAGACCGTGTGTGTGTTCGAAATATCCCGAGTCATGCGCGAAATCGCAATGGTGAGGGCGCAAGCGACATACCTGCTTCTGCCATTATTTCCGGCATGGATGCCATTACAACGATCGATGCCAATGCGCCGTATTATGACGACATCATTGCTGCCGCACAGAAGGCGATAAAAAATACTGGCTCTGCATGGGTGCTAATAGACTATGGCGCACCGAACGCTTATTTCCTTTCTTTCTTGAACTATCCGGAAAAACGCTCCCTGAGAGTTGATTCAGCAGCAACCAAAGAAGGGGCCAAGCAAAAGAATACAAAATATATCTCGTACTAGTCTGGTCTGTTATCGGTGCTGGCGTATTTTGTTTTGGAAAGCTCACACAACGTGTGAGCTTTTCTCTTGGTGACCAAGTCAAGTTAGGGGGAGACTTTGCGGATAACTATTCTTGTGGGGCTATGTATCCTATTCCTCGTATCCTGCGGCGGGAAAGCGACGAGACATGTTGACGTGGATATTGATCGAGGTAGATGCCTTGAAGGTTCTTGCGTTGAAGGTATTGGGCTGTTCGATTATATCGATGGGAAGCGTTATGCCGGCGAATTCAAGCTTGGTGAACCGCATGGCAATGGGGTAATGGTTTGGCCGAACGGTGACCGTTACGAAGGCAGTTTCAAATTCGGCAAGCGCCATGGAAGCGGGCGCATGATTTATTCGAGTGGGCTGGAAGTTAAGCAGGTATGGTACCTTGATCGCAATGCAGACACGGCCAGGAAAGAGTTGGAAGCCAAGCAATATGCCGAGCGTGTGACCGGCAACGGCGACGATGCTTTTCAGTGGGGCAAGCTTGTTGCTTTAGCCATGGGGGCGGCAGCTGGCGGAATGGGCCATCTCGACTCCGCGACACAAGTACAGCTCGCGGGCGGTATGGTTGCCGACAGCATGCCGGGACAGCAAGGTATTTCAAACACTCAGTCCGCCTTGAATCAGCGGCTTGAAGCACTCAAGGCGGAACCAGGTGCTGCCTCGGATGGTGCCGTGACCTCGCCTCAGAAAGCCGCATTACGGCATTACCATCTTGCATATACATGCCCAAGTGGGGCAAAGCTTGATACCGATGTGCCGTATCGTACGGATGCTTGCCTGCAAGTAAAGATCGAATTCGCCAAGGTCATGGCATGCAACGAGGCGGGTAGCTTCCAGCGCGTTCAGCAGAACTGCCAGCGTGTATGCGGCGATATGAATTGCAGCGAGAAATAGCGCCTTCAGAAACCGCCTGTTTGTTTTGCTGCCGATTTCCACACGATCTACCAGGTCAGCCAACGCTGCACGAAGCGATTGTCACGCCGTATCAGCCAGCGCCTGAATTCATCCCCGAGCAGGATCGCCGCTGCGAACGGCAGCGCCAGCGACACTTCGAACCAGCCTATCGGTGCGGTGCCGAAAAAGGGTTGCAGGAACTCGATCTGCGAGATGGCAGCGACCAGTCCCAGTTCCACGGCGATACCCACCCAGATCAGTTTGTTGCGGAAGATGCCGGCGGACAGGATGCTCTGGCGGCGTGTGCGGCAGATCAGCACGTCCGCCACCTGACAGATCACCACGGCCGCAAAGAATGAAGTGACGGCTGTGCGATAGAGCAGGCTGTCGGTCGGCAGGTCTGCGCCCCATGTCCAGCCGCCCTGATACAACACGACGAAGAAGGCGAAGAATCCGGCTGCGGCCTGGATCATGCCGATGATGCCGTAGCTCATGCCGAGCAGCGTCCAGGTAAGCAGGCGTTCGTCGCGACGGCGCGGCGGTTGCTTCATCACATCCTGTTCCGGCAGCTCACGCCCTAGCCCCAAAGCCGGCAACAGGTCGGTGCCGAGGTCGATGCTGAGGATAAGCACCACGGTCAGCGCCAGCGGCGCATCGATCACCACGAAGGCGATAAAGGGCAGGATCTCGGGCACGTTGCTGGTGAGGATGTAGGCGATGAACTTCTTGATGTTGGCGAAGATGGTGCGCCCTTCTTCGATGGCATGCACGATGGTGGCGAAGTTGTCGTCCATCAGCACCATGTCGGCAGCTTCCTTCGCGACCTCGGTGCCACTTAGGCCCATCGCAACGCCCATGTCGGCGTTCTTCAGCGCGGGTGCATCGTTCACCCCGTCGCCGGTGACCGTGACGATCTCGCCTTTCTTCTGCAGGGCTTTGACGATCTGCAGTTTCTGCATGGGCGAGGTGCGCGCGAACACCAGTTCGCGGCTGTCCAGCAATTCGGACAATTCCTGCTCGTTCATCTGTGCCAGCTTGTCGCCCACGATCACCTGACCGTCGCCGGTGTACAGGCCGACCTGGCGCGCGATGGATTCTGCGGTGGTGTGGTAGTCGCCGGTGATCATGAACACGCGTATGCCCGCACTGCAACATTTGTCGACCGCCTCCGCGATCTCGGGACGCGGCGGGTCGAGCATGCCTACCAGTCCGAGATAGATGAAGCCGTCCTCGCTGGCAGCCACGGCATCGGTCGTCTTGTACGCCAGTGCCAGCACGCGTTCGCCGCGTGCGGCCAGCACCTCGTACAACTCCATTGCTTTACTGCGTGCTTCCTCGTCAAACGCGACCTGCTCCCCCTTGTGCAGGCGATGCGTACATTTCCTGAACACGATCTCCGGCGCGCCTTTCATGTAGGCGATGTTGGGCTGGCCGTCGGCCACTTTGTGCGTGGTGATCATGCGCTTGGTGGCGGAATCGAACGGGCTTTCGTGCAGACGCGGGAAACGTTCTGCCAGATCGGCGATGGGTTGCAGGCGTTGCGCCAGCACCAGCAGCGCGCCTTCGGTGGGGTCGCCCAGATAATGATGTTCGGTGAGACGCGCGTTGTTGCATAGCACCATGGTTGCCCATGCCTCGGCGAAACCTTCCTGCTGTGCCAGCCCGCTCTGGTAGGCCGAGCGTTCGTGCTCTCCCAGCACCAGCGTGGCGACCTTCATCTGGTTCTGCGTGATGGTGCCGGTCTTGTCAGTGCAGATCACCGTGGTCGAACCCAGCGTCTCCACCGCTTCCAGATTTTTGATCAGCGCGTTCTTCTTCGCCATGCGTTTGGAGGCCATGGTCAGCGCCAGCGTCACCGTGGGCAGCAATCCTTCGGGCACGTTGGCGACGATGATGCCGATGGCGAAGATCAGGCTACCGATGAACGGGTTGCCAAGCAGCACGCTGAGCGCGAAGAACAGCAAGCCGAGCGCAATCGCTATCGCGGAGATGACACGGATGAAATGGCGCAACTCCCTGCGGATCGGCGTCTCGACCGAGCCTGCCTCCTTGGTCAGCTGCACGATCTGGCCGATCTGCGTATCCATGCCGGTGCCGTACACCAGTGCGCGACCGTTGCCGCTTTGCACCAGCGTGCCGGAGAACACCATGTTGCGGCTCTCCAGCAGGTTGTCGTGGGTGCAGGCCAGTTTGCGCAGTTGCGGTTCGCTCTCGCCGGTCAGCGAGGCATGGTCGACCTTGAGCTGGTTCACTTCGAGCAAGCGCCCGTCAGCGGGTACGCGGTCGCCCTCTTCCAGCAGGATCACATCACCCGGCACCACCAGCCGCGCCTCGATGCGCACGATCTGCCCGTCGCGCTGCACCGAGATCATCTGCGGCAGCATGTGACGGAAGCTTTCCAGGATGCGTTCGCTCTCGTGTTCCTGGATGTAGGTGAACAGCGCGTTGAGCAGCACCACCGCCAGCAGGGCGACTGCGATGTAGAAATTTCCCTCGCCCGGTTGCAGGGTGTCGGCGAAGAACGCCAGGGCGGAACCGACGATGAGCAGCATGGCGAAGAAGTTGGTGAACTGGTGCAGGAACTTGACGATCTCCGGCGTCTCCTTGCGCACGTGCAGCTCGTTGCTGCCGTGCTCAAGCAGGCGGCGCTCTGCTTCCGCCGAACTCAGCCCCGCTTCCGTACAGCGCAGGCGCTGCAGTAGCGTCTCCATCGGAATGCGATGCTGATCGCCTTGTACTGCTTTGTCTTGCGGAAGGTTCATCACGCACCTCTGGACTGCAGCAGGTTGGACATGCGGCCGTGTATGGGCCACTGTACTACAAGCAAACAACGCTTTGGCCGGCTATTCGGATACGCATGGTCAAACCATGCCGAGTCGGCTAAATTCCCGCCATGAGCAAACGCCGCAAACATTACAATGTCTACGTCATCGAACTGTCGAAGGACGTGCTGTACGAAAGCAAATTCAAGAAGTGCAATCCGGATTACATCCCCGGCAAGCCCTGCGTCTATGTCGGCATGACCGGCCTCGATCCCGACATCCGTTTCGACAAGCACAAGGCCGGCATCCAGTCCAACCGCTACGCGATGCAATACGGCCTGCGCCTGCTGCCCGACCTGTACGAAGGCTTCAACCCGATGGACTACGACGACGCCTGCGAACGCGAGGTGGAGATCGGCATCGACCTGCGCAGCGCGGGCTTCGGCGTGTGGCAGGCATAATGTCTGTCGTGCTCCGCGCCATCCACTAGAATCGCAACATCGAACCATCACCTGAACGGAACAAGATGAAACGCATCGGCATTTTGACCAGCGGCGGCGACGCGCCCGGCATGAACGCAGCGATACGCGCCGTGGTGCGCGCGGCCACCTACTACGAACTGGAAGTATTCGGCATCGAGCGCGGCTACAAGGGATTGATCGAGGGCGACATCCACCCGCTCGGCCCGCGCGACGTGAGCGGCATCATCAACCGCGGCGGCACCATCCTGCACACGGCGCGCTGCCACCGCTTCATGGAACGCGAGGGCCGCGAACAGGCCGCCGCCAATCTGGCGGAATTCGGCATCGAAGGGCTGGTCGTCATCGGCGGCGACGGTTCCTATCAGGGCGCGCAGAAACTGCATGAAGAGTTCGGCATCCGCTGCATCGGCATGCCCGGCACCATAGACAACGACATCGGCGGCACCGATTACACCATCGGTTTCGACACCGCCATCAACACCGCGATGGATGCCATCGACCGCATCCGCGACACGGCCAACTCGCACGACCGCATCTTCTTCATCGAGGTGATGGGACGCCGTAGCGGCTACGTCGCCATGATCAGCGGCATCGCCGGCGGCGCGGAGGACATCCTGCTGCCGGAGGCCGAGACCACCGTCGAAGAACTGATCGAGCGTCTGCGCGAAGGACAGCGGCGCGGCAAGAAATCCTCCATCGTCATCGTCGCCGAAGGTTGTCAGTACGGCGGCGCGATGGTGCTCGCCAAACGCGTCAGCGATCAGTCCGAATACAAGGACAACCGCGTCACCGTCATCGGCCACCTGCAACGCGGCGGCTCCCCCACCGCCATGGATCGCGTGCTCGCCAGCCGCATGGGCGTGCATGCGGTCGAAGCATTGATGCGAGGCGAGCGCGGCAAGATGGTCGGGGTCGCAGGTCAGCAGATGCAGCTGCGCCCGCTCAGCGACGCATGGGAAAAACGCACGCGCTTCGACATGGAGCTGCTGCGCGTGGCGCATGTGTTGAGCGTATAGTCTCGCCACTCCACCATGACGGTCGATATCATTATTCGCACCCTCTCTCTTTGCATCCTGCTGGCCGGCGCGGAAACATTGCACGGCATCGCCAGGGCGGTGCTGCTAGTCCCGCGCATCGGCAAGAAGCGCGCGCTCAGGTTCAGCATCTTCTCGGGCTCCGCTCTGGCGTTCCTCATCTGCTACCTGCAGGTTCCGGGCATCGGTCTGTCAGGCCTTGCCGAGCACCTTGTGCTTGGTCTGGTTCTGGCTGGCTTCATGGCTGGTTTCGATCTGGCGATGAACATGCTGCTGCTCAAGCGCTCACTCATCAAAGCACTGCAAGACTTCGATCCGGCGACCGGCAACCTGCTCGTGTTCGGACTGGCCGCGCTCGTCCTCATCCCGACATGCGTTGCCTGGCTAAAGGGTACGCTCTGAACCTGCTACCGAAGTGAGGCACTGCCGCATGGGGTATCATCCCCGCGCGTTGTGCGACCTTCGCACACTCTGGAATCACCACAGGAATCCCATGCATCCCCTCATCCACTGGATCGAATCGAACGACCCCCATCAGGCTCGCTGGCGTTCGGAGAGCAACATGCCGCCGCCCAAGCGCGTAATGATCGCGGACGACACGATGAAGGCGGACGATGCCTATCGTCTGGCTTGCGAGGGGACAGCGTTGCTGTGGCGCGGCGATTTCCAGAATGCGAAGCAGTTGCTGCAGGCGATGTCGCGCCGCAACACCCGCAAGTTGGAGCGTTCGCGCAAGGTCGCCGCACAGCCGGGCGAAGCATTCCACCTGCACCGTCAGGCGCAGTCGCAACGTGCGCGCACACTGGCGATGATATTGATCCCGCTGGATGCGGATTACGGCATCCCCCTGCGCCGCGCACCGGACATGCGTCTGGCTTGCAGCGAGGCTTACGGCCCCGGCGAGGAAGCTTCGGTCGCATCTTTGCGCGAACTGCTCGGTCTGGTCGGTGCGCACGAGTGGCGCAAGAAAGGCGTGGAGATCGCGCAACTCGATGCGCGCATCCATCCCTGGTACGGCGTGTTCTCGCCGGTGCGTGGCGAATATCTGGAACTGGTGCAGCAGGCACCGCTGCCCTCGACCGAACTAGCCTTCGACATCGGCACCGGCACCGGCGTGATCGCGGCCTTGCTGGCGCAACGCGGCGTACAACACATCGTCGCCACCGACATGGATCAACGCGCGCTGAACTGCGCGCGCGACAACCTGAGCCGTCTCGGTTTGGACAAACAAGTGGATGTGATCGAAGCCGACCTGTTCCCCGCGGGCAAGGCGCCGCTCATCGTATGCAACCCGCCGTGGATACCCGCACGCCCCAGCTCGCCGGTGGAACATGCGATCTACGATCCGGACAGCCGCATGCTGCGCGGCTTCCTCGGCGGACTGGCGGCACACCTGACGCGCGGCGGCGAAGGCTGGCTGATCATCTCCGACATCGCCGAACATCTGGAGCTGCGCACGCGCGAGGAACTGCTGACGCTGATCGTGGCTTCCGGATTGCAGGTGATCGAACGCATGGACATCCTGCCGCACCATCCCAAGACCGCCGACAAGACCGACCCGCTGCATGCGGCACGCGCGGCGGAGGTCACTTCACTGTGGCGGCTGGCGAGCAGTAGCTGAGCATCAGGCGCGGACGGTATTGCACTCGCGCGGCGAATTGCATACCCTCCCCCGCATGGGGTGTGCGAGCGATCCGCCGCCTTCCCGTCCATCTCGCAGCATCGCAAAGGAGAACGCCATGATCCTCGGCCTGCGCACCGTCATCTATCCCGTCCCCGACCTCGACGCCGCCAAGCACTGGTATAGCAAAGTACTGGGGCAAGCGCCCTACTTCGACCAGCCCTTCTATGTCGGTTACCAGGTGGGCGGTTTCGAGCTGGGCCTGTTGCCCGGCGCACAGACCGGCAGCGCCGGACCGCAACCCCTGTGGGGCGTAAGCGACATCGAAGCGGAGCATGCACGCCTGCTCGAACTGGGGGCGAGCGCACTGGATCCGGTGACCGAAGTGGGCGAAGGCATCAAGGTGGCCGCGGTGCAGGATCCGTTCGGCAACCGCTTCGGCCTCATCGAGAATCCGCTCTTCGATCCGCGCGCCGTGCGCTGATGCAGCCGGCGCAGACCATGTCTGTCCAGCTCGATCACCTGACGATCCGCTTGCGCCTTCTGTGGCAGATATTTCTGCTGGCGGCACTTATCTCCCCCACGGTGCACGCCGGCACTCAACCGCTCAACTACGAACATCAGTCGCTGGAGGTGGCGGGTGAGATGCGCACCGTGCGCGTGCCCGCCGGTTACCGTCTGGAATGGCTGGCCGCCATGGACGAACCGCGCATGCTCACCTTCGCTGCCAATAGTGACCTGTATGCCGGTTCACGTACGGGTAAGGTGTATCGCCTGCCGCCGCCCTACACGCATGCCGAGGTGCTGGTGGACACCGGCGGTTATCCGCACAGCGTGGCATTCCGGCCGGGCGAGATACTGATCGCGAAGACGGACGGCGTGTACCGCGCGCCCTACCGCGCCGGACAGGCACATGTCGATGCGCGTGCCTTGCAGTTGCTGGCCGCGTTGCCCGCCGGTGGCGGCCACAACAGCCGCACCGTGCGCGTGGGGCCGGACGGGCGCATCTATGTCAGCCTTGGCATACAAGGCAATTGCAGCGACCAGTACCTAGGTGCCGATTACGCTTTCGACGAGCGGCGCGGCGGTGTGCTGGTGCTACAAGAAAACGGCGGCAAGGCAACGTGGCAACCCTACGCCAGCGGACTGCGCAACCCGGTCGGCTTCGACTGGCATGCGCCCAGCGGTGTGATGTATGCGGACAACAACGGGCCGGACCATCATGGTTTCGAGCAACCCCCGGAATATTTCAGCCGGCTCGATGCCGGCTCTTTCCACGGCATGCCGTGGTTCCAGTTCGACGGCAAACAGCTCAGGCGCGACGATTGCGTGTCCAGTCCGCCGCCGCGTCCCTTGCAGGAAGTAATGCCGCCGGTCGCCACCTTTCCTGCGCGCAACGCACCACTGGGCATGGCCTTCGCACCGAAGGGCGCGCTCGATGCGCGACTGGAGTTCGATGCGGTAGTCGCGCTGCACGGATCCTGGGGCACGCGCCCGAGCGGCGGTTTCTTCGGGGCGAATGCCACACGCCGCCCGCCCGCGCTGGTGGCGGTACGCTTCGACGGCAATCAGGCGTTGCGTGTGGATGAACTGGTCGGCGGCTTTCAGTTGCCGGACGGTGAACGCTGGGCGCGCCCGGCAGGCGTGGCGTTCGGACCGGACGGCGCGCTGTATTTCAGCAGCGACAGCGAAGCTAACGGGCTGTTCCGTTTGCGGCGACGCTAGCCGGACTCATGCGCCCGGAGGGCGGCAAACGAATCAAAAGAGCAGCAGGAAATCCGCCAGCGGAACGACTGCGAGCGGAATCTTCGACTTCTCCTGCAAACGACGCTCCAAGGCATCGTCCGTACGTTCCTTGCACACCACCACATACGCCTCGCAGCCCAAAGTTTCCGCCAGGGCGCGGCTCTTGTTCAGTTCATTCTCGTTCAGCGTAGCGCGATATTTGACCTCGATGCCGATGCGCGTTGCGCCGAGGTCGACGATGAAATCCAGTTCATTGTTGCGCTCGCGGTAATAGGCCAACTCCACCAGCCCCGGCCAGCGGCGCAGATGGTTGGCGACAATGTTCTCCGCATACATTCCCAATACCGGTTCATCTGCCATCAGGCGTTCCGGCGTGAGCTTCATCACTGCATTACGAACGGCAAGATCGACCAGATAGCTCTTGAAATTGCCTGCCTTGGCCGTCGCCTTGCTGCCGGTATATTTATTCAAACGCCACACCAGGTCGGTCGCCTCAAGCAGTGGGAAGTAGCTGGTGATGGTCGACGCCGTGATGCCGATATCTTTCGACAATTTGGTAACGTTGGTTTCGCGCCCCGGCTCGGCCAGCAAACCGAGATAGAAACGGCGCAGCATCTCCGGCTTGCGGAATTCAGCCGCCACCAACAAATCTTCGAAGATCACGCGCTCGATCTGGTTCTGGTAGAGATAGTCCTGCTTGGCGAGGATGTCGGGGAGTTTCCAGACTTCGGGGAAGCCGCCTTCGAAGAAATAATCGGCTAATTTATTGGCTAATGCCACTTGGCTATCTGATGCAGCCTTTCTCAGTTCCTGAAACCTTTTAGCGTACCAATCCAGAGCAGCAATCATCTCAGCTGGAATTGGCATGGCCTGAATTAGACGCCCGTGTCTGCGCAGGTCTGAAGATTTGAACGCGAACTTCTCCCCCTTCCCGAGCGAATTTTCGAGCAAATAGAACCAACATTCCCTGAAACTAAACGGCAACACCTGATAGTCATGTATCCGCCCCAGCAAACTCTCGCGCGACTTGCGGAAGATCGGCGCGGACGCCGAGCCGGACACCACGAAGCGCACCGGCGTCTTCAGGTCGTAATGCTTCTTGAGGTATAGCTCCCAGCGCGGAAACTTCTGTATCTCGTCGAGGAACAGGTACACCACACCGTCCTTCGCTTTACTCGCGAACTCCGCCACCAGATCTTCGAAGAAGCGATCCATGTCCATGTGTGGCAGCAGCAGGGCCGGATCGTCCATGGTGAAGTAGACGATGCGTTGTGCCTGTTCCTTGCCGTGCTCCTGGATCTGTTTGCGGATGCACTGCCTGAGCAAGGTACTCTTGCCCACCCGGCGCGGGCCGGTCACCGAGATCATCTGCGGCAGGCGCTGGATGTCGGCATAGAGGTCTTCGAACACATCGCGATGGAAGTCCGGCAAATTGGCAAAAGCCGCTTCACCATCGCTCCACCACGGGTTGTAGGCATCCAAAAATGGATATTGACTCAATGACATGGCGAGCTTTTTACATTATTTGCAAGTATAATGCAAAATAATGTAAATCAGCCTTGCAGCAGGCTGAAACAGCTCGCCTCTTGCGTAAGCAGCCAGCCGCCGCGTCCGTTGCAGGAAGTGACGCCGCCGGTGGCAACCTTCCCCGCGCGCAATGCGCCTTTGGGCCGGGGAAGTGTTCGGCCCGAACGGCCTTGTTGCTTCAGATCACCAGAAAGAGATCAGCGCCGCATTTCCGGTGAAGGTCAGGAAGAAACCGGTGCCCCAGCTCACGCTTTCCAGCACCGAACCGTCCAGGCTGCGCGCTGGGTTCCTGTTCAGGCGGATACCCGCCACCAGGATCACGGTACCGACCACCACCATCGCCATCATCGTCAGAAACTCGTTCATTTCCACATCCTCCATTCGTAGTAAGAAATACTGCGCGCTACATCACCATCGAGAACAACTGCGGCTGTGTGCGCTTGTAGTCGTACAGCTGTTGCAATGTCATCGGCGTCAGTTCCTTGATCGCCACCCATATCTGCAAGGGATGCTGCTCCGGCTTGGTGAGCGCGATCTTCACCGCATGCCAGGCCGCCCAGTCGATCTGATGCATGCGCTCGCACGTCTCGGGCGGCAAATTCGCGCAGGCCTTGGCCAGGTTGCCCAGCATCATCAGCGTCTGCGAACGCGTGATGCGGCTGTCGAAGAATTCGCGTTCGCTGCTTGCTTCGGTGAGCGTAATGATGTTCAGGGCGAGCTGTTCCATCAGCCCGAGTAGTGCGCCAGTCAGCATGGTGATTTCTCCTTGAGTGCATCGCGCAGCAGCAGGGCGACATGCTGCGCATTCCGTTCCACGCCTTCGCGTATCTGGTGACGACATGAGAAGCCGTTGGCGAGGATGGCGGCATCGGGTGCGGCGCGCAGCGCGGGCAACAGATCCAGCTCGGCCATCTTCATCGAGATGTCGGCATGCTCGGCTTCAAGTCCGAAGCTGCCGGCCATGCCGCAGCAGCTGGCTTCGATGAATTCGAAATCGAACTCGGGGATCATGCGCAACACTTTGCGCAGCGACTTCATCGCGCCGACCGCTTTCTGGTGACAATGTCCGTGCACCAGCGTCTTGCCGGGCGGCAACGGCTTGAGATCGAGGCTGAGACGTTTGCGGTCGTGTTCGCGTGCGATGAATTCCTCAAACAGGTAGACCTGCTTCGCCAACGCTTCCGCATCCGGCCCCAGACCTAACTTCAAATGGTCGTCGCGCAAGGACAGGATGCACGAAGGTTCGAGGCCGACGATGGGCGTGCCTGCTGCCAGCGCGGGACGTAATGCCAGTTGCATGCGGCGCGCTTCGCGCCGAGCCTGTTCCACCTGCCCCAACGAAAGATAGGTGCGGCCGCAACACAGCGCACGCGCAGGTTCTTCATCGAGCATGTCCGGCTGCAAGGTGATGACGCGATAACCGGCGGCGCTCAGCACCTGATGCGCGGCTGCGGCGATGCCGGGTTCGAAATGGTTGGCGAAAGTATCGACAAACAGGATGACCGTGCGATCATCCTTTATCGCTGCGGTGCTGTATGCAGGTGCAAGGAATGGCGCTGCAGACGGTTCGGGCAGTTTGCGTTTTGCCGAGATGCCGAGGAAACGCTCGCCCAGCTTCGCCAGCCAGGGTGTGCGGTTGCGCCAGCGGATGAGGCTGCGCATGAAAGCGCGGTGATGCAGTTGCTGCGGCAGGTCGGCCACCAGTCGTTCGCGCAGCGGCACGCCGGAAAGTTCGTTGCGCTGCGCCTGGTATTCGATCTTGATCGCGCCCATGTCGACCTGGTTGGCACATTCGCGTTTGCAGCCCTTGCAACCGACACACAGTTCCAGCGCTTCCGCGAGTTGCGAACCGGCGAAGGCCTTGTCGCCCAGCTCCCCATTCAACGCCGCCTTGAGCACCTGCACCCGACCGCCGGGCGAATGTTCGACTTCGTCCGTGGCGCGGAAGCTTGGACACATCACCCCCTTGGGTTTGCGCTGGCATTGCTTGTCGCTGATGCACACCGCAACCGTTTTGGCGAAGTCGCCGCCGGTGGCAGGGATGCCTGCGTAGGCATCGCCCTGTCCGGCGGTTTCGTAGGATGACCAGTCGAGATGGAGCTTCATGCCGGGACACGAGCAAGTTAAGTGCCAGCCTCTCAGGGCGATACTTTCCCGTTTCTTGTCAGCTTTACCACAAACAGGTAGGCTAGTTCGTAGCTGAAACTGACAACGGCTCTGTCAAAAAACGCCAATATTCAAGATACGACGCACAATATCTCCCTCAAGTCCGGCGATATACAGAACGTCATTTGCATCCATGGAAGGCGGACTCGCGGACCGCAGAATAAATCACCTTGCGTGCATATCGAAAGCGCGCGGCAACAAGAAAAATGCGACGACTAGCCCCTTTCATATCATTTTCGCTGTTGCTGCATCTGGCACTGCTATCGGGGTTGAATCAACTGTCGAAGAAGAACATCACGTCGCCCACAACCCATCGTCCGCTGACAGTACGCCTTGCCTCTCATCCTGCCATGGAACGCTCCCTTCTTCCGCAGACTACGCCCTCTGCAACACGAAAGAATCCGGCTAAGCGTCGAACTACACCAACCGCACCGATTACGAAATCAAGTCCAACTGATCGCACACAAAATATCCCTCTTGATCAAACTGCACGGCAGTTGCTGGACTCAGCGATCGACATTGCTCGCGAGGATGCGAAGATCATAGAACAGCAGCGCGCCACCGAAGAGCAGAAGAAACGCACAACTCCGATAGCTTCGCTGGAGCAATACCTTCTGCAACCCCATCAGGAAATACGTCTATCCAATGGCACACTGAAGATAGTCACAGATGCTGGAGCAGTCTGCTTCCAGCCGGTACCAGTCTTTGCGCGAGATACGCCAAACCTGTATGGCATTCCCACATCTTGCCCATAATGCGTACGGCGACTCAGCCCATGATTAATCATGGTAACCACACGACGAGAGCCGAATTTTGTTTTTGTCAGATGGACCTCAGGCCACTCTGAACTCAGCAAGCAGTTCACAACGACAAGTTGTTCTTCAATCACGGCTGCAACCTCTTGTGCTTTAATCAAACAAACATATCGCAGCATTTCACTAAGTCATTGCGCACACAGCGAATTAGCCAACAGGACTTTCCTACTCTCGCCCCCTGACACATTGCGCCGCTGATTTTTGTCACCTTCGCCACAAGCTTGCGCGCATTTCATGTGCAATTTGCAACAGGCAAAGCCACAACGCCGGCTCAGGTACCCAACAAAACAACGAGTTAAGCGTGCCAGCCGGTCAGGCACGCGGCTTGCTGATAGTCAGGCGGACCTTACCGGAGGACATATTGTGGAACTACCCGTACTGAACAACACTGCAAGCGAAGCCCCCAAGGGAGGCTGTTCCGCCGGATCGTGCGGCTCGACCGACGACCAGATGAGTCACCTGCCGGATAGCATCCGCGACAAGGTGAAGAACCACCCCTGCTATTCCGAAGAAGCACACCATTATTTTGCGCGCATGCACGTGGCCGTCGCCCCTGCGTGCAACATCCAGTGCCACTACTGCAACCGCAAGTACGACTGCTCCAACGAATCGCGCCCCGGCGTGGTGTCCGAGGTGCTGAATCCTCAGCAAGCGGTGAAGAAGGTGATGGCTGTTGCCGCCACCATCCCGCAGATGACGGTGCTGGGTATCGCCGGCCCCGGCGACGCGCTGGCCAATCCCGAGCGTACCTTCGAAACGTTCCGCGCACTGAGCGAACAAGCACCCGACATCAAGCTGTGCGTCTCCACCAACGGCCTGGCCTTGCCGGAGAACGTCGAAGAGATGTGCAAGTACAACATCGACCACGTGACCATCACCATCAACTGTGTGGATCCGGACGTGGGCGCGAAGATCTATCCGTGGATCTTCTGGAAGAACAAACGCCTCAAGGGCCGCGAGGCAGCCGCCATCCTCATCGAGCAACAACAGAAGGGGCTGGAGATGCTGGTCGCCAAGGGCGTGCTGGTCAAAGTGAACTCGGTGATGATCCCCGGTGTGAACGACAAACACCTGGAAGAAGTCTCCAAGATCGTGAAGGCCAAGGGTGCGTTCCTGCACAACGTGATGCCGCTCATCTCTGAAGAAGAGCACGGCACGTTCTACGGCCTCACCGGCCAGCGCGGCCCGACCAACGAAGAGTTGCAGGAATTACAGGATGCCTGCGCGGGCGACATGAACATGATGCGTCACTGCCGCCAGTGCCGTGCTGACGCCGTGGGCCTGCTGGGCGAGGACCGCGGTGCAGAGTTCACGCTGGACAAGATCGAAGCCATGGACATCGACTACGAAGCCGCGATGAAGATGCGTGCCGAGGTACACGCGGCCATCAATGAAGAATTGGAAAGCAAGCACGCTGCCAAGGAAAGCAAGCTGGTCAGCATCCAGGGGCTGAAGAAGGAAGCGACCCGTCCGGTATTGATGGCGGTCGCCACTAAGGGCGGCGGTGTGATCAACGAACACTTCGGCCATGCCAGCGAATTCCTGATCTATGAAGCATCGTCTGACGGCGTGCGCTTCATCGGCCACCGCAAGACCATTCCCTACTGCGAAGGCGGCGACACCTGCGGTGACGGCGAGAGCGCACTGGATGTGACCATCCGCGAACTGTCCGGCTGCGAAGTCGTGCTGTGCAGCAAGGTCGGCTACGAGCCGTGGGGCCCGCTGGAAGCCGCAGGAATCCAGCCCAACGGCGAACACGCGATGGAAGCGATCGAGGACGCGGTGCTGGCGGTGTATGAAGAGATGCGCGCTGCCGGCAAGCTGGAAGCGAAAGCTGACGCCGCACAGAAAGCCGCATAAAGGAGACCATCATGGCACTTGAGATCATCGAATCCTGCGTCAATTGTTATGCCTGCGAACCTTTGTGCCCGAGCAAGGCGATCTACGAGGCGAAGCCGCACTTCCTGATCGACCCGGACAAATGCACCGAGTGCGCGGGCGATTTCGAAGACCCGCAGTGCGCCACCATCTGTCCGATCGAAGGTGCGATCCTCGATGAGAACGGCGTGGAGCTCAACCCGCCCGGTTCGCTGACCGGCATCCCGCTCGAAAAACTGGCGGCGTAACATCATGTCGACCATCGTCTTCTACGAGAAACCCGGCTGCGGCAACAACACCAAGCAGAAAGTGTGGCTGGCCGCGTCGGGCCACACCGTGCTGGCGAAGAACCTGCTCACCGAAAAATGGACCGCAGAAAGATTGCGCGCCTTCTTCGGCGAGATGCCGGTCGAGAAATGGTTCAACCCGGCTGCGCCCGGCGTGAAGTCGGGCGAGATCGACCCGACTGCTTATTCGGAAGAAGAAGCACTGACGATGATGGTGGAACAACCGTTGCTCATCAAACGTCCGCTGATGGATGTGGAAGGCGAGCTGCGCGCGGGCTTCGAAGCCAGGGCTGTGGATGCCTGGATCGGCCTCAACGACAGCCAGCCCAAGGACGAGCCCTGCCCCATCTGCCATCGTTCAGAACCCTGCCCGGCGCCGGAAACCGTGACATGAACGCCGCGCCGAATGCTGTCGAACTCGCACCCGGCACGCACTGGATCGGCGCGCTCGATCCAAGCCTGCGAGAGTTCGACATCATTTTGAAGACGGCGAACGGCACCACCTACAATTCCTACTGCGTACGCGGCGACGACGGCGTGGCCATCATCGACACGGTGAAGGCGTCGCATGCCGACGAGTTCTTCAGCCGGCTGGAACAGGTCGCACGCTACGAAGAGATCAGCACCATCGTGCTGAACCATCTGGAACCGGACCATAGCGGTGCGCTGCCGGAACTGATGCGGCGTGCGCCGCAGGCCAGGCTCTACATCTCGGCCAAGGCACAGCTGATGCTGAAAGCTTTGGTGAAGACCGACGAACTGCAATTCAGCGTCGTCGAAACCGGCGACAGTGTCGATCTGGGCGGACGCACGCTGCACTTCTTCAGCACGCCGTTCCTGCACTGGCCGGATACACAATGCACGCTGGTGGAAGAACAGGGCATCCTGTTCAGCGGCGATGTGTTCGGTTGCCATTTCTGCGATGCACGTCTGTTCAACGACAAGGTCGGCGACTTCCGTTTCTCCTTCGAGTATTACTACCAGCACATCATGCGTCCGTTCCGCGAACATGTACTGGAAGCGCTCGAACTGCTGGAACCGCTACAACTGAAGACCATCGCCCCCGCACACGGCCCTATCCTGCGCGAGGCACCGCAAAGTTATTTGCAACGCTATAAACAACTGGCCGCGCCGTTGTTGCACAACGAGGTCGGCACGAACGACAAGTCCCTGCTGGTGTTCTATATCTCCTCCTACGGCAACACCGCGCTGATGGCGCAAGCCGTGGCCGAGGGCGCGGAGACTGAAGCCAGCGTGCGCATCTCGCTGTATGACCTGCAAGCCAGCGGCGGTCTGCCCTTCGTCGACCTGATCGAGGAAGCGGACGGCATCGCCATCGGCTCGCCCACCATCAACGGCGATGCTGTGAAACCGGTGTGGGACCTGCTGTCGTCGCTGGCCGCGATCAAGGTGCGCGACAAGCTGGGGGCCGCGTTCGGCTCCTACGGCTGGAGCGGCGAAGCCATCAACATGATCGAAGACCGCCTGCGCGGACTCAAGCTGCGCGTACCGGTCAAAGGCGTGCGCGCCAAGCTGATCCCGAACGAAGAAGAGCTGCAACGTTGCCGCGAACTCGGCAAGCAACTCGCCCAACATCTGACCGGCAATCTCGAACGCCGCGTCATATCCATGTCCGAACTACTTTCCCAGGAGCAAGCCAATGCCTAAGGCCAACGTCACTTTCGAAAAACTCGGCGTCACCATCAGCGTGCCCGCCGGCACCCGTCTCATCGAGATCAGCGAGAAGGTCGGCGCCAGCATCACCTACGGATGCCGCGAAGGCGAGTGCGGCACCTGCATCATGAAGATCGTGTCCGGCATGGAACATATGAGCGAGCGCTCGGTGCTGGAAGACAAGGTGCTGCAGGAGAACATGGCCGGCAGCAGCCAGCGCCTCGCCTGCCAGGCGCAGGTGTTGGGCGGCGACATCGTCGTAAAAGCATGAGTACGTCCATAAATCGATTTATCGGGCGAATCGCTTTGTCGCGTGCTCGCTCACTCCGCGCCTACCAAGACGGTATGTCTTGTCGTTCGCTGCGCGGCGACGCGCGCTTCATCCCGCTAAATACGATTTCTGGACGCACTCATTAGTTTTTTTAACCACTGACTCAGGAGTAAAGCAATGCCGACCATCACTTTTTCCAGCCCACTGCACAAGGACAAGACCGTCTACGCGACAGCGGGCAGCCACACCATGACCGTGCTGAAACTGGCCAAGGAAAACCACATCCCCATCGACTTCGGTTGCGAGAATGGCGAATGCGCGACCTGCCTGGTGAAGGTCACCAACCTGTCCAACAAAGGCCCGATGGCCGGCCCGCTGACCGACCGCGAGATCGCCGTGCTGAAACAGGAAGGCAAGATCACCGCCGCACAGATCGAAGCGATGAAGGTCAACGACGTGGTCACCACCGAATGGCGCCTGGCCTGCCAGATGGTATTGCGTGACGAAGACGTGCTGATCGAATATCCCAGCAAGTAAGGAAGCATCATGCAGCCCGCCGTCATGCACACAATCGCCACAGCACCGCAGCCGGAAGGCTTGTTTGCGGAGTTGATGTCGCATGCGGCCGGGCTACCCAATGACGAATTATTCGCGCAGATGATCGCCAGCCAGACGGCCGGCATCGGCGCGCTGCCGCCCGGACTCGGGCTGGACGAAGAAGTGTTCGCCGCGCTGCTCGCGCGCCACTTTCCGAACATGCAGTTGGTCATCAGACGTACCGCGCCGGGGTCGAAAGAGCGCGAACTGGAATATGAAAATGTGCGCGCACTGATCCTCGAACATCGCGCCGAGCGCGACGTATCGGAGATCTGGATGGCGGAGATCGTCACCACCGCCTGCATGGCGAACGACCACCTGTGGCAGGACCTCGGCCTGCATGCGCGTCGCTACCTCACGCAGTTGATGACAGAGAACTTTCCCACTCTGGCCGCGAAGAACGACAAGGACATGAAGTGGAAGAAGTTCCTCTACAAGCAGTTGTGCGAGAAGGAAGATATTCGCATCTGCCGCTCGCCGAGTTGCGAAATATGTGTCGACTACCCGAAGTGTTTCGGACCTGAAGAATAAGGCCTTGTTGCCCCCAAGCCGGGAAACGGTGACAATCCGCGCCATCGAAACCCTGCTCCCCGGAGAACGCCCTTGAGCCTGTAAGCCCTTCACTACTTTCATCGCAGCCCAACACGGGTTGCGCCTGATCGACCACCGAGGAGCGCTTATATGGCCAATTTCGATTCCACGACTTCGTTCGCCCACACTGCGGACGCTACAAAACCCAACACATCGCATGCCGCGATCCAGCTGCACCATGTCTCGTTACGCCTGCCGGACGGACGCGTGCTGTTCGACGACCTGAACGAGCACTTCGCACACCAGCGCATCGGCCTGGTCGGGCGCAATGGCGCGGGCAAGAGCATGCTGGCACGCATGCTCGCCGGGTTGATAGCCCCAGAGCACGGGCGCATTGAGCGCCGCAGCATGCCGGCTTACGTGCCGCAGGATTTGCATCTCAGTGCTGGTGCAAGCATCGCAGAACTGGCCAGGCTCGCCCCGCTCTTCGCCGCGCTGCAACGTATCGAAACAGGCATGGCGAATGACGCGGACTTCGATCTGCTCGATGGCCGCTGGGACATCCGCCTCAAGCTCGCGCATGTGCTTGCCGAGGCGGGCTTGGGCGCATTACATGCCGATTCCCCGGCCGATTCGCTCAGTGGCGGTGAAGTGACGCGCGTCGCGCTGGCGGGAGCGTTCTTGTCCGGTGCAGACACCCTCATCCTGGACGAACCCAGCAACCATCTGGATCGTCAGGCCAGAGCGTGGCTCATGGAGGCCATCCGGCAATGGCAAGGTTGCCTGATCGTGGTCAGCCATGACCGTGCGCTGCTGAGTCACATGGATCGCATCGTCGAACTGGAAGCCGGAGGGCTGCGCAGCTATGGCGGAAACTACGACGTCTACCGCGAGCAGAAAGAACGCGAGCAAGCTGCCGCACAGGACAACCTGGACCAGGCTCGAACCACGCGCGCGCGGACACTCCGCACGTTGAAGCAGCAACACGATGATCGATCCCGCCGTTCGGCGCGCAATGCCAAGCACGCGAAAACCGCCAACCTGCCCGGCATCTATCTGAACCGCTTGCGCGATGGGGCGGAAGCCTATAGCGGCCGAGAACGTCAACGTGTAGACGATACCAAGCGCGAGCTGGACCAATCCGTGCGCAATGCCGCTGCACGCCTGACAGCGCCACCGCCCGTTGCGCTGATCCTGCCCGGCACGGCAGTACCCCCAGGCAAACGCGTCCTCGAACTGGATGAAGCCATCCCGCCGTACCCCGCGCACGCCCCCGCCATGAACATGATCCTGACCGGCCCGGTCCGGGTCGGTCTGATCGGCCCCAATGGATGTGGCAAGACAACGTTACTCAGGATGCTGGCCGGTCAGCTCGCGCCCGTGTCCGGCCACTGCCACACAAACGTAACGACCGCCTGGCTGGATCAGCATGCGACCCGGTTGCTGCCGCCCGACAAGTCGGTGTTGCAACAACTTGATGCCTTACACTCCCCTTTGTCGGAAAGCGAACGCAGGGAGCGGCTGGCATTGCTGGGGCTGGGGGCAGCACATGTGAACATTGCCTCTGGGCTGCTCAGTGGTGGTGAACGGTTGAAAGCGGCGCTGGCCTGCGCGCTCTGGGGCGCAGCACCGGCGCAATTGCTGTTGCTGGACGAACCCACCAATCACCTCGACCTGGCCTCTGTTATCGCCTTTGAACAGGCACTGAGCGATTACCCCGGCGTACTCATCGTGGCCTCGCATGACCAAACGCTGCTCGACACACTCAATCTGACCCATCATCTGCGCTACAGCAACGATGGCTGGCAGCTCATACCGACCTGACTCATCGTCGCAAACGGGCTTGAATATTGCTTATTTACAAGGTATTGCAAAGGAATGGAGCTCGCCCATGTCACTGAATGACCGCGCCATCGCCGCCTACCTCGGCCTTGCCATCGGCGATGCACTGGGCTCGACGGTGGAGTTCATGACGCCGCGCGAGATCAAGGCGAAATACGGCGTGCACGACAAACTCATCGGCGGCGGCTGGCTGCACCTGCGGCCCGGCCAGGTCACCGACGACACCACCATGTCGCTCGCACTCGGCACCTCGATCTTGAAAGCAGGCAAGGTCGATGCGCATGCCGCCGCACAAGCTTTCGACGACTGGATGCGCAGCAAGCCGGTAGACATCGGCAACACCGTACGCCGCAACCTGCTGCAGTTCCGCAAGACCGGCAACCCCGAAGCGCCCTACTCCGATCACGACGCAGGCAACGGCGCCGCGATGCGCGTGCTGCCCGTCGCGCTCGCCACATTGAAATTGAGTGAAGACGAAGTGCGCGCCGCCTGCCGTGCACAGGCACACACCACCCATCACTGCAAACTATCGGATGCCGCATGCGAATGTCTGGTGTTCATGGTGCAGGATGCACTGCGCGGCGCAAGCAAGAACGACCTGCTACACAAACACGCCCATCCGCTCGCGCAGCAACACACCGAGTTCAAATTCCGCGCCGTCAAACCCGCCGCCAACCCCAGCGGCTACATCGCCGACACCATGCCCGCCGTGTTCCAGAGTTTCTTCGATACCGACGATCTGCACGATTGTCTGGTCGATGTGGTGAATCGCGGCGGCGACGCCGACACCACCGGCGCCATCGCCGGCATGCTGGCCGGTGCGCTGTATGGCGCCGAATCTATTCCTGATCATTGGCTGATGGGGCTGGATGCCGACACTCGCAGCTTGTGTGAGATGCAGGCGCAGGCTTTGCTTCGATAGAATCGTTTATGCACGGCCATTACCGGCCTGCAACCAACGGTTCGGATCAGCGCTTCGAGCGCCACTGCTTCGACCAAATGACTGCCTCCCCCGTGTAAACTACTGTCGCACCCGCGCCTTCTCCAGATCCAGCACTCGCGTTCGTTCGCGTGCCCACCCGAAAGGACTGGCATGAAACCTCAGAGAAATCAGGGACTGCTCGCATCGATCAGCACTGAGTTCGCCACCTTGCCGGGAGTCCGTGCCGTGGTGCTGGCCGGTTCGCGAGGTGGTGCGTTCGCCGATGAGCAGTCCGACTTCGACCTCTATGTCTATGCGCTGTCCGAGCCTGCAGAATCATGGCGCAGGCAAATTGCCGACCGATACGGCGACCGGATCAGCATAGGAAACCGCTTCTGGGAGACCGGCGACGAGTGGGTGAGCAAGCGCAGCGGTACCGTGGTCGACATCATGTACCGTGCACCATCCTGGATCGAGGCTCAGCTCGACAACGTGCTGCTGCGCCATCAGGCATCCGTCGGCTACAGCACCTGCTTCCTGTACAACGTGCTGCACTCGCAAGTGCTGCACGACCGCGACGGCTGGTATGCAGGTTTGCAGGCGCGTGCAGCACAGCCTTACCCGGACGAGCTGCGGCGTGCCATCGTTGCCAAGAACCATCCCATCCTGCGCAACACGCTCTCTTCCTATCTGCACCAGATCTCGCTGGCGCTGTCACGCAACGATCATTTCAGTGTGCATCACCGCATGACGGCGCTGCTGGCGAGTTACTTCGACATCCTGTTCGCCATCAATCGCGTCCCGCATCCGGGTGAGAAACGGCTGGTGGCACAGGCTCAAAGTCTCTGCCGGAAGCTGCCGCAGGATTTTCCGCAAGGCGTGGAACGATTGCTGCGGGCGACAGCCGCAGCCGACCCGGACGAACTGCCAGGGCGCATCCATGATTTGCTGGATGGATTGGATGGTTTGCTACAAGAAGCAGGATTGTTGGTTGTGCAAGCTACTGACTGAACTGCCACCTGCATTGGTTGTCGGCCTTCAAGCCAGGCATGCAGGCTGGCGCATATTTTGCTGCCCTGAATAACCGTCATGCCCGACTGTCCGGGCTGCGTTATCGCTCAGGGAGCATTCAATGAAACTGCGTATCGAACGACCGCTGGTAGAAGCCATAGTCAGCGAATTCCCGCAACTGGCCGGGCTGCATGAGCAGCTGCGTTTCGGCAACAGTGCGGAGGTCGCGATCAGCCAGCTGGGCAACGAAGAGATCGCATTCCTGCACAACATCTATGCGAACGGCGATGCCGACCAGCGCGCACGCGGCGCACAACTGGCGACCTTGCAGCAGGCGATGAACGACGAGGGCGAACGTTTCGACGGCGACGACCTGGAACCGCTGATACCGGCCATCGCACGTTACCTGACGACGAATGCAATACGCGGCTGGCTGTTCAGCGCGGCCATCACCGGCAAGCCCACTGCGTGGGTGGTGACCCGGCTCGACTACATGCCTGCCTCCAACGACGAGAGCGGTCGCGTGATGATAGAACTGAAGAGCAATGCGAAGGGCAAGCTCGCCAATGTGACGCTGATGATCCTGCCGCGCGACCTGTGCAACCGCACGGTGGCAGAGATATTCGCGGCCAAGGGCTACCTGAAGGAAACCGAGGAACTGATCCGCAATTACGACGAGGCCGCTGAGCGTTACTTCGACTGGCGTGCACGCTACGGTGCGCAGTTCTCCGGGCACGGCGTGGGCTATTACGCCGAGAATCCTGCCGCCACACATCGCGACACGGACTGGTCGCGCAAGGATGTCATCGTGCTGTCGTCCGGCGGCGGCAGTGCACGGCTGGTCAACGACGAAGGCATCCTCAGCGACCGCGTGCTGGGGCTGGACAGCAACGGCGACATCCTGGGCAAGTATCTGCGCCGCGCTTCGAAGAACCTGCGCTACAAATCCGACGACGAGGTGGAGAAGCTGCATGCGGAGATGCCCAAGGGCCTGTTCACCCAGTTGCCGGTGCATTTCTACATCCTGATGTTCCACCTCGAGCTGCACCACTATCTGTGGGTGCATGTGAACGACATCGCGCCGTACGCCTATCAGCCGGAACTGAAGAGCAAGCTGATCCTGCCCGAGGAGCAGACCGACCTGATCGACATCCTCACCGCCGAGATGGATGTGCTGATGGACGACATCATCGAAGGCAAGTCCGGCGGCACCACGGTGCTGTGCGCGGGTCCGGCGGGCGTGGGCAAGACGCTCACCGCGGAAGTGTATGCGGAGATCATCCGCCGCCCGCTATACCGCGTGCACTCCGGGCAACTGGGGCTGAATGTCTCAGCGATGGAAACAGCGCTGAAGGAAGTGCTGACCCGCGCCCAGCGCTGGGGCGCGGTGATGCTGATCGACGAAGCCGATGTGTACATCCGCCGCCGCGACGACGACATCGCGACCAACGCGGTGGTCGGCGTGTTCCTGCGTGTGCTGGAATATTTCAACGGCCTGCTGTTCCTCACCACCAACCGTGTCGACGATATCGACGAGGCCATCGTGTCCCGCTGCATTGCGCTCATCAAATATCACCACCCCGACATGGCCGCCCGGCAGCGCATCTGGCGCGTGATGACCGAGCAATTCCAGCTGGTGCTGGATGACGATCTGCTGCACCGGCTGGCCGAGCTGTTCCCCGCTGCCTCGGGTCGCGACATCAAGGGGCTGACCAAACTGGTGGCGAAGTTCTGTCACCAGAAACAACTGCCGCCCGATCTGGATGCGTTCAAACGTTGCTCGGTGTTCCGCGGTCTGGAATATACGAAACCGGCAGATTAACTTTTTGTCGTTTCAACCGAACAGGCCGTCGCGCAGGAAAGCCTTGTAGTTTTTCATGACCGGCTTGAGGATCTGCGCTTCGGCCTGCACGCGCAATTGATGGATGCTGGCGCACGCCGCCTCGCTGGCTTCATGCCGGAAAGCGCGGATGGCTTCGTGCACCGCCTCGCCCAGCATGGGCGGCGAACGATGATGGACGACATCGTAGATCGCCATGATGGCCGCCATCTCGCCCGGCGACATCTTGCATTTGTTGTCGAGTATCTTCAGCACCACGGCGGTGGTGCAATCCACCTGCACGGCATCGAAGCCGATTTCCAGCGCCCATTGCGCGGCGGGGTGATCTTCAACAGCGCGCTGCATCAAAATTGATCCTCCGACCAGCGTTCGGAATGGAATGCAGCGGCGATGGCTGCGGCGCGCGCTTCCATCAACTCGTCCTCGTCGAGTCCAGCAGCATCGATAGCGACGCATGCCTGCAGCGCGTGATGCAGCAAGCCGGCCTTGGGATATTCCTTGCCCTCATAGCCCGGATAGGCGCGATAGGCGCAGGCACACAGCAACAGCAATCGTTCGAAGCGCGCCAAATCGCTGAATGCACCCAGCCGTTGCAGCATGGCCGCCACCGGGCCGGCGCGCACTTCGGATGCGCGATGCACGCGTTCGCATTCGGCAAGCGCCAGCAATGCCAGGTCGCGACAGTCCGATGGCAACTCAAAGCGCTCGCAGATCTGTTCGATGCGTGGCCGGCCGCGTTCGATGTGGCGGTAATGGGCAGGCAGGTGTTCGGGCGGCGAATCGGATTTGCCGGTGTTCATCACCAGTGCCGCGAAGCGCACGGCCAGCGGCGCATCACAACGCGCCGCTTCGTCCAGCACACGCAACAGGTGGCAACCGATGTCGACCTGCTGCGGGTCGTTGGCGATCTGTGGCACGCCGAACAAGGCAGCCACTTCCGGCAGTACCACTTGCAGCGCGCCGCAGTCCTGCAAGTTTCGCAACATATTGGAAGGGAACTCAGCCATCAGGCCGGCCTGCAGCTCCGCCCACACTTCGCGTGCAGTCATCTCGGCCAGCGCACCGGCAGCCACCTGTTGCGACATGAGTGTTCTGGTTTCCGCATCCAGCGTTGTCTTGCTGCCTGCGGATAGCGCGGCCAGACGCAAGATCGCCAGACCGGGATCGGATTGTTGCAGCGAGCGGATGTTTTCGTTCATATGAATGTCTGGAGCATCTGGTGACAGTTGGGCTGTCCGTAATGACCCTGTGTATAGCATGTTTCATGCCACCCGGCTGTACAGCGACACAAAAAATATGAACCGACCACAGCCACTCAACGAAGGTTTGCATCGTGAATGGAAGTGTCGCCCCACAACACCCGATGATCGCCCGGCAGACAATCAGCAACCTGCCACCCCGAGTTCAAGTTCCGCGCCATCAAACCCGCCGCCAACCCAGCGGCTACATCGCCGACACCACTGGTGCCATCGCAGGCATGCTGGTCGGTGCGCTGTATGGCACCGAGGCCATTCCAGATAATTGGTTGAAGGGACTGGATGCTGACATCCGCAGTTTGTGTGAGATGCAGGCGCGGGCTTTGCTTTGAAAACGGCTTCTAGTCGGCCAAATCTGCCGCCCCATTGTTCTCATTTTCTTCGCGCGACGAAGTAAATATCAATCACTCCGTCGCACTTCCTCCTAACAATTGTTAAACGTAGTTTGGGTAACAGCGTCTATTACATGTGTGCTGTGTTTTGAGTATTCGCCGCATCCAGTGCCATTCTCTGAATGATCCCAGGAAAATCTCGATCTATCTGACGAGCGAAAAGGGCGACAAATATTGGTGAGAGAATTTTGTGTTTAGGCACATATTTCCACCATACATTGACTAGTGAACCGTTAGAAGCAGGGCTCACCTTCCAGCCACCGCGCATTGACGTCACTGGAAAAGGAAAGTCAGGCGCCTCAGTTAAAAATCTCACATCGAAGCTGTGTCCTGGAACAAAGGCTGTACATTCTTCCGCCCACCGCTGGCTACCATGCGAACAAGCCCGCACAGCTCCAACCCCCGGAGTTTTCTCGCCCAAAATTTCTGAGCTTGTTAACTGAGGCATATATTTTTTTATGTTGCCAAGGTCCCCGATTACCCTCCACATTGATTCCATGGGGGCGTTAGTTTCGATGTTAATGGAGTGCTGATATTCACCGGTTTCTTGAACTCTCTGTGATTGGGCAATACCCCAAAGTTGTAAAACACCAAATACGAGAACGTCACCAGCAACAGCAAGTATCACCCACTCTCCAGTCTGAGAAAAAAGCTCGGGCCATGCAAATACCAATACGACTGATCCTAGTACCCACATAAAATCTGCCATGCTGGCAAGAAGTGCTAGCCATAGTGAAATACGAGTACGTGTTGCTAATATAATCAAGGCGCTTGCGAATATGATTAGTCCGATGCCAATAACTTCGATGATGGTTTGAGCTTGTATTCCAAGCCATCTTTCTACGATATCTGGGCGAAATATCATAAGCAGAGCACTACTAAGTGAAAATATGGCATTTGCAAATAGTGCAGCGCGAAGTGGTAGTGACGTTTTCATGTGATTCTCCTTCTATCAGGTATTTTCAATGTTGTATTGAACGGAAGTGGCACGCATTCCATAACAACACCATTTTGTAGATGTAAACTTTGTTTACATCTAGACTAATTGAGAGGCTACCGAAATGTCAACCATGTTGACAATAAACAATCCAACTATCGAAGTCCCATTGGGCCAACTATTACTAAATGCTCAGCAGTGGACATTTCAAGGAATCCTGCATTTGATGGCTGAACGTGGACATACCGCGTTTACCGTTGCTCATCTAATGTTTCTGGCGAATTTGGACTGCGGAACGACCCATGCATCGCTGGTCGCTAAGAGAATGGGGGTTTCTCGTCAGGCGGTGTACCGGACAACAAAGGAGCTACAAGCCCTAGATGTTCTGACACTTGAAAACGATCTTCAAAAACGCAATCAAAAGATCATCCGAATGACACCCCATGGAACAAAAGTAGTATTAGACGCTCGAGACTGTCTCAACACTGTTGAGGTAACACTTAAGGGGCGCCTTGGTGTTCGAGATTTTGAGAGACTATCAAATATATTACGATTGGATTGGGGCCCCATTCTTGGTGAAAGTTGAGGCACAACACTGGTCGTGTCAGTCTGAGATTATCCGGAATTCTGTGGAAAGCAGTCGGTTCAGCCAACTGTATAGATGTCCGCTTTGGCCTGCGGATTCAACTCGTCGATGCAACAAGTTGGTTAAATCGTTCAGCTGGTGTTGCATAGTTTAGCGTCTTCCTTGGACGCTCATTTAGCTTCCTTGCTACACCATTTAACTGTGCTTGCGTGTATCCAGAGATGTCCATTCCTTTGGGGAAGTACTGTCTCAGTAGGCCATTGGTATTTTCATTCGTTCCGCGTTGCCAAGCAATAATAGGGGACAGACTGAGCTAACCCGCCTTTCCCGGACGGTTTAATTAGTTACATCTGTTTGCTGCTCAAACTGCACCGGACTGAGATAGCCCAAGGTCTGATGCCTGCGCTGTCGATTGTAGAAGATTTCAATGTACTCGAAGATCGCAGCTCGTGCCTCATCTCTGGTATGGAAGTCGCAATGGTGCACGAGCTCGTTCTTCAAGTTTGAGAAGAAGCTCTCGGCTACCGCATTGTCGTAACAGTTGCCGCGCCGACTCATGCTCGGACGCAGGCCATGCGTCAACAACTTCTCCCGGTAGGCGCGTGCTGCATAGAGCGTTCCTTGGTCGGTGTGGTGAATCAAACCACGCTCGGGCTGCCGATGCAGGAGCGCCATATCCAGGGCTGACAGGACCGGCAGCAGGTTCGGCCTATCTCCCATGCCCCAGCCGACCACCCGGCGAGAGTGCAAATCCAGCAAGACAGCCAGATGCAAAAAGCCCTGTCGGGTACGAATGAAGGTGCCATCCCCCACCCAGACCTGATTGGGGATAGCCACATCGAATTTGCGCTGCACGAGATTCGGGGCAGCCGGTGCGGTATGGTGATTCTCCACGATGACCCGGAAGCGCCGCTTGCGCCGTGCCTCTATGCCTGCTTGTTGCCTGAGGCGGGCCAGGCGATGCTTGCCACAGGCAATGCCGCGCATATTGAGTT
>JAQUAD010000033.1:0-28726 GCA_028687425.1 Sideroxydans sp.
AGCGGTGTCGTTTTTATTTGTTGCGTCGAAACGATGGGGGGAATTAAAACCCCGTCCGGAACGGACGGGGGGCGGAGGGCGTCAAGCGAACAGCACCTGCGTGCTGTTCGTAGCCCGGAGCGGCCTTCGCATGCAGGCGAAGGCGCGGCCTGCAAGGCCAATTCCCCCTCTTCGACTCAGCTCAGTTATTCCATGCAGACCGCCACAGGGACGGGGTTGTTCAATATGAAATGCAAAGCTGACCCCTTTGATTTTGCCCTCGAAAAAACTCAGTTCGCGATTGATTCAGCACTACACGATGTGCTGCGGGACTTCGGCCAAGTTCGCATACCACTTTCAGAAGATGCGCCAGATGCGGGGTGCTTTTCGGATTATCTACTGCTCGCTGGCACCACTAGGCCCGCTATGCGTATTCTTTGCACGGCATTTTTCGAAGGTGCATGAGACTTGTGACGTACATTCCCAAAGAGTGCCGTCCTCAACAATTTTTATTGTTCCATTTTTGATATCAGGTTTGTGCGCCGTTTTGCTTTGGCAGTTTACATTTGAAACCGAAAGTGCAAGGTTCTTGCCAAAACAGCCTGCCCTGACGGGCGATACATCACTGACGTTTTTCCTTGCGTCAGATTTGCTCCTAATCCAACCGCTACTGATTGGAACTTCCTTATGTTGCAGTTCACAAACTTCCTCATACTTCGGCAATATCAATGGCGGTGATGCTTTACGAGTTGATCCAGCACCTTGAGAATAATCGACATTGTTATCCTCTTGCGATTGAGACGTTGCTGCCAGGTTCGACGATGAATATGTAGAATTGTTTGCCGTCTGGCGCTGTATGCGCTCGTATTCAGCCTGCCCGTCTCGTTGACCTTGAGCAATACTGGCTTCTCCTTGGCTTTGCAAACGCTGGTTATACGAATCAGCATCAGAAAGACCTTGAGCAACCGCCCCCACTATGTCAAAGAAAGAAGGCACGGAATCCCGTTGACTCTCCTCCCTCCTTGCAAGCTCCAGCTCTCGCTGCTCTTCCTCTTCCCTGGCCAGTTCCCTTTGCCGACGCTCTTCCTCAGCTATTAGCGCTTTCTCCTTCGCAATGCTCTTGTACGCGGCAGCCAGTACCTTCTTGTCCTGGCTGCTGTTCGCCAACTTTTCTGCCTTAACAAGTTCTCTCTCGCTGCAAACAAAATTGCGGGATTTGGTACATTCGTTGGCCCGCTCAATAGCCACCAGGAAATCCTCTTTATCCAATTTATCGAATTGATCGGACATATCCAACAGGCTGGTATTGCTTGCCAGTGCCGCAGAAGCAAAAGTTGCCAGAAAAGCCAGCTGGAGGAAATTCAACAATCCTTGTTTCATACAATCACCCTGAGTTAGAAATTGCACAACCTATGAGGACACTGAACTCGCCCAAAGCGAATTTTTGTGAACGCGGAAATTTATCGATAGTGGGTATCAACCACAGCATGAGTTGATACAATTTCTCAAGCACAGGTGCAATATTGCGTTGAGGTTTTTTCATATCCATTTCCAAACATCAGCAGGGGGCACAGCCCCCTGCTCCCCCGCCCCCGTATCTCCACTCCCTCCCCTGAGCAGCAAAACTTTCCAAGGGTAAAAGGGTAAGCTCCCTCCATTGCATTACGGGAGCGTTCTGGCGAGGCGGAACCCGATGTTGTTGCCGCGGCTCGCCGATCCGCCGTCGCGGTTCGCCACGCGCGCGCCACGCGGCCTGCCACCCCACGAGCTACCGCGAAGGGCGCGCTTCGCGCCATCCCCCTGCCATTCCGTACCATCACCGGGTGCGCCGTTGTAGTTGTCGTGGTAGCTGTCTTGCACCCACTGCCACAGGTTGCCTTGCATGTCGTTCAGACCAAAGGCATTGGGTTTGAAGCTGCCCACCGGGGCAGTATAAGCATAGCCATCATTGCAGTTGTGCACATCCCATGTCACGCCGGATACCTGGCTTTTCTGTGTCTGGTCGCCCACATTGGCATAGCTGCAGGCTTGATCCGGATTGTCGCCCCAGTAGCGGGCGGTGGTGGTGCCTGCCCTTGCGGCGTATTCCCATTCGGCTTCGGTGGGCAGGCGATATTGCTTGCCGGTCTTGCGCGATAGCCATTCGGCGTAGGCTTTGGCATCGTTCCAGTTAATGCAGGCGACTGGGTGGTCGTCTTGTTGGCTATAACCGGGGTTCTTCCAGTTGTAGCCGGTCTTTTCTTTCCACTTGCCTTCATACACCCAACATTTGTCGCCCGCATCGTAGTTGGTGGCATTCACGAAGGCGGCGAACTGGCTGCGGGTGATGTGGGTCTTGCCCAATAAAAACGCTTTGACGTTGACGCTATGAACCGGGCCTTCGTTGTCGTCCCGCCCTGTCTCCGAGCTGGGCGAGCCCATGTTAAAACTGCCCGCAGGCACCATGACCATCTCGGGGCAGTTGGCGCATTCTTGGGCGGCGCGCCCGCTTGCCAGGTCGGCATCGAATTGAGCTAAACGGCGCGCTTCTTCGGCACGTGCCGCTGGCGTCAGACGTTCCAGCAGCACGACCTCTATCTTCTTGGCGGTTCCTTCGGCCAGGCGCAGTGCTTGCTCGAAGGCGCGCTCATGTGAGGCGTCTACCGCCTTTACGACTTTCAGCTTGTACCTCCCCTCCGGGATCTGGATATCCACGGGGCATTCACCCTTGAATTTGCCGTTCAGATACACCTCGGCCCCCTCATCTTCGCCGCCGCAGGTGATGCGCAGCGCGGCGTTGCCAGCATGGGCCGAAAAAGAGACCAAGAGGAAGAGGGAAAGTAGTGCTGAAAAGATATGCTTCATGTTGCTCCCCTTAATTTATGGCTGATAGTTGGGTTGATCATAAAATATTTGGTATGGATATCATCTAAAAGAACCAAAGGGGTCAGCTTCGCATTAAGTTTTCTCATCTCATTTCTCCCGCTCAAAACCAATAATTCCCCTGCTCCCAACACCGCCCCAGAACTTACCCTGCTTAGCTCCCCCAAACAATATGCCATTCGGCCTATATATTCTGTAGCGACGCCCTCCCCCTCATTGAACCCCCCGCCCGTTATCGGTATAGTCGCCGGAACTTACTCAGGGCATGCACATGGGCGCACAAGACGTTCCGAATCACAAACTAAGGCTTAGCGAGCTGCTCGACATGCTGGTTGCAGACGGCATGGTGGACAAGGCAGAGGCCGATGCACTTGTTGCCGAGCGGCGTGCGCAGCGCAATGACCATCATCCCCTGGTCGTCATCGCGGAAAAAAGCTGGAAATCGTTATTGCCGCCCAATCGCATCCTGACACTTGAAAGTCTGACCGAATGGCTGGCAGGCAAGGCCGGACTGGAGTATTTCCACATCAACCCGCTGAAGATCGATTTCTCCAATCTGACCGAACTGATGTCCATCGATTACGCGAATCGCTTCTCCATCATGCCGATACGCATCGAGGGCGGCGATCTGGTAGTGGCTACGGCAGAACCGTGGTTGCGTGACTGGGAAGTGGTGCTGCGCCAGACCTCGCGCAAGAACATCCGCCGCGTGGTCGCGAATCCGCTGGATATCAAACGCTATCTGGTCGAGTTCTACAATCTGGCCCGCTCGGTGAAGAGCGCCACGCACACCAATACCTCCTCCAGCAACCTGGCCTCCTTCGAACAACTGGTCGAACTGGGCAAGAGCAACAAGCAATTCGATGCCAACGACCAGCACATCGTACATATCGTCGACTGGCTGTGGCAGTACGCCTTCGACCAGCGTGCCTCGGACATCCACATCGAACCGCGCCGTGACATCGGCATTGTGCGTTTCCGCATCGACGGGGTGTTGCATCAGGTACACCAGTTACCGATGTCGGTAGTTGCAGCGATGACCAGCCGCATCAAGCTGCTGGGCCGCATGGACCTGATGGAGAAACGCCGTCCGCAGGATGGCCGCATCAAGACTCGAACAGAGGAAGGTCAGGAGATCGAGTTGCGCTTATCCACCTTGCCCACGGCCTTCGGCGAAAAGCTGGTGATGCGTATTTTCGACCCGGAGGTGCTGGTGCGCGATTTCGCAGAACTGGGATTCTCGGAAGACGACCGCACGCGCTGGGAGCAAATGACCGGCAGACCGAACGGCATCATCCTGGTCACCGGCCCGACCGGTTCCGGGAAAACGACCACGCTGTATTCAACGCTCAAACATCTGGCCACGCCGGAAGTGAACGTGTGCACGCTGGAGGATCCGATCGAGATGGTCGAACCGGCCTTCAACCAGATGCAGATCCAGCCTGATATCGGCGTGAACTTTGCCGATGGTGTGCGCGCGCTGATGCGACAGGATCCCGACATCATCATGGTGGGCGAGATCCGCGATCTGGAAACGGCCGACATGGCGATCCAGGCTGCTCTGACCGGCCACCTGGTGCTGTCCACCCTGCACACCAACGATGCCCCCTCGGCTATTACCCGCCTGCTCGACCTTGGCGTGCCACCTTACCTGCTTAATGCCACCCTGCTCGGCATCATGGCGCAACGTCTGGTGCGCACCTTGTGTCCGCACTGCAAACAACCGCACCCCGCCAGCGATGCCGACCATGTGCTGTGGGACAACCTGGTCTCGCCGTGGAAAGCGGCGCGCCCCGCCAAGCTGCAACGCCCACAGGGATGTCTGGAATGCCGCATGACGGGCTACTCGGGGCGGGTTGGTATCTACGAGATCCTGCTCATGTCGCCGGAGCTGCGCAAACTCATCACATCCGAGACGGATATCGCCGCACTGCGCGACCAGGCCGGACGCGAAGGCATGAAACCGCTGCGTATCTCGGGTGCGCAAAAGATCGCCAATGGACTGACCACCATGGAAGAAGTGCTCAAGAGTGCACCGCCAGCTGAACAGAATAGATAACACGGAGAGTAGAGAAATGAGTATTTTGCAAAGCCTTAATCAGCAACACGCCATCGAGAACCACGTGCAACTACGTGAGATCGCCGACGGCGTGATCATCGCTGAAGTTTCCAACCAGCACGCATTGGCCAACATCGCACTACAGGGCGCACATATCGCCACCTTCCAGCCGCGCGGCGAAGAGCCGGTATTGTGGCTGTCGCCCAATGCCAAGTTCGCACCGGGCAAATCCATACGCGGTGGCGTGCCGATCTGCTGGCCCTGGTTCGGCCCGCACCAGACCGACAGCAGCCTGCCCGGCCATGGTTTTGCCCGTACTGTGCCGTGGGAGTTGCTGGCAACCAAGGCTTATCCCGACGGCTCGACCAGCTTGCGTTTCGGTCTGATCGAGAACGACACCACACGCACGCAATGGCCGCATGCCAGTACCGCCCAACTCGAAGTCACCGTCGGCAAATCCTTGCGTGTCGAACTGGTCACCACCAACACGGGCGATGCACCATTCGAACTGGGTGAAGCACTGCACACCTACTTCCAGATCAGCGATGTCGGCAACATGACCATCAAGGGGCTGGATGGCTGCGAATATCTGGACAAGGTGCAGGATTTCGCTCGCTTTACGCAGCACGACGGCATCGTCATCGAAAGCGAAGTGGATCGCGTGTATGTGAACACGGAAGCCGACTGCGTGATCGAGGACAAAGGATTGAAGCGCGCCATCCGCATCAAGAAGCAAGGCAGCAAGTCCACCGTGGTGTGGAACCCCTGGCAGGAGAAAGCCGAAAAGATGGGTGATTTCGGCCCTGCCCTACACCGCGACATGGTGTGCGTGGAAAGCGGCAATGCGCTGGAGAACGTCATCACCCTGCAACCGGGCGAGACGCATACCCTGATGGCGGAGTACAGCGTCGAGAAACTGTGACGTACCAATAGCACCAAACAAAAGAGCCGCTTTGCAGCGGCTCTTTTTCATTGCAGCGTAGAAGTCGGCTTAGTTTGCGCGCTTCTTGAACTCGTTGGTGCGGGTGTCGATCTCGATCTTGTCGCCGATCTCGATGAATGCAGCCACCGGCAGTTCGAAACCGGAACCAACCAGCTTGGCGGGCTTCATCACCTTGCCGGATGTATCGCCACGCACTGCGGGCTCGGTGTACTCGATCTCGCGCACGATAGTGGTCGGCAGCTCGACGGAGATGGCCTTGTCGTTATAGAAGGTCACTTCGCACTTGTCTTCCATGCCGTCCATGATGTAGTTGATCACATCGCCGAGGTTATCCTTCTCGACTTCGTACTGGTTGTACTCTTCGTCCATGAAGACATACATGGGGTCAGCGTAGTAGGAATAGGTGCAATCCTTCTTGTCGAGGATGATCTGGTCGAACTTGTCGTCAGCCGAGTAGACCGCTTCGCTGGGCGTGTCGGTCAACAGGTTCTTGAATTTGAACTTCACCACCGAACCACTGCGACCGGAACGGCTGTATTCACATTTCTGCACGACCAGCGGCTGGTCCTTGACCATCACCACGTTGCCGGCACGGAGTTCTTGAGCGATTTTCATTTGAGTCTGCCTGATACGAAATTTTGAAGGCGCGGATTCTATGCAAGTTGGCGGGAAAAAGCCAGCAAATTCAACGCGAGATTATTCCCCGACAAGCGCCTTGCCCATGCCAGGCCGTGTTCTTCCAACAGATCGCGCTGACCAGCAAATCGCCCCCAGGCGCCCGCAATATCCGCCCCACCGTTCCACGCCAGCCACAGATCCCGCACTGCCGATGCGGTTTCTTCAGGCAAGCCTTCGACATAGCGAGCGCACAAAGCTACCAGTTTTTCCAGATGCACGCCGTCGTGCTGCGGATATATCTGCCAGATGAAAGGCTTACCCGCCCATTGCGCCCGTACGCAAGAATCCTCGCCACGCACGAAATTGATATCGCATGCCCACAACAGTTCGTCGTAGCGTTCCTGCTCGACGAAAGCCAACACGTGCACGCGCAGACTCCCGCGCTGCCAGACATCGCCTGCCTTGCCTGCATGCTGCTCGAAATACTGCGCCACCTGCGGCAATGCCCGACCTTCCGGCAGCAGGCAGGTCACCGGCTGCCCGCCCTGCTCCCACGCCCGCAACAATGCATGCAAGGCTTCGTTCTCGTAACTGAACAAGGAGACGCGCATTTCTTCCGGTTCACGCGGCGGCACGCCGAGCGACTGCCAGTAGCGCTCAAGCGCTGCTTCATCCTGCTGGAACGCGTCGCGGCGCGCCAGCAGGTCGCGCTCCAGCAGCAGTCCGCCGGTCCTGGGCGTGAAACCCGGAAAGAAGAAGTACTTTGTCAGCGGTAACTGCGGATGCGGCGAAGGAAGCTGGTGATGTGTCTCCACCCAGTCTTCAGCGCTGAGATATTCCAGATTGAGCCAGACAGGCTTGCGCTTGCATGCCGCCATCGCGGCAATATAACTGTCCGGCAGTTTGCAGGCGAATGCGCCGATCACCAGATCGGCCGGTTCGACTGCGGGCAGCGTTTTTTCCCACATGTGTATTTCCACGCCACGACAGGTCTGCGCGCTCAAGTCCACATCAAGTTCCGGCAACATCCTGCCGAAACTGTGCAGATCATCCACCCATAACCGCACCGCCAGACCATGCTCGTGCGCCAATTGTCGCGCCAGGCGCCAGCACACGCCGATGTCGCCGTAGTTGTCGACCACGGTGCAGAAGATGTCGCAGCTGTGCGGAAAAGAGTCCGACATGCCTATGCTGCCTGCTGCTCCAGCACGAAACGCGCCCCGGCATCCTGTCCCAGCAGTTCCACCAGTTTCGGCATCACTTCCTGCAAGGTGGCATGCAGGGTCCATGGTGGATTGAGCACGAACATGCCACTGCCATGCATGCCGAAGCCATCCGCGGACGGTGTTTGCACATGCAGTGCAACGTGCAGCCAGCCCTTCACCGGCAAGCGCTTCAATTTCTCTGGCAACTTTTCGGATTCCTCGCGTTGCAGACACGGATACCACACGGCATACATGCCGTTGGCAAAACGCTTCAGACCTTCCTGCAAGGCATCGACCACCCGTTTGTAATCCTGCTTCTCTTCGTAGGGCGGATCGATCAGCACCAGCGCACGACGTGGCGGCGGCGGCAACAAGGCCTTGAGCGCAGCGAAACCGTCCGACTTCTGCACGATCACCTGTTTGTCATGCGCGATGAAATTCTCCGTCAGGATCTCATAGTCGGAGGGATGCAACTCGAACAGGCGCAACCTGTCCTGCTCACGCAGCAGCAGCTGCGACACCAGCGGCGAACCGGGATAGAGCTTCAGCTTGCCTTCCGGATTCAATCCCTTTACCAGCGCGACATAGTCGGCCAAAGACTGCGGCAGGTCCTTGGCTTCCCACAAGCGCGCGATACCGCTTTCGTATTCCGCGTTCTTCGCGGCGAAACCGCCCAGCAGCTCGTAGCACCCTGCCCCGGCATGGGTGTCGATGACCCAATAGGGTTTGTCCTTCTGCGCCAGATACTGCAGCAACTGCATCTGCACGAAGTGTTTCAGTACATCGGCATGGTTGCCGGCATGGAAGGCGTGGCGATAACTCAGCATGATTCTCGACCTTGGAAAGGGGCGCTATTCTGCATGCAAAGCCTCGACCGGGTCGAGCTTTGCAGCACGCATGGCCGGAATGACGCCGGCAGCGAGTCCGATAGAGACGGCGGTCAGCTCGGCCAACACAGCGAACATCCACGGGGTATGTACCGGCAGTGCGGGCACCAGCATGTGCAGGCCTTGTGCGATGCCGATCCCCATCAACAAGCCCAGACCTCCGCCCAGAGCTGAAAGCATCATGGCTTCCCCGAGGAACAGCGCCAGCACCTGTTGTTCGCGTGCGCCGAGCGCGCGCAGCAGGCCGATCTCGGCCGTGCGTTCGGCGACGGCCATGGTCATGATGGTGAGGATACCGACCGCGCCGACCAGCAGCGAGATTGCGCCCAATGCGCCGACGGCGAAGGTGAGTATCTCCAACACCGAGCTCAGCACTTCCAGCGCCTGCTCTTGCGAGATGATGGTGAAGTCTTCCCGCCCATGCACTTCGATCAATCGGTTCTTGATCAGCCGGATCACCGTTTCGGCATCGACATCGGCCCGGTAACTCACATCGATCTCGATCAGGCTCGGGCGGTTCAACAGCTCCATGGCGCGCGCTGCGGGGATGAATACGGAATCGTCCATGTCCATCCCCAGTATCTGCCCCTTGGATTCCATGACACCGACCACGCGGAAGCGTTGACCGCCGATACGCAGATACTGGCCGAGCGGATTCTGATCGAGGAACAGCTCTTGCTGGATCTTGGCACCGATCACCACCTGCGGCCGCGCCTGATCGTCGTCCGCATCGGTCCAGAAAGCGCCGCTCTGCACCTTCATGGTGAAGGCCTTGTCGAAATCGCGCCCCTCGCCCAGCACCATGGTGCGACGCGTGCGTCCCTCGAATCTGACTTCGGCATTGCCCATCATGCCGGGAATAACATATTCCACGTAGGGCAGCTTGCGCAAGGCATCGGCATCCTCCAGCGTCAGGGCGCGTACCGAACCGAAGATACCGACACTGCTGCCTTGCACCTGCGCCTTGCCGGGCTGGATGGCGATGATATTGGTGCCGAACTGCGAGAATTCCTTGATCACGAACTGGTGCAGCCCTTCGCCGATGGACGTGAGCAGGATCACCGCGGCGATGCCGATGGCGATGCCCAGCCCGGTCAGGAAACTGCGCATCCTGTAGGTGAGGAAGCTCGAGGAAGTGAGCGAGATCAGGTCGCGCAGGTACATGGTTATTTCCCCGCCAGGGCCGTGACCGGATCCAGCTTTGCCGCACGCCGTGCCGGCCACACACTGAACAGGATGCCGGTGCCCAATGCCGTCATCGTCGCCGCGATCACCGCCCACCAGGGCGGCATCACCGGCAGGCTGGGGTATATCTGCCCGATGATGAAGCTGCCGGCATAGCCCAATACCAATCCGGCGACACTGCCAATGCCGGACAACAGCGCGGCTTCGGCGAAGAACAGATAGCGGATCTGCTTGCCCGGGGCGCCCAATGCTTTCAGCAGGCCGATCTCCTTGACGCGCTGTGCCACCGCGATGAGCATCACATTCATGATCAGCACGCCGGCCACCGCCAGACTGATCGCGGCGATGCCGCCCACGGCCATGGTCAGCGCACCAAGGATGCGATCAAAGGTCTGCAGCACCGCATTCTGGGTGATGACGGTCACATCGCGCTCGCCGCCGTGCCGCTCGACCAGGATGGATTCCGCATCTTTCGTGACCTGCTCGATGGCGTCCCGGCTCTTGGCTTCGATCAGGATGCGGTACAGGCCGGATGTGTTGAACAACTGTTGAGAAGACCCAACGGGAATGATGACCAGCTCATCGGTACGCATCCCCATGGACTCGCCCTGCGGAGACAACACGCCGATGACGCGGAAGCGACGATCACCGAGCCGCACCCACTGTCCAACGGCCTGCTCGTTACCGAACAGCTCGCGTTTCATCTGGTTGCCCAGCACACAGATCGAGGACGTATCCTGGATATCCCCCTCGGGCAGGAAGCGTCCGACCGCCATCTCCATATGCCGCACCCCCAGCAACTCGGAGGTCGAGCCCAGTACTACCACCTCGCGATTCAACGCCCCGCGAGACAGCGAGGCCGAGCCCACAGTGAGCGGCGCGAAACGTTTGATGGCACGACTACGCTGCAATGCCAGCGCATCGTCCAGCGTGATCTCGCGCGGCGTCTGGCCCGACATCAGACCGGGACTGACGCCCGAGGTCTCGGTACGCCCGGGCAATACGATGACCAGGTTGGTTCCCAGCGATGCGAACTGGTTGACCACATAGCGCCTTGCGCCCTCGCCCAATGCGGTGAGCACCACGACAGCGGCTACACCGATGGACATCGCCAACATCATCAGCAAAGTCCGCGTCGGGCTGCCACGCAGGCTGCCGGACGCGAATTGCAGGGTGTCAGTCAGTCTCACTTTGCCTGTTGCTCATCGGAAAGGATGCGCCCGTCCAGCATGTGGATCTGGCGATGCGCGCGTGCGCCGATCTCGGCATCGTGCGTCACCAGCACCAGCGTGATGCCCTGCTCCAGCAAGCCTTCCAGCAGCTTGAGCACTTCCCAGCCGGTAGCCTGATCGAGGTTGCCGGTCGGCTCGTCCGCCAGCAGCACGCTTGGATTCATCACCGTTGCACGAGCGATGGCCACACGCTGACGCTGTCCACCCGAGAGTTGGTCGGGTCGGTGATCGGCTCGTTCTGCCAAGCCATAGTTCTGCATCAACACCTGCACACGCGCTTTTCTTTCTTCGACAGGAATGCCCGCCAGGATCATCGGCAATTCGACGTTCTGTGCCGCGGTCAGGCGCGGCACCAGATGGAAAGACTGGAAAACGAAGCCGATCTTTTCGCGCCGCACACGCGCCAATTGTTCGTCGTTCAGATCGGTGACATCGCCACCATCCAGCAGGTAGGTGCCGGAACTCGGCCTATCGAGCAGCCCCAGCATATTGAGCATGGTGGACTTGCCGGAGCCGGAAGGCCCCATGATGGAAATATATTCACCTGCGCCGAAACTGAGATTGATGTCGCGCAGTGCTGCAACCTCCTGATCGCCGACGGTGAACGTACGACAGACGTTTTGCAGCGCGATCATTTGCCGGCTGCAGGGGCGGTTTCCGGTACGACAGTGGCACCGGCTTCGACACCATCGCGATCCAGCGATGACACGACCATGTCGCCTTCGGCAAGTCCGCTGAGTACTTCCACGTTTTCCCAGTTGCTCAGGCCGATGGTGACCGTGCGCTCCTCCAGCACCCCTTTGTCGCCATAGCGCAGCACGCGGTTACCTTCCAGCAGCGCCGAGGTCGGGATGCGCAGCACGTTTTGCCGCGTCTCGTAGATGATCTCGACATCCGCGCTGTAGCCGACCAGCAGATCATCCTTCTCGGTCAGCTTGTCGAACTCCACCTCGACCTCGACGGTGCGCGCTTGCTTTTCCAGATCGAGCACATAAGGTGCGATGCGGCGCACCTTGCCGCTGAAGGTACGTCCCTTGATCGCATCCAGCGTGATGCGGCTGGCCTGACCGACCTTGAGTTTGGATGCATCCACTTCATCGATGGGTGCGCTGACGTACATGCAGCTGTCGTCGATCAGATCAATGGTGGGCAAGGTAGGAATCCCAGGAGGGGACGGTGTCGCATACTCGCCCAGTTCGCCGCTGATGTCCGCTACCACACCGTCGAACGGTGCACGCAGTACCATACGCTCCAGAGTGGCCTGCGCGAGCTTGACGCGCGAACGGCTCTGCTCGACATCGCCCTTGGCAGAAGTGCATGCAGATTCTTTGGCGGATGCCTCTGTCATGGCGCGATCCAGCTGCTGTACCGAGATAAATCCCTTGGCGCGCAATTCCTGCGAACGTACTGCATCGCGCTGGGCCGCATCGGCCAGCAGGCAGACTTCCTGCACGCGGGACAAAGCGACCTTGAGTTGTTCCTGGGCGAGGCGCTCCTGGGCATGCAGATCGTTGTCCCACAGTTCCAGCAGTATCTCGCCCTGCTTCACCCGCTGGCCTTTTTTTACCTGCAACTTGGCGATCTGCCCGCCTGCAGAGGGCGACATCTTGGCACGCCGGCAGGCATTCACCGTACCTGCGCGTGTATTGCTGACCGAGGCCTCCACGATGCCGCGTTCCACCTTATGCAACACCACCGGTATCGGTTTGGAACGGGGAAACAGCACTGCCGCAATTGCGACGACTGCAACGGCGATGACAGCAATAATGGTTTTTTTGTGGCGGGAAGAATGCGAACCTGAAGTCGGTAAGGTCATTGATACTCCTGACTGTTCGCTGCGAAATAGCAGAGGAAATGGTGCCGATGACCGGGATCGAACTGGTGACCTACGCGTTACGAGTGCGTTGCTCTACCAACTGAGCTACATCGGCATTCCGGCGCGGATTATATGCGGATAGCGCATCCACGGGCAACGACTAACGGGTACGGAACCCACCATGATGATGAAAATTGCCATGCCCGTTCCCCCTATCCAACTTTCCCCCGCAAGCGGGAGAAAGGGCGAACGAATCGCTACGCGAGTTTCACACTAACGCCAGCGATACGGCGAAACGTCGATAGTTTGCGGCCGGTCGAACACCTTGTTGAGCAGCACCTCGGCGCTGGCCGGCGCCATGGTGACGCCGTAACGGAAGTGTCCGCCGTTGATATACAGGTTCTCCAATGCAGGATGGCGATCTATGGTCGGCACATTGCCCGGCGAGCCCGGACGCAAACCAGCCCAGTGACGTACCACCGGCATCCCCTGCAATGCCGGCAACAACGAGATGGCCCGTTGCAGCATCGCATCGCGCGCCGCTTCCGTCGTGGACTTATCGAAACCGACATCTTCCAGCGTACTGCCGATCAGCAGATGTCCGTCTTTGCGCGGGATAAAGTACATATCGCCCTGCAGCAGGATATGCGGCAACGGCGGCACATCGAACTTGAACAACAACATCTGTCCACGGATAGGCTTGATGTCCAGGTGCTGGGAATGCTCGCCCAGCAAAGCCTTGCTCCAGGCGCCCGCTGTCAGCACATAGTCATCAGCCTTGAAATCACCTTGGGAAGTTGCAACCTGCTGCACGCGCCCCTCTTTGGAATCAATCGCCTGCACCTCGCACTGTTCCACGATACGCCCGCCGAGCTGCAGCACCCGTTCGCGCAAGGCACGCAGCAAGCGCGGATTGCGGACCTGTGCGATCTCCGGCAGAAAGATCGAATCGTCGGCTAGTACGTACCGCATGCCATGTGCATCACACCACTCGCTAGCCTTCTTCTGATCGAGCGGAGGCAACACCCGCATGCCGCAACGCTGGTATTCCGTATCCACCCCGGTCTTGTCAGTCAGTTCGGAAGTGAAATGCTCGAAACGCGCCATGCCCAGCAATGCCAAGCGCGTGACTTCCTCGGGATAATCCCAGGGACACAACGGCGACATGATGCCGCCCCCCGCCCAAGAGGCTTCCTGCCCTAACTCGCCGCGCTCGAGAACGGTCACTTCAACGCCGTCCTGCAACAACGCTTGAGCAGTCGACAAACCGACTGCCCCCGCACCTATCACTATGAATCTTTTTGACAAAGAACCCCCTAGCTCATGCCGTTAGTCTGGGGAAAATGCCACTCATCGGCAAATGCTGGCATCGCGAACGCTACTGGCATATTTTTGCCACACCGAACAAATCTGGAGTTCCGAATGAAACAGCAGAACGGCTTCACCTTGATTGAATTGATGATCGTTGTCGCCATCATCGCCATACTAACATCCGTCGCCCTGCCCGCCTATCAGGACTATGTCATACGCAGCAGGCTGACTGAAGCCGTATCCAATCTTTCGGATGCACGTATCAAGATGGAACAGTTTTATCAGGACAACCTGAAATATGGAGATGCCGGCGGCGCGGTCTGTCCTGCAACCATTCCCGCATCGAGTGCGTATTTTACATATGCGTGCAGTACGCCAACCACTAATACATACACCATCACGGCCACAGGAATAGATTCCGTAAACGGCTTCGTCTATACAATCGATGAGAGCAATACAAGAACGACTACCGGAGTAAAAACTGGCTGGGGTAGCGTTCCCGCAAACTGCTGGATAACCACTAAGGGTGGCACATGTTGAAATCTGGCCAATCAGGATTCTCATTCATCGAGTTGATGATTGGAATGGTGATACTGGGTTTGCTGACTGCCGTAGCATTACCCAGTTTCCAGGCTTGGCTGTATAACTCACAGATTTACAATGTAGCCGAATCCATCTCGAATGGCCTGCAGCGGGCACGTGCTGAAGCGGTTGCGCGCAACACCAATGTTGAATTTGTATTGTCTGCCGACACTTCCTGGAGCGTGCGCGTCGTGAATGGTGGTGATGTTGTTGATAGCCGCGCCAGCGGGGAAGGCGCCAAGAACGTATCTGTCGCCCAAATGCCCAGCAATGCCAACAACACTGTCACCTTCAACAATCTGGGCAGTTTACAGTCGCCCAACCCGAGTGACGGCTCAGAGCCTTTCACAGCGGTTAATGTGGACTCCACCGCTCTGTCGTCAGCCGAAAGCCGCGATCTGCGCATCACGGTAAACGTGTCCGGCGTCAGATTGTGCGACCCCAATGCCCCATCGGGCAGCCCCCTTGAGTGCTAGTCGGAGGTCAACATGCTGAATACCCCTTCTTCTCAAAAACAAACTCAACAGGGCGTCGTCATTATTGAAGTAATGATCGCAATATTGATCTTCTCGATCGGCGTACTTGGAATCGTCGGCATGCAAGCCACGATGATGAAAAATACAACCGAGTCGAAGTTCAGAGCTGATGCAAGTTATATCGCGCAGCAACAAATTGGCAGCTTATGGGCTCAACCTGCCAGCCTGCCGGCAAACGGCAGCGTCACGACGCTCGATATCTCAAGCCGATTGCCAAGCGGAACACTCACGATCACTCGCGCAGGCGATCAGTACACTATTGCAGTGGATTGGCAACAACCCGGTGAAGCTGCTCACACCTACACCACCATCGCCACCATCAGCGGAGCATAGATTGATGACCCTCAACAAACACAAGGTGAGAACACCACAAACTGGCTTTACCTTGATCGAGATCATGGTGGGCCTTGCTATCGGCATGCTTGCAACCTTGATAATCATTCAGGTCCTGTCTGTTTTTGAAACACAAAAGCGCACGACCACCGGAACAGCCGATGCGCAAACCAATGGAAATATCGCGCTATACAATATCAGCCGAGAACTGATGCTGGCTGGTTATCCCTTGGTCGCCGGCATGTCACCCGCGAACAACATGGTCCTGGACTCCCCTCTTGAATGCACCACACTCGGCTTTGCCAATAGCGTCTCCGCCTTAACAAGCATTGACCCAGTCACCATCACCGACGACAGCCTCATAGCAGGGGCCAGCGACATCATCACGCTTCACTACGGCAATTCTCTCCGCGGTGGAGTGCCGACCACTATCATCGCAACTGGAGCCGACATCCCGGTCAACAGCAATTTCGGATGCCAGGCCGGAGATATCATCTTGATAACAAATGGCACTGCTTGTGCCATGACCAGCGCAAGCTCTGTCGCTATTGCAAACACTGTTAGCATTGCAGATGATCCTACTACTGATGCCGCACTGAACGGTATTGTGGTACCCAAAGCAAACCTCTCCTGTCTTGGCAGCAAATGGGATGAAATCACCTTCAGCATAAGCAACCCAACCAACAAAGATGCCAGCCTGAATCGTTCAGATACTTCAAACGTAGCGGGTACTGCAATCGTAGCCGGCATCGTGAATATTCAGGCTCAATACGGAATATCTGACAAGCAATCATCAAATCAGATAACCCAATGGGTGGATGCGACAGGCAGCTGGGCTGCCCCTTCAATTCAGGATCGCAACAGAATCAAAGCGATTCGCATCGCAATCGTAGCCCGCAATCAAAAATTGGAACTCTCTGACGTAACTGAACCATGCAGTTCACTGACCGCGCAGGCCCCCACCGGCTTATGTGCCTGGGAGGGCAACGCAGCATCACCTGCGCCAGCAATCGATCTGAGTGCTGATGCAAAATGGCAGAAATATCGCTACCGGGTATTTGAAACCATCATCCCGCTGCGCAATGTAATCTGGTCGAGGAATGCGCTATGAACCTACCTCTCAAATATGGAATTGAACCGGTATTGCGGGCCACACAGCGTGGGGTTGTGCTTTTCTTCGCCTTGATTGCCCTGGTAGCAATGTCGCTTGCTGCGGTCGCGTTGATCAGATCAGTAGACACCAGTACGATCATCGCCGGTAATCTGGCTTTCAGGCAATCAGCCACTGCTGCAGGAGATGTCGGAATCGATACCGCCATAGCCTGGCTTATCGCAAATGATCCCGGCAAGCCAGGCATCAATGTCAACGTCAATACCTCGTTTGCGCATATGTTCAACCTTACCTGCTTGGCGACACGAGCTGCGGGAACCCTGTCTACGAATGATCCAGGGTGTGCGGTCGTGGTTCCGGGCTATCACTCAAGCATGGACCCGAATTTGGATTTGTTTGCGAACGCAACCTGGAACGACACCAACTCTGTTTTGGTAGGCACGGATGCAAATACCGGGAATAAGGTGCGCTACATCATCCAGCGCATGTGCCGTACCGCCAATACCACAGCGCAAACTGCTGACTGTCTCTTCGGCGGCGCAATGGAGCCAATGAACAACTTTTCAATCCAGCACTATGCCAATGTCTGCGACACATGTACATCGAGCGGCCTTTCGGCGCAAGTTCGCATCACTGCCAGAACCGAAGGGCCCAGAAATACCCTCAGTTATGTACAAGCATTCGCCTACTAGGAGGTCATCATGAGAGTCACTCACCCCAGTACCAAATTCACCTTTAGATCTTCGCTCCAGGCCGTAATGCTTGTATGCACCCTGGCGCCCCCTTTTGCCGCCGAGGCGGCCTCCGTTTCATTCGCAACCGCCCCGATGGCAAACTCGAGCACCTCCTCAGTCAAGCCGAACCTGATGTTCATCATCGATAATTCCGGCAGTATGGACTGGGAATACATGCCCGATTCTGTAAATAACAACAAGAGCAAATTCTGTTATCGCAACAACTACTACAACGGTGTCTACTACAACCCCGACCTGACCTATAAGCTGCCGATAAAGAGTGATGGGACGTACTATCCCAATTCCAATTTCACAGCAGCGGTAACCAATGGTTTCCTCAGCACCTCCACCACGAATCTGTCATCACAATTCAAGACAGGAAGCGATAGTACTGGTCAAGCCGCTTATTACTACAAGTACACAGGCACCTCACCCGCCACCCCGGTTCGCGGCACCTGTTATCCTGATTCCAGCTACACCAAAGTCGTTGTCAGCTCCACTTCCAGCCCTGCCGGCACGGACGAAAGACAAAACTTCGCCAACTGGTACACCTACTATCGTGATCGCCTGGCAACGATGAAGAGTTCCGCCGGTCTGGCATTCAGCAATCTGACCACCGATTATCGGGTTGGCTTGATGAAGATAAGCCAGACCGACCCTGTAATTTTCGTGGATACATTCACGGGCACGACGGCGGGTACGCAGCGCTACGATTGGTATGAAGCCCTGTATGGCATTACCACCAGCGGCAGCACGCCATTGCGCCGTGCCTTGGCCAATGCAGGTCGATACTATGCCGGCCAACTCTCCGGCGCCGATCCAATGCAGTACTCATGCCAGCAAAACTTCACCATCCTGTCCACGGACGGCTTCTGGAACGGCAACACACCTTACATGATTGACGGCACCACTCCCGTCGGCAATCAGGATGGTACAGCCGGTCGCCCGATGTTCGACGGTGCACAAAGCGGCACATCCGTCACGACAACCTATACTCGCAACACCTATTCTAAGACTGGCACCAAGATTTCTGGGCTTGGGGGAAGTAACTGTTCCAGTAACAAAAAACGGATCGTCATCACGGAAGAAACCAAAACTTGCACTGTGATCGGCGGGGTAACAACCTGCACCGCAGCGGTGGCTGGTACCAAAAGCTACATGAGCCCATACACCTCTAACAATTCCACCTGTGTTTCCAGCAACTCTATCAGCACCCCCAGTAGCGATCCATGGGTCGCTGGTTCCTCAGTGACTTCAACTGGCTCCTCAGGCGGCACTAGCGATACGCTGGCCGATGTAGCCATGTATTACTACCAGACCGACCTGCGCACCAGCGCTCTCAACAACTGTACCGGGAGCGTATCCGGAGAAGATGTCTGCAAGAACAATGTATTCATCGGCAGCAACGACAGCAACACGCAGCAACATATGACCACCTTCACGCTGGGGCTTGGCGCCAGCGGCCAGATGACTTACTCACCAAGCTATCTGAGCGATTCAGATCCTACGAGTGCCTATGTTGCCGTGAAGCTGGGTTCCACAGCCTCTGCTACAGTTTGCCCGTGGCAAACTGCAGGCACCACTTGCAACTGGCCGGAACCCGTATCCAATACTCTGACGACCATCGACGACCTGTGGCATGCAGCTGTAAATGGACGCGGCGCATATTTCAGTGCCGAAGACCCTTCAACACTAGCCTCCGGTCTATCCCAGGCGCTCGCCGGTATCAATTCCCGCAAGGGCGCTGCTGCCGCCGCAGCGACCAGCACCTTAAATCCGGTTGCAGGTAACAACTTCGCCTTCGTTGCCAGCTACACCACACTGGCTTGGAAAGGCAACCTCGAGGCCCGGGGCATCAATACTGACAGCGGAGAAGTGAGCAAGAATGCCACTTGGTGCGTTCAGGATGTGCTCCCTGACACCTGCTCCTCGCCAGGCACCATTGTTGCCTCAAGTGCCGGCGACACTACCGTTTACAATTGCGTCACCCCTAATTCAGTCGTTTGTAATGGCGGCATTCTGGAAGGAACGGACTGCAAGATTCAGGTCGCAACGGCTTGCACCGGCACCATGAACGCACTCATTTCAAGCAATAGTGACTTGCGCACCATCGTGACCCCCAATATTGGCGGCACTGGTCTGATCGATTTTGATTACGCCAGCCTTTCCGCTTCTCAGCAGAGCTACTTTGATGCCGCCAATATTGGCACCCTCAGCCAGTGGTCGCTGCTGTCGGCGACGCAACAAGCAGCGGCATCCGGCGCCAACCTGGTCAACTACCTGAGAGGGCAAACCGGCTATGAAAAAGGCCGCTCAACCAACCCTCCGGAAAATCAGCTTTTCCGTTATCGCGAGGCAGTTCTGGGAGATGCGCTCGAATCACAACCCATGTTCTCAGGCGCACCACCATTCAGCTACATCTATCCTGGTTACGCCGCATTCAAAACCAACCATGCCAACCGCGAAGGCACGGTCTATATGGGCGCGAACGATGGCATGATGCATGCATTCGACGCTGCAACCGGCGTAGAGCGCTGGGCTTATGTGCCCAGCATGGTTCTGCCGAACTTGTGGAAGCTGGCCGATGAATACTACTCCACCAAACATGTGAACTATGTCAACGGCAGCCCGATCATCGCGGATGTATGCGTCTCAGGTTGCACCTCTACTTCTGCGGTTTGGAAGACCATCCTGGTTGCTGGATTGAACGCAGGTGGCAGGGGAGCATATACTCTCGACGTCACAGATCCAACCTCGCCAGTACTGCTTTGGGAGTTCACTCCAAGCACAGGGAAGGGCATTATCAAGGACGATGACATCGGATATGTATTTGGCAGACCAGTGATCACTCGTTTGAACGACGCAAATGGAACTTGGGTGGTACTGATTGCATCGGGATATAACAACACAAACCCCGGCAGCGGCTTAGGCTATCTCTATGTCCTTAACGCAAACACCGGCACGATAATCAGCAAGATTGCCACCACTGCCGGAAATAGCACATCACCAAGTGGCCTGGGAAAGATAGCTGGTTTTAACGTCGACCCCACCGGTAACTTGGCTAGCTACGTATATGGGGGCGACCTGGAGGGGAATCTCTGGCGCTTCGACATAAACAGCAGCGCAGGTGCAAGCATCGGCACCGGCGACGTACTAAAGTTCGCGACCTTGTTTTCCGATGCGAGTGGCACTATCCCTCAGCCAATCACTACGACTCCAATATTGGGCATGATCGATGGCAAGCGTTACGTCTACATAAGTACCGGCAAATATCTGGAGCCTAGCGATCTGAGCACCACGCAAATCCATAGTTTCTACTCGATTCAGGATGATGATGCCACGAGTACGCTTGTAAACCCACGCAACAGCTTGTTACAGCAAACCTTGTCCACTAATGCCAGCAATGCAACACGCACTTCGACCAACAATACCGCAAGCGCATCCAGTTACAAAGGCTGTTTTGTTGACTTTCCCGACACGGGAGAACGTGCGAATGTTGATGGCGATCTGGTGCAAGGACAAGTAATAGTGCCGACTATCATACCTTCGAATACCGCCTGCACACCTGGTGGGTATGGCTGGCTCAACTTCTTCGACTACAAGAATTGCAGTGGCAAGTCGTCGCTGTATGGCTCAACTATCGTCGGTGTCAATGTGGTCTTTATCAATGGAGTGGCCGTGCCCGAGGTCGTAACCTCGACCAATCCGACTCCTACTGCAGACCCCAACTTGATCTATCCGCAGATACCTATGTTCTCGGGCCAACGAACATTATGGCGAGAACTGACCCCGCCATAAGCACGGAAAAACAAAAGCGGCCATCAGGCCGCTTTTGTTTTTCTGGCGTTTTGCTTCAGTTAGAAGAATCGCTCAAAGACTTAGGAATCGGAAACACCACGTTCTCCTCGATCCCGTCCAACTCCTTAACTTCTCCTGCGCCCAGTGCCTGCAAACGTGCGATCACCTCGGCGACTAACACCTCGGGCGCAGATGCACCGGCACTAATGCCGATGTTATGCTTTCCTTGCAACCATTCCGCTTGCACTTCGCTGGCGTTATCCACCAGATATGCGGACACGCCTATGTTTTTGGCGACTTCGCGCAAGCGGTTGGAGTTGGAGCTGTTCGGGGAGCCGACCACGATGACCAGATCGCACTGCTGCGCCAGCAGCTTCACTGCATCCTGACGGTTCTGCGTGGCGTAGCAGATGTCATCCTTCTTCGGTCCGACAATAGATGGAAAGCGCGCCTTGAGCGCGGTGATGATCGTGCTGGCATCGTCCACAGACAGTGTGGTCTGGGTCACATAAGCCAGATTCTGTTCATCTGTCACCTGCAACTTCTCGACATCCACAGGCGATTCGACCAGGTACATGCCGCCTTCAGCCTGCCCCATGGTGCCTTCCACCTCGGGGTGGCCCTTGTGGCCGATCATCACTATTTCTTTGCCTTGGCTGCGCAGACGCGAAACTTGCAGGTGGACCTTGGTCACCAGCGGACAGGTCGCGTCGAATACGGTCAGGTTGCGCGCTTCGGCTTCCTGGCGCACGGACTGCGGCACCCCGTGCGCGCTGAAGATGAGGATACTGCCGGGCGGCACATCCTTCAGATCTTCGATGAAGATCGCGCCCTTGGCCTTCAAGCCCTCGACCACGAATTTGTTATGCACGACTTCGTGGCGCACATAGATCGGCGCACCGTGCAGCGCGATGGCGCGCTCCACGATCTCGATGGCGCGGTCCACACCGGCGCAGAAACCGCGCGGGTTAGCTAACAGTACTTGCATGTTTCTTTCCTCGAATACCGTCCCAGATCAGCAATGCGGCTCCGCAGGTGATCGCCGAATCGGCCACGTTGAAAGCGGCAAAGTGATAGCCTGCCGCATGGAAATCCAGAAAGTCGACCACGTAACCGTAGGCGATGCGGTCGATCAGGTTGCCCAGTGCGCCGCCGAGGATGAATGCCAGCGCCAGGCTGAACAGCTTCTCGGTTTGATGTTTGCGCAACAGCCACACGATCCACGCCGAAGCCACAACGGCGATGATGGAGAACAGCCAACGCTGCAGCCCTCCCGCCTCGCTCAGGAAGCTGAAGGCCGCGCCGGTGTTGTGCGCCAGCACCAGATTGAAGAACGAGGTGATGGCGAGCGACTCACCATAGACGAAGTGGCTGGTGATGGCCGCCTTGCTCGTCTGGTCGAGCACGATGACGATGACTGCCAGCAACAGCCAGCGATTAAGCATGCTGGCGTGCCTCGCCGTCGCCGAACAGGTTGCTCACGCAGCGCCCGCACAAGGTCGGATGGTTGGCATCGCTGCCTACGTCGTCGCGGTAGTGCCAGCAGCGTTCGCATTTCTCATGTGTGCTCGGCGTGACCTTGATCTCCAGCTCGCCCTCGCGCAGATGCACGTTGGCGCGCGAAGTGATGAACACGAAACGCAAGTCGTCACCCAGACGGCCCAACAACTCGAAGGTCTCTTTCGGCGCATACACATCCACCTCGGCTTGCAATGCAGAACCAATGGCGCCCGCCGCGCGCTGCTCTTCCAGCTTCTTGTTGACCTGTTCGCGCACCGCGCGGATGTCCGCCCAGCCACTCACCGTCTCGCCGCTCAGGCCGCAATCCGGCAGCGCATACCACTGCTGTTCGAACACACTCACTTCTTCGCTGCCGTTCATCACCGCCCACACTTCCTCGCCGGTGAAGCTGAGGATAGGTGCGATCAATCGCGCCAGCGCCTGCGTGATGTGGAACAGCGCGTTCTGTGCGGAGCGACGTGCCTTGGAAGTTTCGCCTGCTGTGTAGAGGCGGTCCTTCAAAATATCGAGATAGAACCCACCCAGGTCTTCCGAGCAGAAACCTTGCAGCTTCTGCACCGCCAGGTGGAACTCGTAACGCTCGTAATCGGCGCACACGTCGTCTTGCAGCTTCTGCACCATGGCCAGCGCATAGCGGTCGATCTCCAGCCATTCGTTCACCGGCATCGCATCGCGTTGCATATCGAAGTCGCTCACGTTGGCCAGCAGGAAACGCAGCGTGTTGCGGATGCGGCGATAGCTGTCGGTGACGCGCTTCATGATCTCGTCGGACAGCGACATCTCGCCGGAATAATCGGTCGAGGCGATCCACAGGCGCAGCATGTCCGCGCCCAGTTTGTTGCAGATGTCCTGCGGCTCGATGCCGTTGCCGCGCGACTTGGACATCTTGTAACCCTTCTCGTCCACGGTGAAGCCGTGCGTCAGCAATTGCTTGTACGGTGCGCGTCCGTCAATGGCGCAACCGGTCAGCAACGAGGACTGGAACCAGCCGCGGTGCTGATCCGAGCCTTCCAGATACAGGTCGGCGGGATAGGCCAACTCTTCACGCTGACGCAACACTGCATAGTGCGTCGCACCGGAATCGAACCACACGTCCAGCGTGTCGGTCAGTTTGCGGTAGTGCTCCGCATCGTCGCCCAGCAGCTCGGCGCTGTTCAGCGAGAACCAGGCCTCGATGCCTTCCTGTTCCACGCGCTTCGCCACTTCTTCCAGCAACTCTGGTGTGCGCGGATGCAGTTGCAAGGTCTCGCGATGCACGAAGAACGGCATCGGCACGCCCCAGCTGCGCTGGCGCGATACGCACCAGTCGGGACGGTTTTTCATCATGCCTTCCAGTCGTGCACGTCCCCAGGAAGGGAAGAACGCCGTGTCCGCCACCGCATCGTTGGCCAGCTGGCGCAAGGTCGCGCCCTCCTCGCCCTGCTCCATACCGATGAACCACTGCGGCGTGGCGCGGAAGATGATCGGCGTCTTGTGGCGCCAGCAATGCGGATAGCTGTGCTTCATCTTTTCCTGATGCAACAGGTGGCCGCTGGCGGCCAGTGCGTTCAGCACGATGTCGTTGCCCTTCCACACGAACACGCCGGCCAGCGGCGTCTCGCCCACCGGTTCAGTGGTCGAGATGAACTTGCCGTTGTCGCCCACCGGGTTCTCCACCGGCAGGCCGTATTTCTGGCCGACCACGTAGTCGTCCACACCGTGTGCCGGCGCGGTATGTACCAGACCGGTACCGGCATCCAACGTGACATGCTCGCCGCAGATGATAGGCACGATGCGATCGTAGAACGGGTGCTGCAGCGGCAGATTCTCCAGCGCGCTGCCCTTGCCCGAGCCGACCACTTCCGCTTCCAGCTGATAACGCTGCACGCAGGATTCCAGCAGCTCGCCCACCAGCAGCAGATAGCCCTTATCGGTCTTGGCCAGACGGTATTCATGTTCCGGATGCACGCTCACTGCCTGGTTGGCGGGTAGTGTCCACGGCGTGGTGGTCCAGATCACCGCATACACCTTCGCGCTGCCCGGCAGCGATACGCCCAGCGCCTTGCCCAGCGCCTCGACGTCCTTCACCTCGAAGCCCACGTCGATCGCGGGCGACACCTTGTCCTCATATTCCACTTCCGCTTCGGCCAGCGCCGAGCCGCAGTCCAGACACCAGTTCACCGGCTTGCGCCCCTGATACAGATAACCGTTCTGCTGGATCTTGCCCAGGGCACGGATGATGTCCGCCTCGGTCTTGAAGTCCATGGTCAGGTAAGGCTGGTCCCAGTCCGCCAGCACGCCGAGGCGGATGAAGTCTTTCTTCTGGCGCTCGACCTGTTCCGCCGCATAATCGCGGCACAACTTGCGAAACTCGGCTGGCGGGATTTCCTTGCCGTGTTTCTTCTCTACGTGCAGCTCGATAGGCAGACCGTGGCAGTCCCAGCCCGGGATATAAGGCGCATCGAAACCGGCCAGCGTCCTGGATTTGACGATGATGTCCTTGAGGATCTTGTTCACCGCATGGCCAAGGTGGATCGCACCGTTCGCATAGGGTGGACCATCGTGCAGGATGAACTTCGGTCGACCGGCTGCGGCCTTGCGGATGCGCTGATAACGCTGCTGCGCCTGCCATTGCTCCAGCATCTTCGGCTCGCGCTTGGCGAGGTCGCCGCGCATGGGGAATGCCGTGTCAGGCAGATTCAACGGATACTTCTTCTCGGACATCTCTATAACTCCATATTTCATCTCAACTGCTGCGTTGCAGCAAAAAATGTCTTGCTTGCATATTGCCTATATGCGGCGCGGCGACATTTTTTCTGCGCCTTGCATTTGCGCGAACTCTGGAGTTCCAGAGACGCCCGAACGCCTTCACTCATGATCGATAAACCATTGCTTTGCATTATTCACATCTGACGTGATCTGTCGCGTCAGCGCTTCCAAACCGTCGAACTTCATCTCATCGCGCAACTTGTGCAGGAATTCCACCCGCAAGTGCTTGCCGTAGATCTGCTGTTCGAATTCGAACAGATGTACTTCCAGCACATATTTCACATCATGCTTCAGCGTCGGCCGCAGGCCCAGACTGGCCACGCCCTGCAACACACCAAAGCCATCCGAATGCACCTGCACCACATACACGCCCTTGAGTGGCGGCAAGTTGTGCTTCATCTGGATGTTCGCCGTGGGGTAGCCCAATTTGCGGCCCATCGCATCGCCATGCACCACGCGTCCGCTGATGCTGTATGGGCGCCCCAGATACGCACGGGCGACATCCAGCTTCCCCTCAGCCAGCGCGTCGCGTATCGCCGTACTGGAGACGCGCACGCTGCCATGCAACACGCTGTGCATCGCCTTCACCTCGAAGCCGTGCTGTGCCCCGGCCTGCTGCATCAGCGCAAAGTCGCCACCGCGCCCGCTGCCGAAACGGAAATCGTCGCCGATCAGCACATGCTGCGCGCGCAACGAGCCGACCAAGGTCATGATGAAGTCGTCTGCCGATTTCTGTGCGAATGCCTTGTCGAAAGGACACACATACACCCGATCCATCCCCATCTCGCGGAACAGTTCCAGCTTCTCGCGCAGGCTGGTCAACCGCGCCGGCGCCTGCTGCGGCGTGAAGAATTCGCGCGGATGCGGCTCGAAAGTCACCACCGCCGTCTGCAAACCGCGCGCCTGCGCGGCATCGCGCAGCTCCTTCAACATCGTCTGATGTCCCAGATGCACCCCGTCAAAATTGCCGATGGTGACCGCCAAGGGTCGAAAATCCGTAGAATGGGGGCCGCGTAGAATCTGCATAGGGCGCGGATTATACAGCCTTACACCCCGTAATCACCCCCGCCAAAAAGGGAAAACATGCTGAATTACCCACGTGTTGCGATCGATTTCATGAACAACGACCACGCCGAGTTCGTCGCGCTGCGCAAGTATCTGCTCGACCTGCTGCATAGCGGCGCGGATCACACACAAGTGGACACCATGCTGGACAACCTGCTGGAACACACCCGCCTGCATTTCGCCGAGGAAGAAAAAGAGATGCTGGCCGCCAATTTCACCCCCTACCCAGTCCACAAGGGCGAACATGACAAGGTGCTCGCCGACATGGCTGCCCGCATCGAATCCTGGAAAGCGGCACGCAACGTCACCGCCCTCAGCGACTGGCTGGAACACGCGATCCGCGACTGGTTCGTGAATCACGTCAGCAGCATGGATTTCGTCACCGCAGCCTACATCCAATCCCGGGGCCAATCATGAGTGAAGCAGTTTTCGACCACAGCCGCTTCGTGCAAGCCCATGCCAATATGCTGGAATTGCTCGACTCAGATGCGACGGAAGACGCATTGAATAAAGCACTGAACGCCATGCAAACCAGCCTGCAGCAACAATTCGCCAAAGAAGAACAGACCATGCAAGCCGCCCAATTCGGCCCGCTGGAAGCGCACAAAAAAGATCACGACCAGGCACTGCAACGCCTGTCAGCCCGCATCGCGCAATGGCAGGAAAGGCATGACAGCAAAGCTTTGCTGGAATATCTGGAAGGGCCGTTCGCGGAATGGTTCGTGCGTCACGTCAACTCGCGCGACTTCATCACCGCACAACGGCTCTCGCTGGGCGTTTAAGGCCGAGGCGGCACCAGTCCGCGCAACTTGAAACAACTCGGGTTCGGCGAACCGTCCGGCTCATATTCATTGAACTCGCGGCACACCAGCGGCCGCTGCGCATAGATCGTGCAGCGCACCGCCTGCCCCACCTCCCCCTCCAGCGCGATGCAGCGCGGCGGAAAACCATCAGTGCCTTGCATACAGAACGCCCCGCCGACCGGGTTGACCAGTTCTTGCGGCACGCCGCCTCGCAGCGCGACTTCATCCGGATACAACATGATGCGGAAATGCGCACAACACGCACCGCAAGACGTACAAGAAGAGTCACTCATCGCTCATCTATCCAGCGGGCTCACCACACCGCGCCCGCCCTTGTTCAGCACATGGGTGTAGATCATCGTCGTGGAAACATCGGAATGGCCGAGCAGCTCCTGCACCGTGCGGATGTCGTAGCCACCTTCAAGCAAGTGCGTGGCGAAGGAGTGGCGGAACGTGTGCGGCGTTGCAGGTTTCGCAATCCCCGCTGCACGCACGGCCTGCTTCACGGCGCGCTGCACTGCCTGATCCTGAATATGGTGGCGCCGCGTCTTACCCTCACGCGGGTCTTCCGAGAGATTGGCCGAAGGAAACACATACTGCCAAGCCCAGTCCCGCCCCGCGCTCGGATATTTCTTGTCCAGCGCATAGGGCAAATACACCTCGCCGAACCCCGCCGCCAGATCCTGCTGATGCAAACTCCTCACCCGCTCCAGATGCGTTTTAAGCGGTGCAGCCACAGCCGACGGCAACATTGTCACCCTATCCTTGAAACCCTTGCCATCACGCACCAGGATTTCCCCGCGAGAAAATTCCACATCCTTCACCCGCAGCCGCACACACTCCATGATGCGCAAGCCAGAGCCATATAACAGACCAGCGATCAACCAGTGCGTCCCATCAAGCCGCGACAACACAGCCTGAACTTCATCGCGAGTCAACACAACGGGCAGACGCTTAGGAACCTTGGCCCGCTCCACGTTATCCAGCCAAGGCAGGTCAAGACCCAGCACCTCCTTATACAAAAACAACAAAGCCGACTTGGCCTGGTTTTGCGTGGACGCGGCAACGCGACCATGCACCGCCAGATGAGTCAGGAACGACTCGATCTCCTGCGCCCCCATGTCCTTGGGGTGGTGCTTGCCGTGGAAAAGGATATAGCGTCTAATCCAGTCCACATATGACTGCTCGGTGCGAATGCTGTAATGCTTCAGGCGAATCTTGCCACGCACTTGGTCGAGCAGTTTGGGAGCAGGAACAGATGATGGGTTTTCAGTCATATTTAGGACGCCCTAAAATTACTTAACACATTGACCTGAAGAGAATTATGTATGAGTAAAATATTTTTATCCATCACCTTGATGCAATGTTTTGCGTCAAATGGGATGGCTACTTTACGTT
>JAQUAD010000033.1:28826-30534 GCA_028687425.1 Sideroxydans sp.
CGTTATGCCCTTGGTGGTGCAGGAAGCGCACAACTCTCTTTGCCTTGTCGTCAGCCCGCTGCGACATCCCGTTGCCGTCAATGTCTCCGGCCCCAATCAAGCGCCAGATCGCGTGATACACGTCGCCGCATTCGCGCTCCAGCGCCTCGCGGTTGGTCGGGCCACCGTCCGGGTGCGTGCTCTCGAATCCGTGGCGCAACACCTTGCCGATTGCCTGCATCACTTCGCCGCATTCCTCGGCCAGCAGCGCCAGTCTCTCCGCTTCCGCCGGGGTCAATCTGTTGAAATGCTCCATGTCTTTCTCCGTATAAGCGCCGGGCATAACCCGGCGTGCAAGCGGACGCCTGCGGCGCCGCTTCACTCTGCGTTAGATTCCTCCCCATGATTACGCTATCTAGGCTCGTTGAGAAGATCGAAAAACTCCCAGAGTTGATCGAAGGTCAAGCTGTCAATTGGGTTGGCCCATCCAGCGAGGCTGCAATTCATACTGTCGAGGAAGCTTTGCAGGTCAAAATCATCGGATCGTTCCGAGACTTTTTACTTCTTAAAGGAGGAGGCGGATTAGACACCCTCTATATTTCTGGTATCCCGCTAGATGACCCTATGTCTGGAGTTTATTCCGATACGATTTATTTCAGAGAAGATTGGTGCCCACATAGACTTCCGCAGCATCTGATCGTTATCGAACGTGATGCTGACGACAACGAACCAATTTGTCTTGATACATCTCAAGTCGTTGAAGGCGAAAATCCTGTTGTGCTTTATTACTATAATTCAACTGGTTTCACCGAAAAATTGGCGCCAAGCTTTATGAAATTCTACGAAAATTATTTGGAGCCTTACTTTGATGACGCCGGAATCTAACCCTGCGCTCAAGTTCGCTCCCTCCGGTCACTGGGACGCACCTTCGGCGCGCCCCTTAGCTTTGCGTTATGCCCCACGTTCCGCCGCCTCCAGCAGTTCGCCGATGGTCAGCGCGAAGCGCTGGTGCGGCCATAGTGCATCTTCTTGCTGTCCGTTGTATCTCATGTGCTCCTTAGCCAATCGAATGCGCTCCTTCAACGGCAGCAGCGCAGCAGGTTCGTTTCGCCAAGCGCGCCCTCCGAATGGCAAGCATTCGCAACGGGCAATCGGCTGGCTACAGTCTTTGCAGTGCATCTTTGTCCTCCTGTTGCATAACTGTGCCTTCAACCCGGACGCCTTCGGCGCCGGTTAAGGCGGCGTTAGCGAACAAAAACCTATGCGGCGCTCCGTTAAGATGTGGCTAATAATTGTCGCGGCTCCGATTCCGCTCTTCTTGTCCATGTTTCTTCTTGGTCTCATCGGCCTAGCTGGCTATTGGGGTTATTACATGCCCCTTTGGTTTCTCGGTGCCCCATTCTTCTTATATTCAAGTGACACAGGTTGGTTTTATCCAACATGGCTTGGTCATGTGGCTGGTGCCGTTATTTACTCGGCTGTGTATTGGGCAGTCTATGGCGCGTACCGCTTGGTGTTCAGTCAGAAAATGTTCGCTAACCCTGCGGTCAAGTTCGCTCCCTCCGGTCGCTGGGACGCGCCTGCGGCGCGCCCCTTACCTTCACTACAAGGGCTTCCCCAAACACTCAACCGGTTTTGAAGTTTCTATCTCATTGCCATTCTCCGTTCCGTTTCATATCGCGCTGCTTGCATCGTGCGAGAAGGTGAAGGACTGCTGAACTACAAACGG
>JAQUAD010000034.1 GCA_028687425.1 Sideroxydans sp.
CGCTGGTGTTCGGCACTGTGAACGGATTGGTCGCCGCGCGTTTCATGGATAATGGCAGCGCCCCCGTTCCGGAAAACAAGACATGAAGACCATCACCCTCGCCTTCACCGGTGCCTCCGGCCTGCCCTACGGCATGCGCCTGCTCGAATGCCTGCTGCAAAGCGGGCAACGTGTGCACCTCGTCTATTCGCAAGCCGCGCAGATCGTCGCCAAACAGGAACTCGACTTCACCCTGCCTTCGCGCCCGCAGGACGCGGAACAAATGCTAGCCGACCGCATCGGCACCTTCAGCGGCGAACTCAAAGTGTTCGGCATCCAGGACTGGTACGCACCCATGGCCTCCGGCTCCAACCCCGGCGACGGCATGGTGGTCTGCCCGTGCACCATGGGCACGCTGGGCAAGATCGCTGGCGGCATCAGCGACGACCTGATCTGCCGCGCGGCGGATGTGATGTTGAAAGAGAAACGCACCTTGATCCTGGCACCGAGAGAAATGCCGTTCTCGGCCATCCATCTGGAGAACATGCTCAAGTTAGCGCATGCGGGGGCGGTGATCATGCCGCCGAATCCGGGGTTCTATCATCATCCGCAGAGTGTGCAGGAGATGGTGGATTTTGTGGTGGCGCGGATATTGGATCATCTGGGAGTGGAGCAGACGTTGATGGAGAAGTGGGGAGAGTAATCTCCGTACCGTTCGTCCTTCAAAAATGTAGGATGGGTTGAGTGCAGCGATACCCATCAATCAAAAACAAAACCGTCGGGGGTTGCCCGACAGCAAGTTACTTTTTCTTGCTTCGCCAAGAAAAAGTAACCAAAAAGAAGGCGACCCCGGTTTGCCGCCCCTTCGGGGTTCCCTGCGTTGCTCGACTGGTCAGGCGGCTGCGGAACTCGCGCTACGCGCTCAGACAGTCCTCGCCGACACCCCCTGACCAGCCTGCGCTACTCGGCGGCGCACAGGGGAGGGAAAAGCGAAAGTCAAAACCACAAGGGGGCAACAAGTTGCCCCCTCTAAAATATACCTAGGCCTCAATTTTTATTTATCGTTTGAAATAATTTTGCATGGAACAGCCGATTTATAAATACATGATGAAGCGATACGCTCTGAAGCTACTTCGGAGCGGCGAAATCAAAATTGGCACCTTGCACGGATATAGAAATATTGAATTACTTGGCCCAGAGGTTGGAGATTCAGATGAAGGTCTCAAGTATTTATTCACTACAGGGCATACAGTAATTGATACCGCCGCCCCATCCGACATCCCATATTTTCTAAAGCCACATATTCACGTTTCCGGCGAAAACCGTTTGCAAATCACCGCAGCTAAAGGTGTAAGTGCCTCCGTAGAAGAGCCAGATAGTTATGTTTTCTGCGGTACTTACGAGTTTGATCCTGTAGCAATGAAGCTCCTTGGATATGATGCATGCGTAAAGATCATTTCCCCCTCAAAATTCTTTCATGCCATAACACGCAAGTTAGCGCTTGTATCGTATTTCCTTGGGCCAACAAAGGTAGATTATTTAGGTCGAAGATTTGAACATTCCACAGACCCAGGTATTTCACCGGCCTTTCTCAAAACTCCAGAATACATGCATCAAAAAGAAATTCGTGTTGTTTGGCCTTCAGAAAACACGATAATTAAGCCTGTTGTGGTGACGGCCAGAAAAGCAGCAAAAGTTTGTGAACAAATAGAATAATTGTATGAGGAGGGGACGAAGTGGCCTCCTCATGATTATAGGTTTTGACTTTCCCTCCCTTGAGCGCCGCCGAGTAGCGCAGGCAAGTCAGGGGATTTCGGCGAGGACTGTTTGAGCGCGTAGCGCGAGTTCCGCAGCCGCCTGACTTGCCGAGCAACGCAGGGGACCCCGCAGGGGCGGCAAACCAGGGTCGCCTTTTCTTTGGTTACTTTCTTTTGGCGAAGCAAAAGAAAGTAACTTGCTGTCGGGCAACCCCCGACGGTGTTGGTTTTGATTGATGGGTATCGCTGCGCTCCACCCATCCTACATTTTCATAGCGTAGCGGGCTACGCCCATCCTTCGATACGGCCTCCGGCCTACTCAGGACGAACGGTCTGCGATGACCTTCTCCAACGCATCACTTACCGTCGGATAAACCAACCTCACCACCAACTCCCTCTTCATCCTAAAATTACTCAACCGCCTCGACTCCGCCATAAACGACCACATCCCCGCCCCCACCACACTCCTCACCTCATCCCGAGCCAATCGCGGCGGACGCGGCAGGCCATAAGCATCCGCCACCAGATCAAAGTAATCCCCCATCTTCATCTCCCCATCATCCACCGCGTGATACACGCGATTGCTTTTACCGCGACGCAATGCAGCAACGATGATGCGCGCCAGATCGTCGGCGTGGATGTGGTTGGTATAGCTGTCTTCAGCGGCAATGATCGCGGGTGCGCCGGAACGCAATCTTTCCAGCGGCAAACGTTGCTCGGCATAGATGCCGGGCACGCGCAGTATGCTGGCACGCACACCGTTGCGTCCGGCCCATGCCCGCACTTGTTCTTCTGCACTCACACGTAATTTTGCGCGCGCGTTGCGCGGGGCCGGGCGGTGCGTCTCATGCACGACCGCGCCTGCGCAATCACCATACACACCGCTGGTGCTGATGTAGATGAAGCGCTGTGGCAATGCTCTCTGCGACAGGGCCGCCAGAAGATGCGCCGTGCGCGTGTCATGCTTGCCGCCGGCCATCGGCGGGGCGAGGTGAATGACAACGTCTGCCAGCCCGGCGAGACGCGCCAGACTGTGTCTGTCATCAAGATCAGCAATGACCGGGATCGCACCGTCCTCGCGCCAGGCAGCGGCCTTTGCCGGATCGCGCAGTAGTGCATGAATACGGTAGCGGTCGCGCAACAAAGGCAACAAGCGTTGTGCGATGTCCCCACTACCGACAAGGAGCAAATTAGTCATTGGGTGATTATGCGTTAAAATTGCGTTCTTTAATCTAAACCGGGATTCGCACATGAGCTTCAAGACCACGATACAACCCAGCCAGCACTCCTTCCCAGTCGCTGAAGGCGAAACCATCCTGGAGGCTGCGCTGGAGCACGGTCTGGCGCTGCCTTACAGCTGCCGCAATGGTGCGTGCGGGGTGTGCAAGGGCAAGGTGCTGGAGGGCAAGGTCGATTTTGGTGACCACCAGTCTTATGCGCTGACCGACGAAGAGAAGGCCGAAGGCATGGCACTGTTCTGTTGCGCAAAGCCCTTGTCGGATGTGGTAATCGAGAGTCATGAAGTAACGCGCGCGCAGGACATCCCGGTGAAAATGCTGCCTTGCCGTGTGGAGAAGATGGAGAAGATAGCCGACGATGTGATGGTGTTGTTCCTCAAGTTGCCCGCCAACGAACGTCTGCAGTTCCTCGCCGGTCAATACATCGACATCCTGCAAAAGGACGACAAGCCGCGCAGTTTCTCGCTCGCCAATGCGCCGCATGACGACGGCCTGCTGGAACTGCATATCCGCTACATTCCCGGCGGCACCTTCACCGAGCATGTATTCAACACCATGAAGGAACGCGACATCCTGCGCATCAAGGGCCCGCTGGGCAGCTTCTTCCTGCGCGAGGATTCGGAAAAACCCATCGTGTTCGTCGCCAGCGGCACCGGTTTCGCACCGGTCAAAGCCATCGTCGAACATGCGATCAAGATCGGCTTCAAGCGTGAGATGCATCTGTACTGGGGCGTACGCAAGGCCTCCGACCTGTACATGCTGGACAAAATTCGCTCATGGGAAGCGCATGGCATCAAGTTCACGCCGGTGGTCTCTGACGAGGCATGGGAAGGCCGTAGCGGCTTCGTGCATCAGGCGGTGCTGGAGGATTTTGCAGACCTGTCCGGCTACGATGTGTATGCCTGCGGTGCACCGGTAGTGGTGGAAGCTGCGCACACGGACTTCACAACGCAACGCGGCCTGCCGAACAGCGCGTTCTATTCCGACGCGTTCACTTTCGCGCCGAAGAGCCCGACTCCGCCTGCTGCGTAGCCAGCTGGTAGTACTTGAAGGCGTCATCCGGCTTCTGCTGTTTCTCGGCCAGATGCGCCAGCGCCGTGTAGGCTTCGCGGCTCGGTTGCAGGCTGATGCTGGCGTCCAGATAGCTCTGCGCCTTGCCCCATAGTTCCTGATGCAGGCACAGCTTGCCCAGTGTCAGCATCAGGCCGGCATCGTCATGGTGCTCCTTCAACCAGTCTTCCGCCTGTTCGATCTGTGCGACCACGCTGCCTTCGCGGCAATCTCCGTATAGCGCGACCAGACTGCTATCCCATTCCGCATTCAGCGTCTCGGCCAGCAATTTGCGCGACATGGCACATTCACCCAGTCGCATGAAGGTACGCGCCGCTTCAGCGGCGATGCGCGGTTGATGTTTGTATTCGGTCGGCATGCTCTTCCACACTGCGCGCAGCGTCTTGCCATCCTCCGCGCAGGCGCGCAGCTTCTCCAGCCAGGCCTGCTGCCGCATCTGCTCGGCCATGGCATGGTGCGAACCGTTGCGTTTCTCGAGCTGGCTGGCCACTTCCAGCACGGCATCCCAGTTGCGCGCCTGCTGCTGCGCTTTGAGCTCCAGCGTCAGCGCCCCGACATGTTTGCGTTGTGCGTTGCCCGGCAAAGCCTTCAAGGCACCCAACGCCTTTTGCGGCTGCCGTTGCTCCAGATCAAACTGGGCCTGCGCCATCAGCCGCAGCGTATCGTCACCGGGAGAACGGCCTTTTGCGGATCGCAAATGCGCATCGCGCTTTTCAAATTGACGCAGTTCATTCGCGGCACGCGCCGCCACGATGGCATTGATAGCAGTGCTCTCGCCAAGCTCGATCGCGCGCTCCGCCTCTTTCTCCGCTACGGCGAAGCGTCCCTCGAAATAGGCCGTCAGCGCAGCCAGCATGGCTTCACGACCTTTCTTCTGTGCACGCTCGGCGCGGAAGCGGCGCACGAAGTCCGGCAAGGTCAGGGCACCAAACGCCATGCGCAACAGGATATAAGCGCCTGCCAGCAACAGTAGTTGCGCCAGAATGAACATGGTGAGTGAAAGTTCTATGCGCCATGGCGCATAGACCAGTAACACATAACCCGGATTGCGGGCGAACACGGAAAAACCCGCCGCGACAGCGAAGATCGCCAGCAACCAGAACAGGAATCTCATTTCGTGCTCCGCTCCTGCGCGGCGCGGTAGTTGCGCACGGCATCCAGCGTGGGGCCGATATCCGGCACGTCGACGGAGATCGCCGCAGCAGAAAGTTTCTTCACCTCATCCAGCACCTGTTGCGTACTGCGTGCAGTGCTATCGCAATAACGCCCCAGCCATTGCTGCACGGTCTTCAGTTCGCGACGGAAACCGGCTTGATCGTGTGTCATCAAGGAAAGTTTGGCGGTGAGCAGACGCAGCTTCACGTTCTCGCGCAGGAAGAAGGACTGCTCGGGCGACAGCAACGGCAATTCCTGTTGATGGGTGTCTTCGATACGTATCAGCTGGCGCAACTCCTGCCACAGCTCGTGCCAGAAGCGCTGCCAGACGTTTTCCTCGACCTGTGCAGGCGCGACTATTTTTGCACTGGCGGGCGGACGCACATCCTGCGCCAGCGGCAATTTGTCCACTGCAACGATGATGCCTTCCAGTTGCTTGCTCAATTGAGGCAGATCCACTTCCGGCAGCGCCCGCAGATGCTCGATATCACGCGCGATGCGTTTGCGCAGATCTGCCAGACCCGGCCTGTCCAGGCGCTGCAAACGGCTGTCGGCATTCTGCATGGCGATCATTGCCGCTTTCACATTGGCCGACAGTTGCAACTGCTGGTCCGCCACCAGCAACACCTGCTCGACGTCCGCCAGCACGCCTGCATCGCGATTACTGGAGATATCCTGGTACAGCGCATCGAGCACCGCACGTTGCGCCTGCGTCTCGGCAAAGCGATTCTCGAGCAGGCTCAGCTTGCCGCCCAGATCGCGCACCTGTTCCTGGCTTTGTGCCAGCAAGGTCTGGTTCGCCTGATTGCTGCCGGCCACTTCCGTCAGGCGCTGCGCCACCACCTCCTGCAACTGGTTGATGCGGTTATGCGCATCCAGCCATTGCCAGATGAAGATCACCACCAGCACCACCAGTGTGAGCTGGGTGAGCGACATGCGCGACACCACCGAAGTCACGCGACTTTCATGTGCGACGAGCGGCGCATCGTCTGCCTTTTCGTGCGTGCCAGGTGTCTTGTTGGAGGAGGTCTCTTCGCTCATGCTCGACTCACTTTCTGTGCTGTGCGGCCCATGCTACCAAACCATCGCGCATCCCGTCATCTCCGGCAGCGGTGATGACCACGTGCTGCCAGCCCTGCGACTGGGCGATCGCGGCGATGCGCGGATGTGCCACGAACAAGGTCGCTGTCCGGGCCAGGGTCGGCGCGGCCTCGCCCAGCCCCTGCCACAAGTGCGCCAGCGCTTCGCTGCTGGTCACAGCGATTACGTCGGGATGTGCCGCCAGCCAGACTTGTGCATCCAGCACCGGCTTGCTGCGCTGATAGCAGGTCACATACTCGACCTGCGCGCCGCGCGATGCAAGCGTTTCTCCCAGCAGTTCGCGCCCACCGTCGCCGCGCAGGATGGCGATACGCCAGCCGTCCACGTGTTGCAATTCGGGCAGCGCCAGCAAGCCTTCGCTGTCGAAGCGTTCCCTGGGCACGATTACTTGTTCGACCTGCTGCTTGCGCAATGTCTTGGCCGTGCCCTGGCCGACGGCAGCGACGCGAACGCCAGCTGGAATGTGATGCAGGGCTGCCATGCCGTATTGCACGGCGTTGGGACTGATGAAAACGAGGAGTTGGCAATTGGCAGCGCGTTGCACAAAAGCCTGCAACGCCGCCTGATCTGGCGCCGGAGCAATCTCCAGCAGTGGCAGCAAGACCGGATTGGCGCCGAGTACCTGCAGGCTGGCAGCCAATCCTTCCGCCTGGTCACGCGGACGCGTGACGACGATGTTGAACCCGGCGAGTGGCGTCTTATCGAAAGGTTCGCATAGCGACTCGTTCGCCCCCTCGCCCGCTTGCGGGAGAGGGTTGGGGAGAGGGGCGGGTGTAGACCCGTCAGTCATTCAGTGCGGCAAGGATCTCGCCTGCACCTTGCTTGAGCAACTCTTCGGCGATCAGTTTGCCCAGCGCTTCCGGGTTCTCGATATCGCCGATGTGTTCGGCACGCAGCATGCGCGAACCATCCGGTGTCGCGACGAAACCGCGCATGCGCAACTTGCCGTCCTGCACTTCGGCAAAACCGCCCAGCGGCACCTGGCAACTTCCATTCAGGGTGCGGCTCATGGCGCGCTCGGCCAGCACACAGGCGGCGGTATCGGCATGGTGCAGCGGTACCAGCACAGCGGCCAGATCGGCACGTCCGGCGCGCGTCTCGATACCCAGCGCGCCCTGCCCCACAGCAGGCAGACTGTCGTCGCTGGAGATGACCGCACGGATACGGTCGCCTAGGCCTAGACGCTTGAGGCCGGCAGCGGCCAGGATGATGGCCGCATACTGTCCTTCGTCCAGCTTGCGCAGACGGGTCTGCACGTTGCCGCGCAGCGGTTCGATCTTCAGATGCGGAAAACGCTCGCGCAGCTGGCTTTCGCGGCGCAGGCTGGAGGTACCGACCACACTGCCGGCCGGCAAGGATTGCAGGCTGTCGTAATCATTGGAAACGAATGCATCGCGCGGGTCCTCACGCTCGCCGATGCAGGCCAGCGTAAAGCCCTCTGGCAGGTTCATCGGCACATCCTTCAGCGAGTGCACCGCGATGTCGGCGCTGCCGTTCTCAAGCGCAGTTTCCAGTTCCTTCACAAACAAGCCTTTACCGCCGATCTTGGACAAAGTGACGTTCAGGATCTGGTCGCCCTGGGTGGTCATGCCGAGAATTTCAACTTCGGTTTGCGGGTATAATGCGCGCAGCCTGTCCCGTATGTGTTCTGCCTGCCACATGGCCAGCGCGCTTTCGCGCGAGGCAATCACCAGACGGGATGGAGGAGTGAACGTAGCCTGATTCATCGGTATTCCTTGCAATTAATTAGTTCATGAGCGCGGCGCATTCTATCAGGAGCGCCGCGCTTTTGCGCCGACGACCTATTTATGATGAAAACAAATCTGATCGCAGCACCCACCAATATCTCCAGCAAGGATGCGCCATTGCGCGAGGATATCCGCCTGCTCGGCCGCATCCTCGGCGACACCCTGCGCGAGCAGGAAGGCGAGGCCACCTATGAGCTGATCGAGAGCATCCGCCGCGCCGCAGTGCAATTCCGCAAGTCGCAGGATGATCGCGACGGCGAGAAGCTGGAACAGATGCTGGATGCGCTGTCGCCTGAGGAGACGCTGCTGGTGGTGCGCGCCTTCAGTTATTTCTCGCAACTGTCCAACATCGCCGAAGACCTGCATCACAACCGTCGCCGCCGCGCGCACCAGAAGGCCGGCTCGCGTCCGCAGGAAGGCAGTCTGCAACTGGTGCTGAATCATGCGCACGAACAGAAGCTGGATGCCGATGCCGTACGCGCCTTCTTCGACAAGGCGCTGATCTCGCCCGTGCTGACCGCGCACCCGACCGAAGTGCAGCGCAAGAGCATCCTCAATTGCCAGCTCGTCATCTCCAAGCTGCTGGCCGACCGCGACCGTCTGGACATGACGCCGGAAGAGCTGGACGAGAACGAAGAGACCCTGCACCGCTTCGTGCTCATCCTGTGGAGCACGCGCATGCTGCGTACCACCAAGCTGAAGGTGGAGGACGAGGTCAACAACGGCCTGTCGTTCTACGACTACACCTTCCTGCGCGAGATCCCCAAGCTGTACGGCAACATGGAGAAGCAGCTGGAAAAGAGCTACGGCCAGCGCTTCGAACTGCCGCCCTTCCTGCGCGTGGGCAGCTGGATCGGCGGCGACCGCGACGGCAACCCCTTCGTCACTCACGAGGTGATGCTGGACGCGGCAAAACGCCATTCCGCCACTGCGCTCGAGTACTACATGTCGGAGACCAATCTGCTCAGTGCGCGTTTGAGTCTTTCCAATCGACTGGTCGACATCAGCCCGGAACTGACCGACTTCGCCGAGCGCTCGCCGGATCAGGCAGAGAGCCGCGAGGATGAGCCTTATCGTCGCGCCATGCTCGCCATCTACGCGCGCCTGGTCGCCACCACCGAACACATGGGTCATCGCGTGCACCACCTGCACCCAGTCGCGAAGACCATACAGCCTTACGCCAAGGCGGAAGAATTCATCGCCGAGCTCGATATCGTCATCCAGTCGCTGGAACGTCACGGCGCTTTCTATCTGTCGCGCGGCCGCATGGGCGAACTGCGCCGTGCCGCAGAAGTGTTCGGCTTCCACCTGGCGCCGCTGGACATGCGCCAGCACAGCGGCGTGCATGAGCAGGTCGTGAGCGAACTGCTGGCTGCCGCCGGCAACCCTGATTACGCGAAGCAGGACGAAGCGACACGTCGCACCACTCTGCTCGCCGCCTTGCAGGCCGGCAAACCGCTGGCCGCCGAACTGGACGGTTTCTCGCCGCTCGTGCGCGGTGAACTGCAGATCATGCGCGCGGCAGCCGAGATACACAGTCGCTTCGGCCACAATGCATTGCCCAACTACATCATCTCCAAAGCCGATGCAGTAAGCGACGTGCTGGAAGTGGCGCTGATGCTGCAACAGAGCGGCCTGCTGAAAGACGGCGCACTGCAGGTCAACATCATCCCGCTGTTCGAGACCATCGACGACCTGCGCGGCGGCGGCACCATCATGAACGAGCTGTTCTCGCTGCCCTGGTATCGCGAACTGCTACAGAAGAGCCGCAACAACACGCAGGAAGTCATGCTGGGCTACTCCGACAGCAACAAGGACGGCGGTTACCTGACCGCCAACTGGGAGTTGTACAAAGCCGAACTGGAACTGGTGGAAGTGTTCAACAAGCACACCGTCGAGTTGCGCCTGTTCCACGGTCGCGGCGGCACCGTCGGTCGTGGCGGCGGCCCCAGCTATCAGGCCATCCTGGCGCAACCGCCGGGCAGCGTGAACGCGCAGATCCGCATCACCGAACAGGGTGAGGTCATCTCCAGTAAATATTCCGATCCGGAGATCGGTCGTCGCAATCTGGAGATTCTGGTCGCCGCCACCATGGAAGCTACGTTGATGGACTATCCGCACAATGCGGACGGCAATCCGGAATTCATCCGCATCATGGAAGCCATGAGCCTGGACGCCATCGCTGCCTATCGCAAACTGGTATACGAGACACCCGGCTTCAAAGACTTCTTCTTCGCCGCAACGCCGATCCGCGAGATCGCCGAACTCAACATCGGCAGCCGTCCTTCTTCGCGCAAGGCGATGGATCGTATCGAAGACCTGCGTGCCATCCCATGGGTATTCAGCTGGGGCCTGACGCGCATGCTGCTGCCGGGCTGGTTCGGCTTCGGCAGCGCGGTGAAGAAATTCATCGAACGCGAAGGCCAGGCCGGCCTCGGGCAACTGCGCGACATGAACCAGAACTGGGCGTTCTTCCGCGGCTTGCTGTCCAACATGAATATGGTGCTGTCCAAGACCGACATGGGCATCGCCTCGCGTTATGCGGAGCTGGTACCGGACGCAACATTGCGCGCAACCATCTTTGGCATGATCGAACAGGAATGGCAAGATACGGTGGACATGCTGCTCAAGATCACCGGCGCCTCGCACCTGCTGGAAGACAACCCGACTTTCGCACGCAGCCTGACCACCCGCACGCCCTACATCGATCCGCTCAACCACTTGCAGGTTGCGCTGCTGCATCGTCACCGCAACGGGGATGACGAAGAGAAGGTGAAGCGGGCCATCCACCTCACCATCAACGGCATCGCCGCCGGCATGCGCAACAGCGGTTAAAACGGCAAGGCCCGCATGCGCGGGCCTTGCCGTTTACATCAGGCGTCCTTTTAGAACTTCGCGCGCCAGACGACCACCAGCATCATCAGCACCAACGCCATCAGACTCTGCTCGATCTGATTGCGCGCCTTGGCGATCATGCGCCCGTTGATCAATTCCTTTTCGTGCTGCATCTCTTCATCGGCCGCTTCCAGCATCTCCAGCAGCGGACGATCTATGCCCTTCACTTCCGAATCCGCCTTGCGCGGATCGTAACCCGCCTGCACAAATGCCGCCTTGTCCTTCATGTATCTTGCAAGGTTCTCCTTGTGCCCATCTATGAAAGACTGCAATTTCACATTGACCGCCCTGACATCGCTCTGCTTGAGTGCTTCTTCTGCGGCGGCAGCGACCTTGCGATGCTGCTGCTCATAGGTACGCCAGTTTTTGTCCAGACTGCTGCGGTCGGTGCTGCGCAGCAGCAGGTTCTTCCATTCCTGCACCTCCACCTTGTATTCCACCTGCAGGTTGTGCGCCACGGCATACGGGTCCGTAGTGGCATTCAGCCTCTGTTCCAACTCGTCCGTACTGGTCCAGATCAAATAGAACATACCCATGAATGCCGCCGTCAGACCAACCTTGGCCAAGTTTGTCCAAGAGAAGATAGATCGCCGACGCGACGCATACTCTGTAGATACCATTTCTGATTCCTTATTCCGATTTCGTCATGCAGGATGCGCTATTGAGTAGGCATCCCCCGAAAAGTTCCCACGCTCAGGCCAGGGGCATACGACGTGCGAATATAAAACCCAGTCCCGCCATCAGCAGCAACGAGACCGCCCCGAGCAAGCCGACCATGATATTGCGGCTACCTTGCGTCTCCGGCGCGCGCACCAATTGTTGCTTGGCATAGTCCGAGATTGCCGACTTGAGCTGAACGATGCGCGCCTGCAAGCTGCGGTCCACACCCCGTACCTGCCTGTCCACGTTGTATCTGCTATCGGCTTCAGAAGATTTCAAGCCGGCGTAGGCTTGCAAGTAGTCGGTCAAAAGCGATTTGTGCTCTGCGATCAATTCGTCGATATTCACTGTCTCCATGCCTATATCCAGCATGATGCTCTTGGATTGCATCAAGGCATATTGCACAGCGATGCTGGCTTCCTTGAAGCCTTGCTGATGTTTGGCGTGCTGCACACTATCTTTCACGCGCAGCAGCATGTCTTTCCATTCCTGGATCTGGCGCCCCAGCCCGATGGCCGCATCATCCAGATATTCTTCGATCTCCAGCAGCTGCACGCTGCGTTTGGCAGAAGAGACATCGACTTCCAGGAACAGTTGCGACAATTGATAACCGCCCAGTGCCGACAGACATGCTGCGAGCACGACGAATCTCGCCATCCCGCTGAACATGGTCCGGATCATTTGCCGGCAGATGGCTGGAACGCCGGGAAACGTCCCGTTGCACTTCCGGGGCGGAACGCCGCCCACTTGCGCGAGCCTTCCAGAATCGCTTGCGTGTCTTCGGCGCGCACGCCAAAGCGGTTGGGGAAATGCCCGTCCAGCCAGCGCACGATAGGCATGAATTCCTGCCGCTCCCGCGCACTCGTCAGCTCATCCATCTCGAAGATGCCTTTTCCTTCTTCGGCCGACTGCAAATACACGTCGCTATCCGACAAGGAGGTGAGGAAGGGCAGCTTCAGCGAGGCGAGGAAGCGCTCAAGGGAGGCATAGGCGGTACCGCCGCGATTGCGCACGCGGTTGGCGACAACAGCGATGCGCGCATTGCTGGTACGGGCGCCCCCCACCAGGAACAAGTCCTTGATGAAGTCGGCCGTGGCACGAATATCTATCGGAGAAGGCGCGACCGGTATCACGATGAAATTGGCCTTGCGCACCAGTTCCTTGAGCAACAAACCGCTGGCCCCCGCCGGCGCATCGACTATCAACACTTCCATATTCAAAGGTACCCAGCTTTGCCGGCTGGACAGGTGCGCGTTGCCTTTGGCCGGTGCACCGTTGGCGGCGTGGATGGCAGGCAACGAATCGGGGCGGGCCTGCAGCCAGTGCAGACTGGACCCTTGCGGATCGAAATCGATGATGGCGGTGCGCAAACTGCGGCTGGCGAAATATCCGGCCAGATTGGTAGTCAAAGTCGTCTTGCCCGACCCACCTTTTGAATTGATTACCAATATGTTCAGCAACTCACTCCCCCTGATCCTGTACATCGCCCAGCGCCTTTACGCTGCTCCACTGGCGGCGGCTGATTGGTAGCCGTTCGTCCAGTCCGTGCAGTTTCAACTGCCAGCCGCTTTCTCCTTCTTCGCCGCCTTTTTCGAAACCGGCGATGGCGGATTTCGCCACCAGACAACTGCGGTGTATGCGCACGAAGCGCGCAGCATATTCCTTTTCCAGCGCGGTGAGCGACTCTTCGATCAGATACTCGTGGGTCGCGGTGCGAACCGTGATGTATTTCATTTCCGCGCGCAGATAGATCACATCCTCGATCGGGATCAGGATGACCCTGCCGCGCTCGTGCGCAGAAAGGTGGGTGCGCGCCTCGGGAATAAGCTCGCGCAACACTTCGGTACGGATAGGCACCGCGTCGCGGGCACGCGAGATCGCCTCGAACAAACGACCCAGTCGGATAGGTTTGAGCAGGTAGTCGATGGCGCGCAACTCGAACGCCTGAACGGCATAGGCATCATAGGCAGTGGTGAAGATGATGATCGGCGGGTGTTCCAGCTTGCTCAAGTGCATTGCCAGTTCCAGCCCATCCATCTGCGGCATGCGGATGTCCATCAGCACCACTTCGGCCGGCGTCTCGTTCAACTTGTCGAGCGCTTCCTGGCCGTTGCCCGCCTCACCCACCACTTGCAGTTCGATCTGCGCACTGCAATCGACCAGCAGATCCTTCAGGCGACTACGTGCCAGCGGCTCGTCGTCCACGATGAATACGGTCAGCGGCAAGATCACGGTATCGTTCATGGCATCTCTGGTTTGCGCAGCGGGATCACGATATACACATGATAGCTGTCATCGTTGCGTTCCACACGATACTCTGCCTCCACATCGAACAGCAGCGCCAGACGCTCGCGGATATTCGACAGTGCCAGGCGATTGCCCTCGGACTGGACGGCATTACGCTGCAACGGATTGCGCACCGACAGATGCAGCTGGCCGCTCTTCTCGTGTATGTCGATGTCGATGACACCCCCCTCGGCCAGCGGCTCGATACCGTGATACACCGCATTCTCCAGCAGTGGCTGCAATACCAGCGGCGGGATCAAGGCCTGCTGCGGCATTTGCGCAGTCTGCCAGTTCACTCGCAAGCGCTCGCCCATGCGCAACTGTTCCAGTGCCAGATAGCGCTGCGCCAGCGCCACCTCGTCTTTCAAAGCGACCAGATCATGTACATCGCTCATCGCCATGCGGAACAGGTCGGCCATATCTTCCAGCGCCGCTTCAGCACGCTTTGGCTCTGCACGCACGATGGCCAGCACTGCATTGATACTGTTGAACAGAAAATGGGGACGAATACGCGCCTGCAACGCCTGCAGTCGCGCATCCTGCAGCGCAGGCGACATCGCCATGGCGCGCCAGCGAAAATAGGTCAGCAACACCACGGTGAGCAATGCGGCCAACAACATGCGCCTACCATCAAGGAAGCGCGCGGATTCTTCGGCTTCTGCGAACAACTCGCCGCCGATCAGCGAAAAGAACAGCGTGATGCTCACCGCCAGCGCCGCGATGGCCGCCACGGACCACCAATATTTCAGGCGCGGCAGCAATTCATTCAGCCCATACAAGGCCAGCAGCACGCTGAGCAACACCGGCTGCAGCAACGCCGAATCGAGCAACATGCGCTGCCACAACTCGCCGACGGTCGTTACCTGCGCGAGCGCACAAACCAGCGCAAAAGCATTCGCCAGCAGCACGATATGCAGCACCGTGCCCAGATTGCGGAAATCGGGCAACAGTCGGTGTGGAATGTTTTGATTTATACTGCGCGTCCTCGGCATGGATCCCCCGTGAGTGCCGCTCATTCTGGACAAGACATGGCAACGATGCAAGACAATCAGACCTGGTCAGGACGCTTTAACGAACCGGTTGCAGAACTGGTGAAGCGCTATACCGCTTCCGTGGATTTTGACCAGCGCCTGGCGCTGGTGGACATACAAGGCTCGCTGGCACACGCGCAGATGCTGGCAGAGAACAAGATCATCAGCGAGCAGGATCTGCAGGACATCCGTCGCGGTCTGGCCGAGATCGAGAACGAAATCATCGCCGGCGACTTCCTGTGGTCGCTCGATCTGGAAGACGTGCACCTCAATATAGAGAAACGCCTCACTACGCTAGTAGGCGATGCGGGCAAGCGCCTGCACACAGGCCGCTCCCGCAACGACCAGGTCGCCACCGACATCCGCCTCTACCTGCGCAACGAGATCGACAACATCGTCGGGCTGATCAAGAACCTGCAATCCGCCCTGCTCGATCTGGCGCAGCATCACACGCATACCGTGATGCCCGGCTTCACCCATCTGCAAGTTGCGCAACCGGTCAGCTTCGCCCACCACCTGCTGGCCTATTTCGAGATGTGCCAGCGCGATGCGGAACGCTTCATCGATGCGCGCCGCCGCGTGAACCGCCTGCCGCTGGGCGCTGCAGCACTGGCAGGCACCAGCTATCCCATCAAGCGCGAGCGCGTGGCCGAGTTGCTCGGCTTCGAAGCCGTGTGCCAGAACTCGCTGGATGCCGTGTCCGACCGCGACTTCGCCATCGAATTCACCGCAGCATCCGCACTGGTGATGACCCACCTGTCGCGCCTGTCCGAAGAACTGATCCTGTGGATGAGCCCGCGCTTCGGCTTCATCGACATCGCCGACCGCTTCTGCACCGGCTCTTCCATCATGCCGCAGAAGAAGAATCCCGACGTGCCCGAACTGGTGCGCGGCAAGACCGGCCGCGTGAACGGCCACCTGATCGCGCTGCTGACCTTGATGAAGGGCCAGCCGCTGGCCTACAACAAGGACAATCAGGAAGACAAGGAACCGCTGTTCGACACCGTGGACACACTCACCCAGACGCTGCGCATCTACGCCGACATGATCGCGGGTATCACGGTCAAGCCGGAAGCCATGCGTGCCGCTGCACTGCAAGGCTACGCCACCGCAACCGACCTGGCCGACTATCTGGTGAAGAAGGGACTGCCCTTCCGCGACGCACACGAAGCTGTCGCGCTGGCGGTACGTTATGCCGAGCAAAAAGGCTGCGACCTGGCCGATCTCAAATTGGATGAGCTGCTTCAGTTCTCAGCACTGATAAGCGACGACATCTACGGCGTATTGACGCTGGAAGGTTCGCTCGCTGCACGCAACCACACTGGCGGCACAGCCCCCAAGCAAGTAGAGATTGCCATCGCGCGCGCGCGCAAACTGCTCTCCTGACTTTGTCCGCGATAATCGCGGACAAAAAAACGGGCCATCTAACGACGGCCCAGAATAGGAGGAGAGTATGAAAGATCGAGTTGATAACAACTCAAAACTTACAACTCGGGGCGAATTGTAGGTAGCCACCCACCTCTTGCATATATGCCGTTTGGCCTATATACAGGTATATATACCCAGTAAAACTACCTATATCTCTTGCGGTCGGCAGCCGCGGCTGACGCGCTCGATCCCTGCCAGATCCTTGTCCGAACAGACCTTCTCAAAGCCGGCCTGATTCAACAATCCCCGCACTGCAGCGGCCTGATCGTAGCCATGCTCCAGCAACAACCAGCTTCCATCCTCCAGGTGTGCATGTGCCCCTTCGATAATGCGCCGGATGTCGTCCAGACCATCTGTGCCCGAGGCCAGCGCGGAAATCGGTTCAAAGCGTAAATCGCCTTGTGACAAGTGGTTATCAGCGGCAGCAATGTACGGCGGGTTGGAAACGATGAGGTTGTAACGCTGGCCAGCCAATGCGTTGTACCAATCGCTGCGCAGCAGATTCACATTAGCCACTGCCAGCCGACGCGCATTCTCCTGCGCAACCGCCAGCGCCACCTCCGATGCATCCACTGCCGTCACTTCAATGTCTGCACGAGCGAGGGCGATGGAAATAGCGATCGCGCCGCTACCTGTGCCCAGGTCCAGTACGCGATACGGCCCCTGCGACGGGATGCGGGCCAATGCCTGCTCCACCAGCAGCTCGGTATCGGCTCGCGGGATCAGCGTGGCTGGACTGACCTTGAAGTTCAGTCCGAAGAACTCGCGCTCGCCCTGGATGTAAGCCAGCGGCTCACCTAGCAGACGGCGCTGTAGCAATGATTGATAGCGGGAAAATTCCTGTTCGGTGAGCACTCGCTCCGGATGCGCCAGCAGGTAGGCGCGATTCACATCCAGCACGGATTGCAACAAGGCCTGCACCTCGCTGCGCGCTTCATCCCTTTCCATATCCAGAGTTTCGCGTAATGCAGCGACATCCTGCGCCAACCGCTCGCGGATGCTATGCATGGCGTTCAGCCTTCCTGCCCCAGCGCAGCCAACTGCTCGGCCTGATGTTCGGCCATCAGCGCATCTGTCAACTCGCTGATATCGCCGTCCATGATCTGGTCCATCTTGTACAGCGTGAGGTTGATGCGATGGTCGGTGACGCGGCCTTGCGGGAAGTTGTAGGTGCGGATGCGCTCGGAACGGTCGCCGCTGCCCACCAGCGATTTGCGCTCGGCAGCGATCTTGCTGTGCGCTTCCTGCTCTTCCTTGTCCTTGATGCGCGCGGCCAGCACGCGCATGGCCTGCGCCTTGTTTTGATGCTGCGAACGGCCATCCTGGCACTCGACCACAGTGCCGGTCGGGATGTGGGTGATGCGCACGGCGGAGTCGGTCTTGTTGATGTGCTGACCGCCCGCACCGGATGCGCGGAAGGTATCGATGCGCAGATCGGCGGGATTCAATTCCACTTCGCCCACCTCGTCCGCTTCCGGCAGGATGGCGACGGTGCAGGCGGAAGTATGGATGCGCCCCTGCGTCTCGGTAGCGGGCACGCGCTGCACGCGGTGCGCGCCCGATTCGAACTTGAGCACGGAATAAGCGCCCTGGCCGATGATGCGCGCGATGACTTCCTTGTAACCGCCGACCTCGCCCTGGCTTTCCGAGATGATCTCCACCTGCCAGCGGCGGCGTTCCGCAAAGCGCAGATACATGCGGAACAGATCGCCCGCGAACAACGCTGCCTCGTCGCCGCCGGTACCGGCGCGCACCTCAAGGAAGACGTTGCGTTCGTCGTTGGGATCTTTAGGCAGCAGCTGTTTCTGCAATTCGACTTCGAGTTGCGCCAGCCTTTCCTGACCCGCCTTGATCTCTTCCTCGGCAAATTCGCGCATGTCCGGATCGCCTGCCATCTCCTGCGCGGCAGCGATATCGGACTCGCACAACTGGTAGGTATGGAACAGCTCGACCACCGGCTCGATCTCCACGCGCTCGCGATTGAGCTTGCGGAAAGCATCCATATCGCGCGTGGCTTCTTCGCTGCTCAACAGGCGCGTGACTTCATCCAAACGCTCGGCGAGGCGCGCGAGTTTGTCCGCGATGCTGGGTTTCATTCCGGGGTGTGCAGGTGGTAGATGCGATGGACAGCGTCGAGCAGCGACTGCCGTTCGCTATCCTGCGCCTGATTCAGGCTCTGCGTCGGTGCATGAAGGAATTTGTTGGTGAGAGAACCGCTCAGCGCTTCCAGCACCTTCTCCGGTGCTTCGCCCTTGGCCAGCTGCTTCAGCGCTTTCTCCATCTCATGACGGCGCTGGCGCTCGGCATGGTCGCGCAAGGCGCGGATGGTCGGCACCACTTCGCGCGATTCCATCCAGTGGATGAATTCATTCACGCCGGAATCGATGATGACCTCGGCTTCCTTGACCGCGCCCTGACGCGCATCCTGCCCGTCGCGCACCACTTCGGACAGGTCGTCCACGGTGTACAGGAACACATCATCCAGTTCGGCCACTTCCGGCTCCACGTCGCGCGGCACGGCCAGATCGACGATGAACAGCGGACGGTGCTTGCGCAGCTTGAGCGCGCGTTCGACCAGCCCCTTGCCCAGGATGGGCAACTGGCTGGCAGTACACGTGACGATGATGTCGTGCTGCGCCAGCTGTTCGGGCATCTCGTTCAGGGTCACGGCATGGCCGTCGATGCGGCGCGCCAAAGTCTGCGCACGATCCAGCGTGCGGTTGGCGACAGTGATCCGCTTCGGCTTGCGCGCTGCAAAGTGCACGGCATTCAACTCGATCATCTCGCCCGCACCGATGAACAGCACGTTCTGCTCGGCGATGCTGGGATAGATACGCTCCGCCAGTTTGACGGCGGCGGCGGCCATCGACACCAGATTGGCGCCGATCTCGGTCTGCGTACGCACATCCTTGGCCACCGAGAAGGTACGCTGGAACAGTTTGTGCAGCAGGAAGCCCATGGTGCCGGCCTGTTCGGCCTGACGTACTGCCTGCTTCATCTGGCCGAGGATCTGCGGCTCGCCTAGCACCATGGAATCCAGGCCGCTGGCAACGCGGAAGGCGTGCTTTACAGCTTGCTCCTGCGGCAGGCGATAGATATAGGGCTCGACATCGTTGGCCGGCATCTTGTGGTAATCGGCCAGCCAGCTGACTGCCTGGGCGGGTGAACTGGTGCTGCAATAGATCTCGGTGCGGTTGCAGGTAGACAGAATGGTGGCTTCCTTGGCCGCGCCATTGCCGACCAGGTCGTGCAAGGCGTCGCCCATCGTCTCGACGTTGAACGAGAGCTGCTCGCGCACGTCAAGCGGGGCGGTCTGGTGATTGAGGCCGAAGCTGAATAACTGCATGTGAAGTCCGCTGTCCGGAGGTTCGGGGGCGGAATTATAGTGGCTGGAGCGGCTTTCTACCAGCCGCCCCTGCCTTTTGTGGACTTACTGGGCCGGCGCCAACTGCGCCAGTGCCGCTTCCGCGTCCGGACGCAAAGAACTGTCGGGATATTGCTTGACGAAGCCGGCGAACGCAGCCTTCGCATCTTCAGTCTTGCCGGTGTCGACCAGCTCGACTGCCTTGGTAAAGGAGGTCAGTTCGTCCTCGTCGATGGCGATCTGCTCGGCCTCACCCTTCCAGTAGACATCATCCGCGTCCGCCAGCGAGCCGCGCACGCCGCCGGCTGCCGTCGTGGTGGTCAATTTCTTGCGCGGTGTCAGCAACTCGATCTTCTTGCGCAGGCGCTCCCACAGCGACAGTTCCTGATCGGCTGCAGATACCTGTACCGGGGTCGCCAGCACGATCCCCAGCAATACGAACAACGAAATCAATCTCTTCATGATCTTTTCTCCTCGTTTAAGCAAGCGGGCATCGGACTCACAGCGCGTTCAATAGTTCCAAAGCCAGTGCGCGATATTGTACCTGCACGTTCTTGTCCAGCTTCTTGGCCTTGACGAAGGTCGCCTTGGCATTCTTGGTGTCGCCCAGCCGCTTGTAGGCGCGCGCCAGATTGACCAGGACATGCGGGTCCTTCGGGCTCAGCTTGGCCGCCGCCGCATAGGCTTTGACTGCATCCTGATACTTGTCGTCTATCATCAGCAGATTGCCGCGGTTGTTGTGCGCGGAGGCGTTCTTCGCGTCCAGACCCAGCACCTTGTCGAAGTACTTCATCGCTTCCTTGCGATCACCGAGCTTGGCCAGAATGATGCCGACCTGCAGGTGCGCATCCACATCGTTCGGCTTGTCCTTGATGACATCCAGATAGCGCCGGGTCTTGATCTGCGAGCTGATCTTCAATACCGACAAGACATCGCTCGGGAACTTCTTCTCGATCGCAGCACGGTTCAGTCCGCTCGCTTTCCAGTCCGAATCGGGCAGGCTGGCCGGTTTGTAAGTCTCCCAGGACGCGTGAACATCCAGCACGGTCAAACCGTTGTCCTTGTATTTGTAGTAGGTCTCGCTGCCTTTTTCCCAGGCCTTGATGAAGGAATTGCCCAGCAGCGTCGTCTCCACCGGCACCCACAGCGTGCCTTCATTGATCACGTACAGGTTGTCCATGGTATAGCCATCGGCATCCGCGGGAATCTGCGTATCGAACATCATCAGCATATGGCCCGGCACTTCCAGCACGCGCGTACTGATTCCCATGCTCTCCAGCCCGGCGCTGTATACCGCCACCAGATCGTCGCAATCGCCGGATTTGCGTTCCAGCGTCTCGCGCGGGAACTGGATGTAGTCGACGGTATTCTCCTTGCCGGAACTGATCTGGTACGGATTGCTCGGATCCTGGATATAGGTCAGACCGAATACACTCAGCCCGTCGAACAAAGCAGCTGCCAGTTGCGCTTCATCCTTGGTCTCGCGGTATTCGCCCACGATGGAACGCGCCAGATTCAGTACCGGCGGGTCCTTGGGTGTCACGAAGGCCGCGAAGCGCCCGCGCTCGTCCCAGGTTAGACGGTGTTTGTCGTACACGTTGACCGTGGCGTTATGGCTGTAAGTCACCTTCTTGCCGTTATCAAAATAACTGGCCTCGATCAGCGCCTGCACCGAGCTGTCCTCGGTCATGGTCAGGATGCTGTTATTGAACACCGCCTTCAACGGCAGCTCCTCGCTGGAACCCGGCATCAATTTCAGGATCTTGTTCTCGGTCGAGAAATCCATGAAATTCTTCAGCAGAAAGCTGACGCGGATCTTCTCCATTTTTTTGTCGGTATTGTTGGTCAAACGGATGGTGCCGATACCGTTCTGTTCATACATCTTGTAAGAGTTGGAGAATATGTTTTCCAGCTTGACCACCTCGATGTCCAATGGCGGACGGTTGAAGATCAAGGTCGTCGTCTCCACCGGCAGCTTCTCCGATTCCGTCTGGTCGGTGCTCAGCACGCTGACATAGAAGGTGTATTTCGTGTCCGGCTGCAAGGCATCCTTGGTGAACTCCGGTGTCGTCACCTCCCCTATCTGCGCCATGGCATCACCGTCCTTCTGGTAGATGCGATAAGCGGCGAAGTATTGCGGATCGACCGCCTCCCATTTCAGATTCGCCTGCCAGGGCGTCATTTCGGTTTTTACCTCGGGCAAGGCCGGCGGCGTGAATTTTTCGGTGACCGCGCTGGAAGCATTGCTGCTCGCGCCCTCGTAACCGAAGTCGGAGACGGCCACTACGCGATAGAAATAGCGTGCATCCGCATCCAGCCCCGCATCGGAATAGGAATTTGTCTCGCTGCTGCCGACCTGCACATAGCCGGCGTTCTCGCTCTTGGAGCGATAGATATGGAACGCCTTGACGTAGAACGCTGCCGGCTTGTCCCAGCTCAGATCAATGGCATGGACATGACCATGCGCCATGAAGTTGGAAGGCTGCTGCGGCTTGTACAACACAGACAGCGATTCGACGCGCTTGCCCGCGCCATCCGCCACGAACAGCGTACTGCCGCCACTGCTGGCCAATGCCACCGGATCGCCCAGATTGGCGATACCCGTCTCCTTAGAACCGAACACACGCAACAGCTTGCCCTTGTGGTCGAAGGCCTTCACCTGATTGCCGTCCAGCACCAGCACCTCGTCGGCGGTCACCGCCATATCCAGCGGCTTGGTGAACAGGCTACCTTCCTTGGGTCTGGCGAACTCATGCGACAGTTCACCGCTCGGCGTGAATACCAGCACGCTACTGCGGCTGCCATCCAGCACGAACAAGCGATCCTGCGGGTCGATGCCGATCGCCAGCGGATTGCTGATATTGCCGCCCAGCTTGTTCACATACACGCCATCGGCGCGGAACACTTGCACCGAGCGGTGGCCGCGATCCGCCACGAACACCAAGCCGCTGCTCGCGACTGCCACGGAAGCGGGGTTGCTGAACTGTCCGGCGCCGCTGCCGCTGCTGCCGAAGGAAGCCAGCTCCTTGCCGTCCTCACCCAATTTCACGCAACGCTTCTTCTTTTTATCCAGCACCCACAACGCCCCGCTCGCATCCACCGTCACTGCGGCCAGCTCCATATCGGCCGGTTTGATGGTCGCCGCGACCTTGCCATCCGTCAGTTTGAGCAGTGCGCTGCCCTCCTTGCCTGCCTTGGTGATGGCATACACCGACCCTTTGCCGTCGCCGGCCAGTTGCATCGCTTCCACCGGCATGCTGCCTTGCCACAGCACGGAAGCACGACCGGCTGCCTTGGGCACCGGCTCCATGCGCGCGCCGGAGATGGTCTGGAATTGATTGATCAGCGCTTTACCCGCATCGCCGAGGTACACCTGCTGTCCTTTTTCAACGGCCAGCCCGGACAGCTTCTTGGTCTGCGACTTGCCTTCGCCCCTGGAGCCGAACGGAAAACTCAGCTTGCCCTCGAAGTCGAACTTGTAAACGACCTGCTTCCGTTCATCCGCGACATACACGCCATCCTCGGCCACGGCCAGCGCGACCGGAGAACCCACATCCTTGATGGAACTCAAATACAGGCCGCTGGCGTCGTAGACCTTGATCTGGTTCTCATCGCTGTCCAGCACATAAATGCGGCCGATGTCGTCCAGCGCAATATCCGCCGCCTTCTTCAACTGCCAGGGCAATTCCCTGCCGTTCTCGCCGCTACCTTGCACATGCAAGGCCAGCGTATGCATGAACACCCCGTTCACGCCGAACATCTGGATGCGCTTGTTGCCCGTATCCGCCACATAGACCACGCCTTCGTGCACCGCAAGGCCGCGCGGCGCATCCAGCGCCTGATCGTCACCGCCGAAGAAGCCACCCGCCTTGGCGCCGAAACGTCCCTTGAACTTGCCGCCCGGCAACGCGTACATCACCACCTGATCGGTGTCGCTATCCACGACATACAAGGTATCTTTTGTGACCGCTGCAGCTTGCGGACGCTTCAGAAGCTCCACTTCGCCGGACTTGGCGGGTAGCGTGAACACGACCTTGCCGCTTGCATCCATCGCATCGACCACGCCATCCTGGCGCGCCACAAACAGCAGGCCATCGCCTGCGGCCAGCAGCTTGCCCAACTTCGGAGCGGCTATCTCGCGCTTGAAATCGGCCTTGATGAAACCGTTGGCAAGTCCGTTGTCGTTCAACGCTGCCTGTGCGTTAAATGAAACAAGCCCTATCAGGGATGCAATCAGCAAATTACGCATGTATCCACCTATCCAAATCCTGTTGATGTGATCCGCGACACTGGCGGCCGCGTTATTTTTCCGCCCGATTGAAAACGCCGTCCCAGTCTTCTGCCGGGGGGTGCGCCGCAAAGTAGATGCAGCGTTCAACGTATATCTGGCTCGGTTTATCCTCGGGCCGCTCTGCCATCAAGGCGGCGAACTCGGCTTGTGCGGCCGCCCAGTCATGTTGACGGTAAAGTTCGAGCCCCGCATTGAAGCGCGCCAGCTGCCCGCTGTTCAACGCATCCGGGCCGACCTGAGGCTCGTAAATTGTAACGGGTAAATGCTTGCCGACCACCCTGATCTTGTCCAATTCACGGTAAGGGCAGGCATCCGGCGCCTGCTGGCAGGTGTGTTCGCCCACCAGATAGGTGATGCCGTAGTACTTGGCCGTGCTTTCCAGGCGCGAGGCCAGATTCACCGTATCGCCGATCACCGTGTACTCCATCTTCTTGCCCGCGAAGCCCACGTTGCCCGCTACCACCTCGCCTGACTGCAGACCACCGCGTATCGCAAATGGTTCCAGCCCTTCCTTTTCCCATTTCACTTTCAGCTGTCCCATGCGCGCGGCCATCGCGCTCACACACTCCATCGCCAGCCGCGCATGGTCGGGCTGGGCCAGCGGCGCACCCCAGTAAGCCATCACCGCGTCGCCGATGAATTTGTCGATGGTGCCGTCATGCTGCTCGATGATCTTCACCATCTCGCCCAGATACTCGTTCAGGCGCGACACCACCACCTGCGGCGGATGCGATTCGCTGAACGTGGTGAAACCCTTGATGTCGGTGAACAGCACCGTCACATCCTTGGTATCGCCGCCGATCTTCGCCGCATCGGGATCCTTCTCCAGTCGCGCCACCAGCTTGGGCGACAGATAACTGGAGAACATGGAACGCATCTCGCGCGCGCTGCGCTCCAGCACCAGATAGCGGAAGCTGCCGCCCACCAGCAGCGCCAGGATCGCGGACAGGGTCGGATAGATAATATTGATCCACTGCCCGCCCACGAACATGTCGTAGGCGAACCAGATGTAAACCGCCAGCAACAGTACCGTCGCCGGGATGGCGCCGTACAGTTTCAGTCGCGTCGTCAGGAAATAGGCCATCAGCCCCATCAGCACGATGAACAACATGTCCAGCAATGCCTCGGGCCCGCCCTGTTCGATGAAACGGCCGCTGATGATGTTGTCCGCCACCGTGGCGTGGATCTCCACCCCCGGCGTGTTGCCGTGGAATGGTGTGACCCGCATGTCGTACACACCCAGCGCCGTCGCGCCGACGAACAGCACCTTGCCTTTCAGCGCCTCGTTCGGCACCCGGCCGTGCACCACATCCGTGAAGGAATAGCGCGGATAACCGCCCGGCGGGCCGGTGTAGTTGATCCACATCGCATACTGCCCATCCACCGGGATATGCCTGTCACCCACCACCACATCGAAAGCCTCGGCGGAAAAATCCTTCACGCCCAGCGCCATCATCGCCGCCGTCATGCCCAGCGCAGGATGCAGCTTGCCGTCCGCCTTGATCAGCAAGGGCACGCGGCGGTTCACGCCATCCTCGTCCGGGAACAGGTTGATCTGTCCGGTCGATGCCGCCGCGCGTTCGAACTCCGGCAGGGAGCGGGTCACGCCTTTCACTGCTCCGTCCGCACCGTATTCGAACAATTGCGCCAGCGTGACGTTGCCCGCCTTCTGCATCGCCGCCGAGAACGCCTGATCGTTCACCATGTCCTCGCGCTCGGGGAAGAAGGCATCGAACATCACCGCCTTGGCCTGCGCTGCCTTTGTCCGCTCCAGCAGGCGCGCGTACTGGCTGCGCGTCCAGGGGTAGCGCCCCAGCTCCGCGATGCTCTTGTCGTCGATGGCGATGATGGCGATGCTGGGCTCCAGCGGGATGGCGCCACGCATCTCGCGGAAACGCAGGTCGTAGGTACGCGCCTCGAATGCTTCCAGGAAGGGATTCTGCGTGTAATACAGGGCCAGCACGAACAGTACGGACAGCGCCGAAAGCAATACGGAAAAACCACGACTATTCAAACGCTTGGATAAATTTTGCAGCAACTGCGGAACGATCATGCGCTAACCCTCGGGAATGTAGGCGACGACGAAGCGGGGCTTATTGTAACCCCCTTGGGCGCATGGCAAAGCCGTCATCTGAGCGTAACACTGCGGCGCTAATCTGCGCGCCCTGACAACTTAAAGATTAGAGGCACGCCATGTTCGCCGTCCTCCCCCCAGTCCAGCAACACGCATTCCCGCGCGCACCGCGCGCGCAGTTCATGGCCGACCTGCTGCTGGCCCAAGACAATAAGGAGCAAGCCATGTCACCGCTTGAGGAAATACTGGCCCGACGCAACCTGAGCGCACTGCTCCAGCCCATCATCGACCTCAAACGCGGCGAATTCCTGGGTTACGAGGGATTGATCCGCGGCCCGGCCAACAGCGCTTTGCACTCGCCCGCCAACCTGTTCAGCGCCGCCGAACGCGAAGGTCTGGCACTGGAGATCGAAATGCTCGCCCGGCAAACCGTGCTGGAAAGTTTCGCCCAGCAGGATCTGCCCGGCCTGCTGTTCCTCAACGTCAGTCCGCAGACGTTGACCCAGCCCAGTTTCCGCAACGGACAAACGCTGGCTTTTCTGGAAAAGCTGGACATCGACCCGTCGCGCGTGGTGATCGAGATCACCGAGAACCAGCCCACCTTCGACTTCGACGCCATGCGCAGCGCGCTGTTGCACTATCGCGGCATGGGCTTCAAGATCGCCATCGACGACCTGGGCGAGGGCTTTTCCAGCCTGCGCCTGTGGTCGGAACTGCGCCCCGAATACATCAAGATCGACATGCACTTCGTGCAGGGCGTGGACCGCGACCCGATCAAGCTGCAATTCCTCAAATCCATCCAGAGCATCGCCGAAAGCTGCGGCACCAAGGTGATTGCCGAAGGCGTGGAGACCGAGGCCGAACTCAAGGTCGTGAAGGATCTCGACATCGCGCTTGGCCAGGGCTACTTCATCTCACGCCCCAGCCCCACGCCGCCCTTGCATGCCTCCACCGAAACCAGCCGCATCATCAACGCCTCCAGCATTTCCATCTTCCCGGATTCGTCATGCCCGTCCTGCCCGCAGCACGCCCAGTCCACTGCGCACAAGCTGCTGAGCTACATCGAACCGGTACAACCCGACATGCTGATCGATCAGATCATAGACCGCTTCAACGCCGACCCATCGCTGCGCGCCATTCCGGTGGTGCATAACGGCCAGCCGACGGGCCTGATACAGCGCTACCAGTTCATCGACCGCTTCGCCAAGCCTTTTCAGCGCGAACTGCATGGCAGGAAACCTTGCAAGGAGCTGATCCAGAACGCGCCCTTGCTGGTGGAAAAGAACATGCCCATCCAGGAACTCAGCCACTTCCTGGCCGAATCCGACGACCGGCATTTCGCGGACGGATTCATCATCACCGAAAGCGGGCGCTACATCGGCGTCGCCTCGGGACAGAGCCTGCTGCGCGAACTGACGCAGATGCAGCTGGAAGCCGCGCGCTATGCCAACCCGCTCACCCTGCTGCCGGGCAACGTGCCGATCAACGAACACATCGGCCGCCTGCTGCAAGCCGAAACGCCGTTCGTCGCCTGCTACTGCGACCTCGACCATTTCAAACCCTTCAACGACACCTACAGCTACCGCAAGGGCGACGAGATGATCCAGCTCACCGGCCGCGTGCTGAGCTGGGCCTGCGACCCCAAGCTGGATTTCATCGGCCACATCGGCGGCGACGACTTCATCCTGCTGATGCAGAGCCGCGACTGGCAGACGCGCTGCGAACAGGCATTGCGCTCGTTCGAGCAGGCCGCCTCGCTGATGTTCCGCGAAGACCATCTGGCCGCCGGCGGCTACACCAGCGAAGGCCGCGACGGCACGGTGAAGTTCCACCCGCTCAGCAGTCTGTCCATCGGCGCGATCAAGGTCGAAGCGGGCCAGTTCCCTTCGCACCACGAAGTCTCCGCCGCCATGACCGATGCCAAGAAGATGGCGAAGAAGACACAAGGCAACAGCCTCTTTGTAGAACTGCGCACCCCTCCCACCCAAGCGAAGGAGATGACATGAAGCGAAGCGTCCACCGCCTGTCGGCAAAGCATGCACATGACCACATCAGCATCCCCGGCCTGCTGATGACGCGCGGCTTCAATGCCACGCTGGCCTTCTTCTGCACCCTGTGCATCTGCTCGCTGGACTAAAACCTCATGCTGCGCAAAATCATCGCCATGTTTCGGGCGACCCGCCTCGCATTGCACATCGGCTACGGCCTGCTCATGGCCGTGGTCTATCCCCGGCTACCGGCCCGCATGCGCCGCCGCATCCTGCAGAACTGGTCGGCCGATCTGCTCGCCATCTTCAATGTGCAGCTGGCCGCAGTCGATATCTCCGCCGTGCGTAACGGCCTCATCGTCAGCAACCACATCTCCTGGCTGGACATCTTCGTATTGAACGCCGTCGTGCCGATGCGCTTCGTCGCCAAATCCGAAGTGCGGCGCTGGCCCGCCATCGGCTGGCTGTGCGCACGCGCCAACACCCTGTTCATCGAACGCGGCAATGCGCGTGCCGCGGCGCGCATCAACCAGCAACTCGGCGCACTGATGCAGCAAGGCGAATGCCTCGCCGTCTTCCCGGAAGGCACCAGCACCGACGGCGCACAGGTCGCGCATTTCCACGCCTCGCTGTTGCAACCCGCCATCGATGCGCAAGTACCGCTGCACCCCATCGCCATCCGCTACGAAGACAACTGCGGCACACGCAGCACCGCCGCCGCCTACATCGACGACATTTCCTTCGGCTCCTCGCTGTGGACGCTGCTCAATACCCGCGAGTTGCATGTGCGTCTGCTGCCTATGCCCTCCCTGCATGCCGTCGGCTTCGAGCGCCGCGAGCTGGCTCAACATGCACACGCATCGATCTCGGACGCCTTGCAGCGCGCCGAGTCACACAAGCTTCATATTGCGTTAACTCCCGCGCAACATTCGGACACTAACCTGCTCCCATCGACACGATAGGAGTTAGCAAGATGTTAGATCTGATCCGTCAGCAGCAGAAACAGGAAAGCACGCGCCGCCTCACCTTCAACATGGCGCGCTCGGTGGCCGAGATCGCCGAAGCGCAGCGCATCCGCTTCAGGGTGTTCGGCGAGGAGATGGGCGCCAACCTGCCCAGCGCCGAGCCCGGCCTGGACATCGACCGCTTCGACGAATTCTGCGACCACCTGCTGGTGCGCGACCACGGCAACGACAAGGTCGTCGGCACCTACCGCATCCTGCCGCCCGAGCAGGCCGTGCAGGCAGGCGGTTATTACTCCGAAACCGAGTTCGACCTCTCGCGCCTGGAGAACCTGCGCGACCGCATGGTGGAAGTGGGCCGCTCCTGCGTGCACCCCGACTACCGCGACGGCGCCACCATCACTCAGCTGTGGAGCGGCCTGGCCGACTACATCGGCAAGCACAACCACGAATACCTGATCGGCTGCGCCAGCATCAGCATGGCCGACGGCGGCCACTACGCGGCCAGCGTGTACAACAAGGTACACAAGCTGCACGCCGCACCGTCCGAATACACCGTGTTCCCGCACTGCCGCCTGCCGCTGGAATCGCTGCAGCAGGATCTGGAAGTCACCATCCCGCCGCTGATCAAAGGTTATCTGCGCCTCGGTGCCTACATCGCGGGCGAACCGGCATGGGATCCGGAATTCAATTGTGCCGACCTGTTCATCCTGATGCCGGTGTCACGCATGAACGCACGCTATGCCAAGCACTTCCTGAGAAAGGCGGCATAAGATTTTCTTCATGGTACTTCCTCCCTTGCGCGCACGCAGTCTGGTGCGCGTTCTTTTTTGTGTATAGTTACCGACCCGAACTGAACGCTTATGACAATGACTCAAGAGCAACCCCTGCAAAGCCCGCACAAAGGCAAGACCGGTCTGCGTCGCCTGTGGAACGCCTTTGGCTATTCGCTCGCCGGCTTCCGCGCCGCCTACAAACATGAAGACGCCTTCCGCCAGGAAGTGTGGCTCACCCTCGTGCTCGTGCCGCTTGCACTGTGGCTGCCTGTGAGCATGATCGCCAAGGCACTGATGATAGGCGGCGTGCTGCTTGTCATCATCGTCGAGCTGGTCAACTCCGCCATCGAAGCCACCGTAGACCGGATC